>JBNKQE010000029.1:0-23875 GCA_050295715.1 Leptospirales bacterium
TTTAGTGGTAGTTGGACCGGAGCAGCCACTTGTTGAAGGGATTGTAGACCAGCTGGAAGGCATATGCCCGGTTTTTGGACCTTCACGGAGTGCAGCAGCAATTGAAGGTTCCAAAGAATTCGCTAAATCTTTTATGGTAAGGTATGGGATTCCAACAGCAGATGCCAGATCATTCAGTGACACCCAGGAAGCCCTTGAATATCTTGAAAGCCGCTCATTACCAATTGTAATTAAAGCCGATGGTCTGGCTGCCGGTAAGGGAGTAACAGTAGCAAATGAACATTCTGTTGCCGAGGAGGCAATCCGTGATGCGCTGGATCGAGGCAAATTTGGCAGTTCAGGAAATAACGTTCTTATAGAAGACTTCATGGATGGAGAAGAAGCATCTGTTTTTGCTCTATGCGATGGAGAGAGAGCAGTTCCATTTATAGCCGCTCAGGATTTTAAACGAGCTTACGATAATGATCGCGGTCCCAATACAGGTGGTATGGGCGCATATGCACCTGTTTCATTTATGACACCCGATATGATGCAGAAGGTTCAGGATGAAATACTGCAACCGGCCATAGAAGGAATGAAAAAGGAAGGCCATCCATACCGGGGTTTATTGTACGCAGGATTAATGGTAAAAAATAACACTATTAAAGTTGTTGAATTCAACTGTAGATTTGGTGATCCTGAAACCCAACCGCTTATGATGCTTCTTGATGAGGACCTTGTAGATTTGTGTTATCGGTCAGCTACGGGAAATCTGGAAAATCGACCACTTCAGTTTTTTAATGAAAGTGCCCTTGTTGTAGTTCTTGCTGCGGAAGGATATCCGGGTGCTTACGAAAAAGATGTTCCTCTGGGAAAACTGGAAGGAGGCAATGAAAGTTCTGTTATTTTTCACGCAGGAACGTACATGAAAAATAATGAATATTACAGTTCCGGTGGGCGAATTTTAGGTGTGGCCGCCCGGGGTAAATCACCTGATGATGCTTCAAAAAATGCGTATGAATTGATTCGCAATATTCATACGCCGGGAACCTTCTACAGAAATGACATAGGAATCAGATCCTGATATGAATTTCAGATTGGCTAAAAATTTCTCACGAATCCCAAAAGCGGAACTGCGAAGATTGCAGATCCAGCTGAGAATGATTATTCGCAAAGGAGAGGACCCTGATCGACTGGAAAAATCAATTATTAGTGCTCTGGAAAGACTGGGAAGACCATGGGATTTGCTTACAAATAAATCCACAGGTAAATTGAATGATGACTTTGCCTTTCTGCTGAACCGCTTTGGCACTATAAAAAAAAGTCAAGTCAATGAAAAGCGATGGAATTATCTAATTGCACACCCTTACACAATCAATCCTGATGATACTAGATGCCTTATATTTTCTGAAGCTTATCACTTAATTCAAACATGTCCTGCGATAAGAAAATCAGGATATCTTGTATCGTATATCCACTATCTTGGGAATGCGGAAAAGAAAGCCTGGATCAATTGGTTAATCAATAAAGGTACGAGAACTCCTTTAAAAACATCAAATCTGACCGGAGACATTTATAGAGAAATTCTACGAAAGAGAGTATCAAAATCTTTTTCAACTGATGACAACCGTGATATTTCCGCTCCGGCATATCTTGATGAAGTTTTCTCAAATGACCCGGCAATCAGTGCATCCGGATGGTTTTTTCGCGGGATATTACCTTTTTATAAGACTCTTCAGCAAATGGAGATTGAAAAATCATCTCCAGAAATTAGTGTATTTATTAATCTATTTAAACTTGGAATCCTTGCCATACGACCGGCAAAATCGGAATTCGGCGAACCTTCAAAATGGGAGATATTTAAAACCAGAGAATATATTGAATCCGATCATACAGATATTGAAGAACACCTGGAACAGCATGATGAGCTTCCATTTCCAGGATCATAAATTTTTATTACCGCCTGACTTCGATAAAATAATTGTAGTCGGTTATCAAATTATTTCACTGCTGTACTTCTAAACAACTATTGTTAGTATTTTATCAGACTATCCGGAAGATGCAGCCTGTCGAATTTCTTAATTCCTCTGGCTCTGAACCATCCAGCATTCATTTCCAATCCATATTTTGCATTTTCTGACGATGAATAAATCTTTTTCCCATTATCAACATCCATTGTAAAAAATTCGATCAGGAATCCCTGTTCATCGAAAAATGCAATGTCAAGTGGAATCAATGTATTTTTCATCCAGAAATTCTGTTTCTTTGTCTCCGGAAATATAAAAAGCATTCCATCATTTTCAGGCAGTTCTCCTCTATACATTAAGCCCCGGGATCTCTGTTTCGTCGAAATAGCAACTTCAGCATGGATATTATGCTTATCTACACGAATATCATACACATCAAATTTTTCCGTCCAGACACCGTCGCAGGCACCGGCAAAAATAATCAGTGATAATATAAAGTATTTTGTAAATTTCTTCACAGTCAGTATTCCTTATTTAATGGAGATTACAATTGTCCCCGGTCTTAAATCCTCGATAAGCAATTCAGAGTTGGAGGATCGATTCATCAAGCTCAATAGCTCAAATTTATAATGATCAATAATTAATGCCACATCTTTAACTGTTGCTGCTACTATTACTTTTATCTTATCCGGATGATCGCTTTCTACATTTACTTCCTGAACTTCACCAAATTCATACAAAAATGTTTCAAAACCATCTAGATCATTCTCGGTAAATCCTTTCAATTCGAGAGTAATACTGTTATGACTCATCTCGAATTTCCAGTCTTCAAACAAATCCGTTGTAAACGTTTTTAAAAAAGATGAAGCTTCACCATCGATTTTCCCATGCAGCAAATTCTTCATTGAGTTAACCGCTGCTTCCATTTCAGTATACCCTTCCCCGTTATATTGACTCCGAATCTGTTTTCGATTCATCATGCCACTCAGCGTAAAGTAACTGAAAATTCCCGTTGTATTATAAATTCTCAAATCTGCTCTGTCATAACTTTCGGGATCAGGATTGGCTTCCAGAGCTGCAACGGCAATTATGTCATAGGAACTGTTATTTTTCCACATTTCTGATTTTCTCAGATATTTATCCGGATTTTCAATTATTACCTCGTGACTGATTGATACCGGAAAAGGTAAAGTCATTCCTTTAACCCTTATCTCATTTTTTACCAGATAATCTTTAATTCTATCGCGCGATAGATTGTATTTATCATCAAAATCATGTATGATTTTTCCCTCGCCTGCCAGGTTAAATTCTTCCAGTACGATAAGAAGTAATTCAGGTTTCGTATATTCTTTTTCTGCGTTTATAATAGCCTGTTCAATCCAGTCCGGATCCTTATTCAATTTAAATAAAACATTGTAACGATCGTTTCGAATACTCTTAACCACTTCCATTCCGTCACAGAGACCAGGGGTATCATACATCAATCTCGAAGCAATGGCCTGAGAAGTGAATAGTTCTGTCTTTTCTGTAACCGGTTGCGCTATACATGAATAAACAAAATTCCTGCATGCATCGTTTTGAGCCCTGACTTCACTAGCTCTATTTATAATTTTCTTTTCAGATTCAAGTGCAGCACTCCCCCAAATTTCAATTGTACCATTTTTACATCCGGGATCATATTCTAAAGGTAATGAAGAATGACTTCCTGTGCATGAAATGTTTAAAAGAAAAATGGTTACAAGTATGCTCGCGGGTATATAATTTCGTTTTTCATTCATGAGGCTAATGCTAATTTCCGATTTTTTTTTGAATAGGATATTCCAGAAAGTTCTCTTATCCTTTGATGACGTCAATTCGGATATTTATTAATAACAACATTTACATTACAGTTTCTTTTACTTATGGTTACCGATAAATTTTCCGATGTATATACAGAGGATTAAGTCATGTTTGAAACTGTAAGAAATATATTGCTGGAAGAACTGACAGTTTTCGACGCAGCTCTGGAAGTCGAAAAAGAAAAACGTGTCGCAATTTTATCGGCAAATGGCAAACAGCTTCAAGAACTTGGAAAAAAATCTGAAAGCCTTATAGAAGAGCTGGAAGCCCTTGAAATTCGGCTAAACAAAATTGTCGATAAAGTACATGAGAACTATTTTCCAGCTACAGAAAGAGAAGATGTGACACTGACTATGATTACGACCCTCTTTGGTGATATTAGACCGGAAAATCATGGAGAATTTTCTGAAATTATTGAAGAGTACAGGGCTTCTGCCGGGAATCTTCAAAAACTGGTTCAGGAGAATAGCGAGTTGATGGAAACTACTGCCAACTCAATATCAAATGCAATTGATTCAATGCGCAAGAGTGTAGACGGAACTACAGATTCGATATATACGGCATCAGGAAAGAAGTCGGAGAATAAACGTTCCGGTACCGGTTCATCGTTATTCCTTAATGCAAATGCTTGATTTAGCCCATTTCGTTAATTATGTTGAGAATTTGGTGTTTTGTTACCGGTTTCGTTAGCACATTATCACATCCTGCGGATATGCATTTCTGAAGATCCTCAGTTGATGCGTACCCGGTCAGTGCAATAATTTTAGTTTTAACTATGTTTCCCCCCTGCTCTAATTCCAGCTGACGAATTCGTTTAACAGCCTCAAATCCATTTAGAACGGGCATCTCCATATCCATCAGTATAATTTCAAATTTGCCCTCCATGAATGCATCAATAGCTTCCTGTCCATTTGCAACAAATACTACATCCAGATTGGGAGCATGTAATATCCGCTCTAATAGTAATCGAATATCCATCGAATCATCAGCAACAAGCAGTCGAAAGTGCTCCATAATTGTATATATTCCCAAATATATTATATGATTTCAACATATAAATACCAATACATCACTGCAGGTATTTTTAGAAACTGATACTGAATATGACTCATAAAATTCTTTCCCGAGTCATTAATATTGAACTTCTGAGTTCAAAAAGCCTATATTTTTCTCATGCTTTTAAGGCATTCTCCGAGAATAAGAAACGAGAAGAAGTCATTCACAAATGATTTTATTCAAATGAGTAAGAGGGTAAAGCTATGGGTTCCACATTCAGCGGCCTTGAAATAGGAAAAAGAGGGCTATCTGTTCATCAGGCGGCTTTAAATACAACCGGTCACAATATTTCTAATGCAGACAACCCTCATTATGCACGGCAGCGTGTAACAATGGAATCTATGGATCCTATATATGATCCCTCATTTAATCGTGCAGAAACTCCCGGACAAATTGGACAGGGTGCTCGAGTTGCCAGAATCGAACGCATACGAGATACATTCTTTGATGACCAGATTAACAATTCTGAAAACAACAAAGGTTTCTGGGAAACCTCGCAGAGCTACCTCTATCAAATGGAAAAAATCTTTAATGAACCGTCTGACAACACTTTACGTACATTGACAGATGGGATGTGGACATCGTGGCAGGAAGCTGCAAATTTCCCGTCCGAACAGGCACACCGCGAAGTAGTTCTCGAAAAAGCCCGAAGTCTGACAACACGCATTAATGATATTCACAATAAGCTGACAGATCTTCGAAATAGATCTGAAAATGAAATTGAAGCGGAAGTTGCACAAATTAACTCCCTTGCTACTGAAATTCGTGATTTGAATGAAAAGATTCTCAAGGTAGAAACTCTGGGCGATGAACCAAATGACTTAAAAGATCACCGTGACCATGCGGTTGAGAAACTTGCCTCAATCGTTGATATAAATGTAGGTCGCGGAGATAAAGATGAATTAATCGTTTTTATTGGTGAACAGGCTCTTGTTCAAGGTGAAGTGCAAAGAAAAGTAAAACTTGAAAAAGACGCAAGTAATGAAGGATATTCAAAAGTCACCTGGGAACACAATGATCGCAATGTTATATTATCCGGTGGTAAGCTTTATGGATTACTGGATATGCGTGATCGAGCCATTCCGGAACGTATAGATCAGAATGATCTTTTCGCATTAAATATAAGCGATATAATAAATGAAATTCATCGGGATGGATTTGGATTAAATGGTAAAACAAATGTAGATTTTTTTGCCCTCAACAATTTAAGTCGAAATACAAATGGGACTTTTCGCCTGGAGAACGCCCGGGGTAATTTTGATTTAAACAGTGACGGAAGCGCGGAGATAACCGCAGTATTTCGTGTTTCCGGGGTCAATACGATCGACCCATCACGACGTATTGGTATGAATGGCACGATTACTCTAAATCAAAATGATGCTAACAATCAACCGGTGCTTATTGATTACAGAAAAGATGATTCTTTAAACGATGTAATCAAACGTATTAATGATAGTCAGGCAGGAGTCGTGGCGTATATAAATCATGACAGCCAGCTTGCATTAAAATCCACAACAGCAAAGGATGATCGTCGTACCAATTTTATGATTCGACATCTTGAGGATTCAGGTGAATTACTTGTTGGATACACTGGAATTCTAAATCAATCCGGTAAAGCTGGTGCTTTCAATTTTCAAAGAATTGATGAGATCTCTAAATTTCGCTCACCTGTTGAAAACATAACACTTACACCTGAATTTCATCCTGCGGGACATATTGCAGTATCCGATTCCGTAAAAACAAATCCTGCTTCGATAGCTCTGGGTCGTGGAGAAGATACAGGGGGCACGGGAGATTATAATACTCCAGGCGGTATGGCAGACGGACGAAATGCACTCCTGATTGCTGCTGCAATTAAGCAGGGTAAAAGTATGATTGGTAAGCATGACAATCCTGAAGAGTTTTACAATGCACTGGTTTCAAAACTGGGCACTGAATCGCGTACGGCAGAAGATTCTGTTAATAGATTAAAAGATGACCTTACAGCACTGAATAATATGAGACAGAGTGTAATGGGAGTCAATCTTGATGAAGAGATGAGTAATATGGTCCAGTTTCAACATGGATACAATGCTGCGGCAAGAATCATAAATACAGTCAATGAAATGCTAGGTGTAATAATAAACATGGGCCGGGCATAATTCTGACCGGATCTAATATGAGGCAATTTGTATGATACGCGTAACAGACCTGATGAAAAACAATTCGTTGATTCGAAATGTAAATCGTCATCAATATGAGATGGACAAAGTTCAAAATCAGCTCGCTACAGGAAAAAGGATTCAATCACCTTCCGATGATCCATCCGGAGCCGCCGCTCAAATGTTTTTTCAAACACGGGTCACAGAACTGGATCAATTTGAAAATAACATAACTACAGCGCAAAGTCGCCTTAATCATACAGATGGTGAACTCGCCAATGTTACTGATATTATGCAGAGAATTCGTGAGCTTTCAATTCAAGCATCAAATGGTATTTACCAGGGCGATAATGGGTTTGAATTACGTAAAGTCATTGCATCTGAAATAGATCAACACCTTCGTTCATTAATCGAGATTGCAAACAGTATGGATGCTACCGGTAAACCATTGTTTGGCGGACATACAGTTGAAAATCCACCGTTTAAGGTTGTAACTGCCAATATTCGCGACTTAAAGGGTCTTGAAATTCCCGATCAAATTGTTGGAATTGAATACAATGGTGATATGGGAAAACGGTTACACGAGGTAGAAAGAGATCAATATATTGATGTGAATATTCCGGGAAATAAAGCCTTCTGGGGAACAAATATGAGTTTAACGGGGAGCGTCGATACTTCCGGTTATTCCGCACAAACAGATCAATCTTTCCGAATTGATGGAACAGAAATTCATGTCGTAGCCGGAGATACAATCGACGATATAATCGATAAAATTAATAATGCGGGAATAAATGTAAAAGCAAACAGAATCGGACAGGATTATATGTCTCTGCACACGGAATCACCACATCAAATATGGCTTGAAGATTTGCAGTCTGGATCTGTACTCCAGGATCTTGGACTCATCTCAAACGATAACCCGAATCCTCCATCTAATTATGCAAGTTCTGCTACAGTAACAGGTGAGAGTCTTTTTGATGTAGTAATAAAACTAAGAAATGACCTTTATCAAGCTGATCAGCTTGAAATAGGCGGCCGTGATATTGCTAATATTGACTCTGCGATGGAAAATATTTTACATCAAAGAGCAACTGTTGGAGCCCGTCAGAATAGACTTGAGAATCATATAAAACGAGTTTCCTGGGATAAAACTTATATGACTGAGCTTCTTGCAAAGACTGAAGGTGTCGATGTTCCGGAAACTATAATGAATCTAAAATGGCTGGAGACAGTTCATCAATATGCTCTTAATGTCGGATCAAGAATAATACGTCCTACGTTGATGGATTTTCTTCGGTAATAATTGATAAAGAATAATAATAGACAATTAAGTGATAATAATGTATCCCTTAATTGTGAGAGAAAAGGATTAGGATAGAATGCTTCAAGTTGCAACTAAAGCTTTTGGAAATATTGAGATCAACCCGAATGAAATATTGGAATTCCCGGATGGACTGTTTGGATTTCAAGAATATCATCGGTTTGCATTAATATCAGATAATGAGGACTCCCCATTTCAATGGCTGCAGTCACTTGATGAATCCGGACTTGCATTTATTCTGATTCAACCGGAAACTTTTTTAAAAGAAAAATATAAACCTGAAATTCTCTCTGGAGACCTGGAAGCTTTACATGTAAAAGGTGTAGACACCTGTAAAATTTATTTAATAGTTACCATACCGGAAAATCAACCAGAAAAAATGACTGCCAATCTTCAGGGTCCTATTTTGTTTAACGAAGAAAAAAAGATTGGTCGTCAGGCTATTTCATTAAATGATAACCATTCAGTTAGGTTTCCAATATTAGAATATATGGATAAATGATTTGCTCGTACTGGCCAGAAAAATAAATGAATCCATTATGATCGGTGACGACATTGAAGTTGTAGTTGTCGATATAAAAGGTGATCAAATCAAACTTGGTATTCGTGCACCCAGAAATGTTTCTGTACATAGATCCGAAGTTTATCGAGAAATACAGGATCAGAATAAAAAAGCAGCAGCAAGCACAAGCAAGTCACTTAAAGATCTAAGTGACCTTCTTGGGAAAAAAAAGAAAGACAATAAGTAATTATAACGAAGTTCTGGACTTCGTTTTACTTGATGTATTTTCATTCATTTTTGACGTCATCAATCTTAATTCATCCCGTATTTGTATCAATCTTTGCTCGTAATCTGAGTCACCATAAGCCAGAAATTTATTTGTCCGTGTATGTCGCGGGGCACCGGCTGAAGCATGCCTTATAGGACACCAGAATTGCTCTGTTCTCGCTGCTATTTCTCCAACATACGCTAATAAGCCGTTAAAATATCCACAGTACATGCAGTTGATTTTTTCCATTATATTTAAGTAAGATAACCTGTGTCTATCGATTAGAATATAATTCTGCCTTTTAACAAGTCCAATACCGTAAATCCTAAAATTTATACTGTGATATATGCTTACAAATATATCCAGCAATATAGCAGGAATTATCAAAGCATATATAAACGGAGAGCTTAAATAGTAAGTAATCGGAGATCCTGTAAACCATCGAAATAGACTGACTGACTTTTTCTTGTGTTCTTTTTTTGTCTCTTTATCAAATACAGGTTTTCGCCCTGAAAAATTATATCGAAATTTTTCCGCATTTGATTTTAACTCATTTGTAATACTGTTTTCCAGATTCTCAAGTTGCTTTTTTAACTCTTGAATTTTTTCCGTCATATATATACCAGGTTGTTTATTTGCCTAACCATCTATTTTTGTAACTTTTCCATTCTGCAATTACAACACCTGATAGTCCCAGAAGAGCCAGTAAATTAGGAATTGCCATCAATCCATTTGCCGCATCGGAAATATTCCAAACAAGTTCCAGTTTTATCATGGCTCCAACGGGAACAATTAAAACCCATAAAATATGGTAAATTGGGATAGCTTTTTTACCAAAAACATATTCAACGCTTCTATCTCCATAATATGACCATCCGAGAATTGTGGAGAAGGCAAAAAATACAATCCCCAACTGAACAATATAATTTCCGTAACCAGGAAGACCCATTTCAAATGCTCTGGCACTTAGAGTAGTACCGGTAATTCGAGATCCATCAGATAAAATATATGACCATTCACCGGAGATCAGGATAACACTGGCTGTCATTGTACAAATAATAAGAGTGTCTATAAATGGTCCCAGAGAGGCAACGAGACCTTCTCGTATTGGCTCAGAAGTTTTCGCTGCAGCATGAGCGATGGGGGCGCTTCCAAGTCCCGCTTCATTCGAAAAGACTCCTCTCGCCACTCCATATCTCATTGTTTCCATTACAGTTACTCCTGCAATTCCACCGGCTGCAGCAGCTGGTTCGAAGGCGCTTACAACAATGAGCTTCAGAATGGATGGAATCCTGTCAGCATTGATTACCAGAATAGTAAGAGCACTCATCACATATGCTGTAGACATAATCGGGACAATCTTACTGCTAACGACTGCAATTCTTTTGATTCCGCCAAGAATTACAAGAGCTGTCATAGCAGCCATTACCAGTCCGGATAACCACTTTGGAACACCAAAAAAGTCCTCCAATGGTTCAGCAACAGAGTTTGCCTGTACCATGTTTCCAATTCCAAAACTGGCAATGATTGTAAATACAGCAAATAACAAACCGGCCCATTTACTTCCAAGTCCATATTCGAGATAGTACATTGGACCGCCGCTCACAGATCCATCATCGTTAATTTTTCGGAATTTTTGACTTAATGTACAGGAAGCAAATTTTGTGGCCATACCCACAAATGCAGTTAACCACATCCAGAAAACCGCCCCGGGTCCGCCGGAAGCAATAGCCGTGGCCACGCCAGCTATATTTCCGGTTCCAATTGTTGCAGCCAGTGCAGAACTCAATGCCTGAAAATGGGAAATATCTCCATCATCATGTGGTTCATCATATTTTCCGGTTAGCAGTTCAATAGCATGTTTAAAACCAGCTATTTGTACAAATCCGGTACGTATAGTTAGATAGATACCTGTTCCGACCAGAAGAGCGATCATGATCGGTCCCCATACAAAACTCCCAATATTTTTTATACCTATTTCAAATAATTCTAGCATTAAGTTTATTCCGATAATGTATTAGAATCAATCAGTTCCAATAATAATAATGAAATTTCAGATTCTTATATTTTTATTTTGCTTCCTTATTCAAATCCCATTTGCAATGGATTTATCTGGGGAAAATTATCCGTCTGTAAACAGTAGTAGAAGTGTCAGAATAACCAATAGAAGGTATATAAGTCATATTTCATACCAGCAAATTAACGGAAATAATTTTATTACATTCATATTAACGCATCCATTATATAATGCTTATAAGGCCAACAGTCACCAGTTGTATTATGAATGCGAATCATATTCAGAATGTGCTGATTTTATGATAAAGATTAATAATTTTTTAATTAGTGGATATAATTTAAGACTTGTGCTAAATGGAACAACCATTACGAATATTGATTTTCTAGTGCCATAATGATAATTTATTATGATCTCCAATACTTTACAGTCAATATCATATTTTCGAAATTATATTAGCTTTTTAAGGAAATATTCTTTTTCCGAAAAAAGATTATTTCCTGATCTGGAAAAAGAACGCAATCATCTATTATCAGGTTTTGAGAGATTTTCACTACTTATCTCATGGCTCAGTTTTTCATTACTTCATTTATTTGAACTTTCATCCTCTTCTCTTGGAATACAATGGCATAATATACTTATTGTTATTATGATTCTGTTTTTAGTAATAATTATTAATAAATATATAGAGTATTTTGATAATATAACAATCCTTCCTTCAATAACATACATTCTCTTTTATTTATTATTATCATACTATCCTGGAATTTTCAACATACCCTTGTATGCGCGAACAGATGGTGATTTGTTACTGTTATCCGCTTCATTTATTATTGTTCAGACAATACGACCTGGAAAAACTTCCGGCATCCCGGTAATCTCCTTTATTATTCTGCATTATACAGCAATTGAAATGTTATCCAGTAAACATTGGTCTGTTGATACATCTCTGCACATTCTCTTTTTAGTATGGGCTGGATTACTGGTTTTATTAATGGAGTTCATGGTTTTCTTTACGATTACAGGTTATATAGATATTCGAACTCGAAAAAAGACAGAAAAAGCTGACCTTATTCTTGCACGAAAAGTCTATCATAACCTGTTTCCTGATTTCAGAGAAAATGAATTTGTTAGAATATTTTCTTTTCATCACGCAGAAAATAACACAGGGGGAGATTTTTTTGACATAATTCAATTACGTGAAAAAAACATTGGAATATTTCTCACTGATATTTCCGGTCATGGTATATCATCAACAGTAATGTCCGCCGCAATTAAAGGTATAATTTCATCTATGCCATACAGGCATAGATTACATCCTGAAAATTTTCTAACAGAACTGGATCATAGAATTGCTGATAATTACGATAGTCACCATGCCAGTGCAGTCTATATTCATATCGACTTCAGAAAAGAAGCGATGCAAATTGGCAATGCGGGCCATTGCCCGGTATTGCTTTCAAGAGGTGGAAAACCATTCAAAGAAATTAAGACCAAAGGAAGTGTTCTGGGGTATCGCATTGCCGACCCGATTGCACGAATGAAAAATTTAAAAGTCAGAGCAGGTGACCGAATTGTACTCTATACAGATGGATTGACGGAGTACTTAACTGATGATGGAAACGTTGAAACAGTTGATGATTTTGAAAAGGTGATATCCGGTACAGAAAATTATAACGGGGATGAGCTTATTGATGCAATTTTACGAAAAATCGAAACCAGGAAAAATTTTGAATCATACAGGGATGATGTTATGATTCTAATCGTTGAGGTTTTAAAAACAAATTTGAATCATTCAAACAAGTAACTTTTAAGAAGATCACTCACAGCAACTGATTTCAGATTCCCCTTTCCGAACCCTTTTAATGCGCCTGCTTCTAAGGCCTCACTTTGCGAATCCGGTCTATCTGATATCAACAGAATTTTAACTTCCAGATTATCATTCAGTAATATATTTTTAATGAATTCAATTCCGGATGTTCCGTCTCTATCAAAAATCCTATTAACCATTATTAAATCATAGGTATTTTCATTAATTAAATTAATAGCTTCCGATGAAGAAGATGCACGTTCCACATCAACATTTAGCGAATTCAATATATTTTTAATATTTCTGTGATCAAAGGAACATTGTCCTATATCGAGAACCTGAGATCTTTTTTTGCTTTTGTTCATTTTTAACTACTTTCCGACACAGAATCTGGAAAATATTCTGCCGAGAACCTCTTCCGTGTCCACTCTTCCGGTAATATCACCGAGATGATCAAGAGCTTCGTTAATCTCCATTGCCACGATTTCATCCGGAGCATTACTCTCCCATAGATCCGGAACCTTTGACAATGATTCTTTAATTTTATTAAAATGGTAACGATGTCGCTCTTCTATAATCATAGGATCAATATCATAATCACCATCTGTCAGATGATTTAATATTATATGCTTCAGTTCTTCAATTCCCTCATCTGTTTTTGATGATACATACACATTTTCCCCTTCCGGATATTGTCTATTTTTCCAATCATTGTGAAGAATATCGGTTTTATGAATAACATTGATTATGCGATCAGCTTTGCCGATTATTGAACTCTTATACAAAGGAATAGATCCGTCTATTATATGTAAAATCAAGTTACTCTGGTCAATTTCCTTACGTGATCTTTTGATTCCCTCTCTTTCAACTAAATCGTCAGACTCCCTTAACCCTGCAGTATCGACGAAACGAACTGATATTCCTTCCATTGTCGTTTCTTCAGATAAATAATCTCTTGTTGTTCCAGCAATATTAGACACTATTGCTCTATCATATCCCAGTAATTTATTTAACAGTGTAGACTTCCCGGCATTTGGAATTCCTGCTATGGCTATTTGATATCCGGCAACAACCCGCATTGTTGCATCAGATGAACTTAGTATTTTATCTATTTCTTTTATAAGATCTGCGATATGCTTTTTTCGCAATTCCCGAGATTCGTATGTTAGATCCTCATCTGAAAAATCAACCTCAGCTTCGGTATCCGCTTTGAGGTTAATCATTGATGACCTGAAACGATTTACAATTCTTGATAGATCTCCGGATAACATTTTTCGTCCGGCCATCAGCTCGAATTCTGACCTCGCATCGATTACTCTTTTGACTGCTTCTGCTTCCGTTAAATCCATTCGACCATTAATGTAAGCTCTTTTTGTAAACTCACCCGGTTGTGCCGGCCTCACACCGGCAACTGAAATTATCTCCATTAAATATTGTTTCAGTAAAATTGGGTTTCCATGGAGAAACATTTCAGCAGTATCTTCACCGGTGTAAGATCGCGGTCCCGGATAAAAGCAGAGTATACCCGTATCAATTAAATCACCGGCATGATTTATGAATTTGCTGAGTATTGATTTACGGGGAATAAATCTATTATCAAAATTTGTTGTTGAAGTTTTTGATACAGGTAATGTTAATTTTTCCAGTATCTCTTTCACAGCATTTCCGGATATTCGAATCATCCCTACTGCACCTCTTCCAGGCGGGGAGGATATAGCTGCGATTGTATCATCAGGTATTGAAACCATTTATTTAATAAAAAACCGTCTGTTTCCAGACGGTTTTTTTTCTCTTATTGAGTTTTAATTCTCCGGGTCGTCGTATTCTTCATCATTATCTGAATTATACTCTTCTGCCCGGCTCTGTGGTATAACTCGAACTCGTTTGTAAACACCATTACCATCTGACTTCGTAAAAACACGATTGTCTTCTTCCAGAGCCAGGTGAATTATTCGTCTATCGTATGGATTCATATATTCAAGCAGTACCGGTTTACGTGTTTTAATGACACGATCGGCAACGGCTCTGGCCAATTTATTCAATCGTTTCTGACGTCTGCTGCGATACTCTGCAACATCAATCATGATGCGTTTACCTTTTCGCTGTTTGCTATCAACCATTAGATTCAATATAAATTGCAGAGCATCAAGTGTTCTACCCTGTTTACCAATTAATAACTTTGAATCTTCTGATGACAGTTCAATGAGTATATTACTGTCTATTTCTGTTACTTTCTCAACTTCCGCATCCATCCCCATTTTCTTAATCAGGGTAATTAAAACACCTGTTATGACTACATCCAGAGGTATGGAATCAGTATTAGGAAAGACTCTTACTACAGTCGGTTTTTTCATTACCAGACCAAGCAATCCCTTCCTTGATGTTGTCGGCTTGAAGGTAACGGACGCCGCATCAAGATGCAGAAAGTCCAGAGCTTTCTTTTCAGCGTCTGCCCGATTTTTACCTTCGGACTCGTAAATGTAATTCACTGTTTAATCTCCTGAATATATTATTACATTCAGGCAGCCTGTCCTTCTTCATCATCAGAGAGACGTGACCCCAGAACCTGCCACAGAATGGTTATAATATTCTGAACAGTCCAGTATAGAGTTACTCCGCTGGGTAAATTCCAGAAGAAGAAAATCATGATCACCGGCATGATGTACATCACAATCTTTTGCTGAGGATCGGCTGCCATGGTGGTTGTAAGTTGTTGCGTTAATTGCGTAGCCACCATAATCAAAGGCAGAATGTTAACATGAAAATTTTGAACCATTAACAGGTTCTTAATTACAAAGATCGTATCCGGTTGTGAAAGGTCTGTCATCCATAAGATAAACGGACTTCTCCACAGGTCTACAGATTCTGAAAAAGCACTGTAGAGAGCTATAAATACAGGAAGCTGTATGAGCATAGGTAAACACCCTTTGGCGGGATTTACATTGTGCTTCTTATAAAGCTCCATTATCTTTTTTTGTTTTTCGTTTGGATCATCCTTATATTTCTCATTAATCCCCTCAATTTCTGGTTTGAGGCGACTCATGCGTTTCATACTCTTTGCCTGCATCTGGTTGAGAGGCCACGTTGCAAGTTTGAAGGATGTTGCTATTATGATAATTACCCAACCATAGTTTCCTATATACTGATATAGAAATCTCATCAGCCAGATAATACCATCACGAATCTTTGAAAAAAGGACTAAAAACCCGGATGTATAAATTACATCTCTAATTTGCGCATCTGGTTCAGTTTCACCAAATTCGGCATTCATCAGGTCTTCATTTTTGAAGTGGTGACTCTCATCACGGCGAACACCAAAATATACCTGGTTATCAATTGTCAGAATGTCACTACGACTTTGAGCGTTTCTTACAGCTGCAAAATTGGATTCTTCCGGTTTCTTAATTGATCCATCATCTGCAATATTACCATTAACATTACCAAACGAGATTTGAATCTTTTCAGCAGGAGCTAAAGTCATATTATCGAATATGGCGGTAAATGTCTCCTGTCCTTTTGGATCAATTTTTTTAACGAGTACGATTCCATCCGGAGAAGATGCGCTATCATTTTCTGCAGATAGAAATCTATCGTATCCAAAGAAATAACGACTTGTAGAACCCATGTAACCCAGAGTATTCGGATGTTCACTAAAAACTTCAAAATCTGTGTCACTCTTCTGACTACAGCCGGGCATCCCACAACCCATTCCACGGCCACCGCCGGTAATATTTGCCGAATGCTCCAGTGAATCATTATATCCGTAAAAACGTCCGTAACTGGCAAGAACTCTTGAACTCAAACTCTCGGGATTGGGACCTATATCACCAAAGGGTTTAAAAAACATGTCCCCACCGAGAACAAACTCTTTCTTTTCAAGATTGCGAATTGCAGTGATCTGTCGAAAAAAATACTCATTCTTAAAAAAACGATATATTTTGATTATTTCAAGATGGTGGCCTTTAAAGACAACGGGTAGAGTAAACCTTACCTCTTGCATACCGGTCTTATCATCCACAAAAGGACCTGACATTTTATATTTTGCATCATTTAGCGCAGGATTGGCTATCTGCCAAATTTTTGATAAACGAGAATTCCAGAAATACAGGTGCGGTTGAAAATCCATACCGTTCCCGCGCGTTACTTCAAGAGCATTCTTTTTACGTGCAAGAGGATCATCTTGTTCCGCAATTACAGATTCAGGAATGGCAATATCTTCATTCGACTCGAGAAAGAATTTATCAACTCTTCCACCTTTTTCGCTTAATCTGACAGCATAAAAGCCACCATCTATTTCAATACTCTTTCCATTACCTTTCGGAAATTCAAGGTCGGAAAGTCCTGACGAAGTGGCTACACTTGCGGAAGGTTTTTGTGTTACTTGATTTGATTGTGTTTGTTCAGTATCCGGACTCTGGGATTTCTTTCCCGGGATGTCTTTTTCGAAATATTGAAGTAAAAATATAACTGCTGCACCCATCAAAAAGACAGGGATCAGCGATGTCATGGATCGACTGGACTCGTTACCGTTATTTTCCATGTATTAAACCTGAATTAAAAATTATCATGACTGGCTGTGGTTGGTTCAGTCTTTATAAGACCTGCTTTACCAAGGGCTTGTTCCAGAAGAACAGTTCGTTCTCCCGGATTTTTTTCACTAAAACCTTTACCAGGAAAAATAGCAAGGTTGTAACCATGTTTTAGTTCTTTAACCAGAGGGTCCAGAGCTTCCCTGGTTATTCGTTTCATCCTGTTGCGGTCCACAGCCCGTTTGATGGACCTTGAAATACAAACGGCCAGTTGCGACGTTTGCGTATCTACCTTGAAAAAAACTATTCGTACATTACTGCATTTGACCGACTTACCCTTTTTAAAGAGTAAATCGAATCTTTGCTTTCCTTTTAGTACTGCCCGTCTATAATTACGGGTTCCCAATTTTTACTTCCTGTGCATTCTATCAGACACAGTCAGCATTTTACGACCTTTAGCTCTTCTGCGAGATAATACTTTTCGGCCGTTCTTCGTGGCCATTCTCGATCTGAAGCCGTGAGTCTTATTTCTTTTTCCTACGCTGGGTTGAAATGTACGTTTCATTGAAATATACCTTAATAAATGATTCCAGATATCTGGAATGGATTGCCATTCACATGTTTACTATTTTTGATTTTCTCTCTGCACAAACGGAGAGATGATAAGATTTAAAGGGACCTCTGTACAGTCAAATAAATTCACTCATTTAGTACTACAAATTTGTTATCTGCAAAGATTTTTAGTCATTTACGGTTATTATTTGAGTGAAAGTCTTTTTTGACTTGCTGTACAGCTCCCATCTGATTCAAATTTCCGTCCGCAATGCTTTTTTCGGAGCTGAATTTGAAATCCTGGAATAATGCTCTAAATAAAATAAAACCTGATCTTACTGAAAAAGAATTTAAAAGTCTCAGTCTAATACCCGTTGATTCAATTAAGGAGTTCAACGATAAAATAGTCATTACTAATTCAGATTTTGGCAATCAAACAAGATTGTCTGAAGGAATTTTACTGAGTCGTTTGAAAAGCATAATAGGAAAAGACATAATATTTGAAATTGAGAATTCATCTGACGGATTCAATACCGGACTTCTTATTGGTGATTTCAACAGTGACGCCTATTCAATTACAGAAAAGTTTTTTAACGGAGATCTGGAGTTTTCCCCATTACTGATTACGGGACCAGAAGGCTGTGGAAAAACTTACATTATCAATAACTTAAAACTGCAGCATCCTCGGATTAATTTTGTTACAGTTTATTCAGAAAACTGGAAGATAGATTTCATTAATTCCCTGCGCACAGGTTCCATCAGTCATTTTAAGGACAAATATAGAAATGGTGATATATTAATAATTGAAGATTTAAATTTTCTGGAAGGATCCAGCTCTTCCATACAGGAAGAAATTTCAATTCTATTAGATACCTACATTAAATCCGGAAAGAAAGTTGTTATTACTTCCAGAATTACAACATCCTGTATGGATTTTTCTGCATATTTGAAAAGCAGATTGCAGAGTGGAATCAACGTTAATATATCTTTGCCGGATAAATATTATTCAGTCAGGTTCCTGCAGGAAAAACTTACCAGAATAGGGATTAAGATTAATATTGATTCACTTATTCGTGATTTACAGATAAATGATAAAAATCTTAATTTTCCCTCCTTAATTTCTATCATCAATGCAATTTACTTCACACTTGAGAAATCAGGACAATCATTATCCACAGAGCAGATCAAAAACATTATTGCTGCCAGGTTAGAGATAACCGGCAGGAGAAAGATTGATCCGGATAGAGTAATCAATGTTGTTTCAGAGTATTCAAATTTTCCCAGAAATATTCTTTTAGGTCCTTCCAGAAAAAAAGACCTTGTTATGGCGCGGCACCTGGCCATATATATTTGTTTCAAATATTCAGAAATTAATAAAACTGGTATAGCTCGGTTGTTTAATGGTCGTGATCATACCACAATCATTCATGCGGTCAAAAGGGTAGAAAAATTGATAAATACAGATTCTGAAATAAAAGCGAAATTGGATTCTATTTTAGAACTTCTGCATTGAATGTGGATAACTTTGTGAAAAACTGTTAATAAATCACGTCAATCAGTGAATAAATATTATGTTTCATGGTGTGGATTGTTGAAAAATAGTGGTATCGTAGAATGCAACTCGATCTTGTTGCATGAAAGATAGATTTTATTCACATCGGATGTAACATAAAAATTTGTCGTTTTATATGATTAACAATGTTTTAGAGGATTTATTCACTTATCCACATGTACAATAAAAACATGTACATATAAACATTTAAGTATAAGGTTATATTATGAAATTCATCGTTGATAAACAAAAATTCCACAAAGCTATTTCCACTGTTGAAAGCATCATTTCTGCCAGAGAAATACGTTCGGTTATTTCCAATATCCTGATAGAAGCAGAGGGGAATTCAGTAATTCTTACGGCAACAGACCTGGAAATGGGCATCAAAACAAGAGTTGAAGCTCAAATTGAAGTTCCTGGTAAAATTACACTTCCAGCAAAAAAGATGAGTCAGACTGTAAGAGAGTTCAGGGGAAATAGTATCCTTTTTGAATCGGATGATACAGACAGAATAATCATTCAGGATTCAGAGAAAATCAGTAAGGCGAAATTTACTTTGATGGGCACTCCCAGTGATGAATATCCGCCAATTGAATCAATGCCTGAGAATACATTTCTATCATTTCCTACAGCTGTAGTTCAGGAAATGATCAGGAAAACCGGATATTCAATAGCTGAAGAAGATGCTCGCTACGTATTTAATGGTCTTTATATTGAAAATGAGGGAAAGAGAGTAGCATTTGTTGGTACCGATGGAAGACGTCTTGCAAAAATACAGCGTGAATTCCCGGAAAATATGCCATTTAATGAAGGTATTATATTACCGAACAAGGCTGTTAGAGAATTATTGAAACTGCTTGATTCACAACAGAGTGGTCTTGTTTCTTTTGATTCAAAAGAAAGACGTGTACATTTTCGTGTTGGCAGCGTTGATTTAATCTGTAAATTGATTGATGGTCAGTTTCCTGATTATAGACAGGTTATTCCTAAAAAATTAGAATATGAAATACCTGTTGATAGAAGCGAACTTGAAAATGCGCTAAGACAGGTATCGGTTATGGCAGCTGAACCATCCCGTCAGATAAAAATATCTTTTAATAGTAGTAATTTTACAATTACGGCATCAACTCCCGATATAGGCGAAGCTCAGGATTCAATATCAGCAAATTATGATGGCGAGGAAATGATTGTTGCTTTTAATTCAAATTATCTAATGGATATTATAAGAATTATTAACAATGAAAAAGTCATTGTTGGATTTTCAACACCAAATGCCCCGGCTGTGCTAAAGGATCCAGAAGATGCTGATTTTATTGCCGTTGTAATGCCAATGAAGCTTTAATTATTTACTATAAGTATGTTATAGTTTTTAACATACTTCATATTGGGATTATATTTCCTGTCCCAGGGATAAATTATTGAAGCTCGAATCTCTCCAGTTAAAAAATTTTCGGACCTATGATGATACAAATCTATCGATGGATAGTAGACTTGTATTTATAGTAGGACGTAACGCTGCAGGAAAGACAAATATTCTGGAAGCCATCAGTATCCTGTCCAATGGAAAATCATTTAGAGGAGCACAGGACAGGGATATCGTTCAGTTTGGTAGAACTGACTACTTTTTATCATCCACATTTAAAAGATTTGATAAATCGTTCAAAATTGAACTCGGATGTGATGTTTCTCAAGGCAGCGGTCGAAAAAAAATCAAATTAAATGGTAAACTTGTTCCGGGAAGATCCGGATTAATTGGAAATTTGATAACTGTTATATTTAGCCCTTCAGATATACAAATTGTCGAAGGCGGTCCGCAGCACAGAAGACGCTTTCTCGATTCGGTTCTTAGCAATCAAAACCACTCGTATTTGCTTGAGCTTATGCAATTTAATAGAGCTTTGAAACAACGAAATGCAATCTTAAAAAAAATTCGAGAAAGGAAAGCCAGTACAACAGAACTTGAAATCTGGAATCAAGGTTTTATTAAGTCAGGCGAAATTGTTATACGTGAGCGTGAACGATTTATAAATGAATTCAGGTATATATTTCTAAAATCACTTAAATGGATTTCTACGGGAATAGACGAAATCGATATAAGTCTTGTTTATTCCAAAGAAGGCGAAAAAGAAGATCTTGCTGGCACACTTAGAAAGAATATGTATGCAGATATATCAGCGGGTTTTACTGTAACAGGACCTCATCGTCACAATCTCGCCTTTATGAACAACGGCAAAGATATAATGACATTTGGCAGTCAGGGGCAAAAAAGAACCATATCTCTTGCGTTACGTATTGCTGAATTTTATTTTTTAAAGCAAAATCTTAATATATCTCCTCTTTTGCTAATAGATGATGTAATTCGAGAACTTGATGCTCAAAGAAGAAGTGCATTTATTGAATTACTGAGAGAGTGCGGTCAGGCAGTATTTACAACACCGGATCTTGACGGACTTGAGGAATTTCTCAATATTGTAAGAAGTGATTCCTTGATTTACGAAGTGAAAGGCAATGGAGTTGTTGTTAAACAATGAATGATAAGATTTTTAAGTTTTATAAATGGAAATTAGCATCTTCAGTAAATGATCCTTTGAAAAGCACAATACATTCCGCCTCAGAATGGAAAAATAATTTAATAGATGTTATTCAGGAAAATCTATCAAGTAAATTTTCAAATGAATCGGATCTAAATATTATATGTGATCATTGGGAACGTATGGTGGGTCCTATGTTATTAGAACATACAGAACCTGTTCAGATTAAGGGGAATAAATTAATAGTAAATGTTGAAAATGCTGTATTTTCTCAGGAATTAAATCTCTATTCCCATACAATTCT
The DNA here is from genome assembly GCA_050295715.1 of Leptospirales bacterium. Lineage (GTDB taxonomy): Bacteria > Spirochaetota > Leptospiria > Leptospirales > Leptonemataceae > JBNKQE01. The sequence continues at coordinate 22,366 of JBNKQE010000029.1, forward strand.
TTCCAGTCTCAAATCACTGGGTATCCGAAAATTAAACAAGATACAATGTGAAATTGGTGAAGTAAAACCGATTAAACCTGGAAGCAAAAAAGATACGAAAAGGCAATTGAGTGAAGATAATGAACTGGATGATAAAAGAAAAAAAATGCTTATTGATCTTGAGAAAATGAAAAATCAATAACCTTATTTATAGTGGTGAATAATTATGTTTTTCTTCTTAAGCGTTATTGGCGTAATTATAGGGTTTGTTGTATTTATAAATTTTATTTCAGCCGGTGATGATCTAAAGCGGGCTATTAATGGAAAAGGGTCAAAAGGAAATAACAATTCTGAAAGACCCAGACTTGATGCCGGGAAAGTTCTTAGAAATAACTCTGATACAGGTCAGCCAAGACCACGTATTTGTCCTGTTTGCGGGACTCTGCTGGATCAATCGGAATATCTTCTGGCATCGATAGAGCCTGGAGATGATAATAGAAAGAGACAGGCCCATATTTATGGATGTAAATATTGTTTTACAACGAGTGGTGTAAATTTAAATAAAGAAAAAATCACTTCAATTGAGCCATAAGTATTCTGAATCAGATTACTGACATTCGCAAACCGATTCCTATCTGTAATAAGTAAAATGATATTTTAATAACTTTTGATTTCATTCTGATTCCAAGCAGCGAACCCATAATTGAGCCAATAATTCCACCCGGGATCAATGCAAATATATAGGGTAAGTAAATATAACCAAGTGATGGTTCAGGCATTTTAATTGTATTCGCTGTAAAGTCCGGAAATATAAGATACCCCGCAGCTCCTGTCAGAGCTGTAAATATAATAGCATAAGAAGAAGTTGCGATTGCTTTGTGTATACTGTGTTTACAGATGTAGTGAAACAATGGGACCATCATAATCCCCCCGCCTATTCCTGTCAGGCTTGAAATTATTCCAACAGGAAATCCAAGTAAAATTGTAATCCAGAATTTATTTCCGTTTATTTCTTTTTGAAGAACAGGAGTATTACCGCTGCTCTTTTCAATAAATGATTTCAATATAGCGTAAGCTCCGGACAAAAGAAGAAAAACTGAAAATACGTGTATAATCATTTTTGTATCTAACTCAATAGCCAGTCTGGAGCCCAGGATTGCACCTGGAATATTGCCAATAAGCAGAAAAGAACCATCTTTAAGAGAAATACGTTTCTGTCGATAATTAGAAAGTGAACCAAAAAGAGATAATATGAATGCAAAAATTAATGAACTCGCAATTGCGTTATGTGAAATTATTGATTCTGGTATTCCGAAATATCCGGAAACAAAAAATAATAGAGGGACTGTCAGAGTACCACCCCCAACCCCCATTACAATGGAAAAGGTTGAAATCAGAATTCCGGAAACAAAAAGTATTAATATGTCCAGGTTTTTACCTCACTGTGACATAGATTGTTATTTATATTACAAATCATAATTGAATATGGATTGTATATAAAAAATCGGCTTTTCAATATAGTGAGACTGAG
>JBNKQE010000030.1:0-23758 GCA_050295715.1 Leptospirales bacterium
CTACCACCTTCGACAATAAAGAATGGATTTAATAGATTCTCTTTATTATAGGCTAGTGGCTCACCGGACTCATAGTTGATAACCTTCCCGCCACAGCTGTTTACTACTGCATGAGCGGCAGCCGTATCCCACTCCATTGTGGGAGCAAGCCTGGGATAGACATCGGCCTCACCCTCTGCAACAAGACAGAGTTTTAGCGAGCTTCCGATAGAGACCGTTTCCACAGAATCATGTATTGTCTTTAAATCATTAATAAACTTCTCCGTTTCAGGAGTATTATGCGAGCGGCTGGCTACCACACGAAAATTACGTTTACGCTCTCCGTTTTCAGGAATCCTTCCGATATGACCGAACCTGTCCAGCTTAAAAGCCCCCCTGTCATCAGCGAAATAGGTCGTCCCTTTCTCCGGTACATGAACAACACCCGCTACAGGTTTTCCATTCTCAATAAGTGCAATATTTACTGTGAACTCCCCGTTCTTGTTCAGAAACTCTTTCGTTCCATCCAGAGGATCCACCAGCCAGAATCGACTCCAGCTCTTCCTCTCAGCATACTCAATGCTTCTTCCTTCTTCAGATAAAACCGGAATATCCGGAAAAAACTTATGCAGTCTTTCAGAGATGATTCTATGAGCCGCCCTGTCAGCCTGTGTCAGTGGGGACCCATCCCCCTTTTTTTCAAAATCTTCACCGGTAGCGGAGTGATAGATCCTTAAAATTTCCATGCCGGCTTTTCTTGCTATACAGACGATTCTTGAAATATCCATTGAACTGACTCTCCCATAAAATCAATTTTGCCCATCCACTGTAATGACTCCCTGAAAACGTGCAATCACAATAATTATCCCTTCAATTACTGACTGAGCGTTTATCAGTACATTTTTTTATATCTCGTACGTGCCAAACTCCAGAAATAACCGTTAGTCCTGGCTTTATTCGACATCCAAACGGACAAAATTATTATAAACCTGAGTTATGCCACAATCATTCTGGTAAACTTACCAGAACTTATATATAGCCCCTTTCTCCTGGAGCCAGCTACGAATCCGCTCAACATTATCGATACTCTGCAGATCGTCTTCTGTTATATGTAAATCGCATTTAATATCCGTTGTAATATCATCGCCTACCCAGACAGACTCAATAAGATCAGGTTGCACGGATGTCTTAATGATTTCCATGTGTTCCTGCGTTAAATCAGTTGCAGTAATGATAAGAATCATTCCCGCATCCAGCAGGATATGTGCAATTTCTGCCATACGTCGGACATGTTCCGCAGGATCGGCATCAACATCTCTTGCAATATCGGCATCGACACCGTATTTTACATTGCCTATTCCAAGATAATATACAATTTTACCATCGCGAAACAGACGATTTTCAAGATCCTTTGCCAGAGTCTTTTTATCAGTCTCTTTACTTCCTGTCAGCAGGATAAGTGTTGGTCTTTGATTGTATCGCTCAGCACGAAGTGGTAGCGACACTTTCCCCTTTTCCCATTTATAGTTTCTTATAAGAATATGATCGCGATAGGCCATTGTACGATCTACTTCAAGAGACCGAATAATTCCACCGCCTGCAATATCATAATCATCCACAATGACAAATCGCGAAGTATCCGGAATTTCTCCATCTATATCAAATGCCACCGGATAGAGCAACTTAAGGGTTACGTCAGCTATATCATTACGGTCTATTTTATCTTTTGTTCGGCTTTCAAGAGATGATCCATCGATTATACTGTGTATCTTTTCCAACCTCAATGAAACTTTCGCCGTTCCAATCTTTATGCTGTATTCCTTTTTTGTTTCCATCGAACTATGCGATAACCAGAATAGAGAGGCTCGTAGCAATGAACCAACGGACGGAGGTCTTTCGTCCACCTTCACAGCAAGCTCACCCCGCACAATATAAAGCTGTTCTTCCAGAGTAAAACCGGCGGCTTCACCGGTAAAAAATTCGGTCGGAGTATCCGAATGGAATCTCTCCAGAGATTTTATACGACTTTTCTTTCCTGATGGTAAAAAAACCAGTTCATCTCCCTGGCGGAGTTTTCCACTCATCACAGTCCCGGCAATGATTCTACGACTATCTCCGAATCTCGTAAATTTATAAACATCCTGTACCGGCATACGAAAGGGAGCATTATCGACTGAAGGTTTACCGGTAAAGCTATCCAGCGCTTCTATTAAAGCAGGCCCACTGTACCACGCTGTTTTTGAGGAAATATTGACTATATTAATGCCATCAACACCGCTCACCGGTATTGTATACTGCGGTTCAATACCGATTCCTTTTAAAAACTCTTCAAACTCATTTTTAATACTCTCAAAATGATTCTGAGCATAATTCTTCAGATCCATCTTGTTTACCAGTACTACTATGTTATGAATACCAAGCATAGATAACATAGTAGCATGACGCCTTGAATTCTCCCGAATACCCTCCACCGCATCTATAACAAGTAACGCTGCTTCCGCCCGAGATGCACCGGTTACCATATTTTTAAGAAATTCAATATGACCGGGAGCATCGATAATTATGTAATCTCTCTTTTCGGTATGAAAAAATACTCTCGCAGCATCAATCGTAATACCCTGCGATTGCTCATCTTTTAGCGCATCCAGAAGAAAAGCATACTCAAACGGCTTTGAATTTACATCGCATTGCTTTTTGACGGATTCAAGCTTTCCTTCCGGCAAAGAATTAGTATCAGCCAGTAACCTGCCTATAACAGTACTCTTTCCATGATCCACATGGCCTACAATTACTATATTCATTGTCTCTTTCATAATATTACACTTATCTACTACTGATACTTAAACGGTTATCATATTCTACAAATGATTGTATTCACATTTATAATACTCATCAGCGAAATATATGATTCTTCAATAGTTTTATAGTTCATCGCTCTTCGCATAATGCACATATTGAGTTAAATATTCACATGTAACCCTTTTTTCGCAAGGCTTCAAGTCCATCGCCATCTTTATCCTGAGCCCTTCCGGAACGCTCAGCTATACTCTTGAGTCTGCCCGATCCCAGCTCTTCTATTATATCCTGAACAGTTTTCGATGTAGACTCAATTGGAGTTGTGCATGGAGCACATCCGAGAGATCTATAACGCCGCCCATCTCCCTGATCGAAATAGAGAGATACAGTGGGGATATTTTCCCGCTCTATATATTCCCAGATATTTAACTCGGTCCAGTCCAGCAGAGGATGAATGCGAACGTGAGTTCCCGGTGCAAAGTCGGTCTTGAACTGGTTCCAGAACTCAGGGGGCTGATCACCAATATTCCAGTCACTCTCCTGATTTCTCGGGGAAAAATAACGCTCTTTGGACCTGGATCCCTCTTCATCGGCTCTCACACCGGCGATAACCCCTGTATAGGGCTCGGTTCCGGGGTCTCGTTCATACGTACCGGAAGAGTGATCAAAACGATAACGTTTCCAGGTTCCATTGAGGGTGTTTTTTAATGCTTCACTTTTGAGAAGGGAGCAGCACGTTGTTCGATCAACACTACCGTCAGGATAGGTTCGTTTTTCACGCAGCGCCTCTTCGTTCTGCCCCACGACCATGTTCAACTTCCACTCTTTAGTGAGCCGGTCACGATACTCGATCATCTCGGGTATCTTGAATCCTGTATCTACATGAACCAGAGGAAAGGGCACGTGTCCGTAAAAGGCCTTTCGCGCCAGCCACAACATTACTGTGGAGTCTTTGCCGATAGACCAGAGCATAATAAGACTTTTAAAATTGGCATAGGCTTCTCTCAGGATATGAACCGATATATTTTCCAGTCTATCTAAATGATCCACGATAATAACTCCAAATATGCAGACCTTCTGCACGACAATGTATAATACCTGCGTATATAAATATAAGTTGGATTTTCTTTTGAAAATACTACAAATTCATGTAAAATCTCACATTTGTTTATATGCAAAAAGGTAAACCCTTCACGAATTTATTATAATGCTCCGATTTTGCAGCTCTTGAATGATATATATCACAGCTTCCCGCGGTGTCATTTTTACCGTTTCAATTCGAAGCTCAGGATTTTCGGGGGCCTCGTAGGTATCATCAATCCCGGTAAAGCCTTTTATTTCGCCAGCTCGCGCCTTTTTATAGAGTCCCTTCACATCCCTTCTTTCACACTCATCCAGGGGTGTGTCCACAAAGATCTCCAAAAATTGCCCTGCTGGAACCCGGCTTCGCGCAAAATCTCTCTCTTTTCGATAGGGTGAAATAAAGGCTGTGCTGACAATAGCACCCGAATCGGCAAAGAGTGCGGCCACTTCAGCAATACGCCGAATATTCTCCTCTCTATCCTCTTTAGAAAAACCGAGATCGGAATTGAGCCCGGTACGAACCCTGTCGCCATCCAGCACATATGAATTAACACCGCGCTTAAATAGCTCCCTGTCAAGGAGCTGCGTGAGAGTCGACTTTCCCGATCCGGAAAGGCCGGTAAACCAGAGCACTGCCCCTTTATGGCCGTTTCGCCTCTCCCGCTCAACAGGCTTAACAGACGTCTCCGGAGGTATAATGTGACTGCTTTTCTTATTCATAACTGACAATACTATGAATTATTCCTGATCGTCTGCTTGAGACTCCACCTCTTTTTTGAGAGATTCTATCTCCGATTTTAAGAATTCATACTCCTTCATTTTTCGCTGCAGGAAGTGATAGGCCATTTTGGCCTTATTCTCTATGCCGCCGGGAGTCAGCAGATAGGAGTAGGCGGCTTTGTGCTTATTATTCTTAAAGTTTCGAGCTTTTACCCAGCCCTTCTCTATGAGAGCCTGAAGTATATAGTTTGTCTTACCAAGACTGATTCCCATCTTCTTTGCCAGTTCTCGCTGGGTCATTTCAGGATTTTCCTGAATCAATCGCAACACTCTGTAGTGGGACTCATTGGCTTCTTTCATAAACGGGAGTTCTTCCGGATGTAACTGGATTACCTGAGTCACCAGTAAATCATCCTCCATCCATCCCGTCAAGTTCTGTTCAACAGGTGAACAAACTGTATAAAGCATGCTTTCAAAATCTGAAATACTACCCTGAAATTTTGAAAATGACCTATCCAGGAGTAAACAATGAACAATCAGAGATCATAAATGAGACTTGACATTGGAAGTTATTACAATCCTGTGTGCAGTCTGTAAACAACTGTAAAAACTGCACTGAATAGATCTTGATGTAAGTGTTTACATACTTACACAGTGCACCTGATTTGAATTTTCGTTTTTTTTAATACATACTATCATGATCTCTTATCTATTTATTCTTTACGCTGCTGCACTCATTCTACTAACTCTGATATACAATACAAATCCCGTATACGTTAAAGAGCTTTTCTCATGGGTTTTCCTGTTCGTTTCAATTGTTACAATAATATCCATGGTGAAAAAAAAACACTATATCTATAAAAAGCTTTTCGCCTTTGATTTTATCATCCCGGTTTTGTTTGCCGTATTTGTCCTTGTCTGGAATCTTAGCAATCCAAAGTCAGCAGAAATCATACAGTACAGAACTCTCCTTCGATTGTCATTTGTCGTTTTTGTCATTACTCATTTTTATATAACAATTCGTAAAGAGCCCGGGATTCTATATTTAATCGGAATACTTTTTACTTTCAATACTCTTCCCTTTGTTACGAATGATCTTCCCTATTTTATAGGATCTCTTATATTTTCTTTTTATATACTTTTTCGCACGGGAATGGTGCATAAATCGGGTTTGGTTAATAACAGATACTCTTTTATAAACAATAAATACTCATTCATTGCCATTCTTCTTTTTCTCGGAATACTTGTCTCCATGTCACAATCCACTCTATGGATTTACGGAGTAAGAAACCTGGTTCGAGTATCTTTCGGTGTTGTTGTTTATATTTTTATAAGGGGAATCGCAAAAGAAAAAAATGAGAATATCGAAAAAATTGCCGGAATAATAATTTTTGCCATCGGTATAAATATACTCTATGCGATATATGGTGTAATCTCTTCCCGACTTCTTGATCCAAACTTCATTCCTTTCCTCATAAAAAAGAAGAACCTGGCAGGTTTGAATACGAATGATCTTGGTGGTCTTTTTTCTATGACCTTTCCGTTTCTCGCACTCGGATTTGTTTTTTCATCCAAAAAGAATATTAAGTATGCAACTGCACTCGCCGCTCTGCTTTCCATAGCCCTTATACTGATCTCATGGTCTCGAACCTCTTTTATAGCCCTGGGTCTCAGTATCGTTTTATTGCCCGTATTCATAATGTCTATGAACAAGAAAAGCAATCCTATCAAGTTATTATTAATAGGATCAAGCTTTCTGATTCTTGCTATCCTTGCCGGAATTCATTTTCTTCCCGAATTTACGGATAATTCGCAGGTAAAAATCCTTACATCTACGGAGACCGTTGAAAGCCGGCTGGCTCTATGGGGATTATCATTTACTTCGATATTAAAATATCCAGTTGTTGGTTCCGGTCCGGGGAATTCACTTCACCTACTCAGTTTCGCATATCCTGAGATTCCCTGGAAATGGCTTATCGAACTTACGAAAGAAGTATCCGGCAGCCTTGCAGTGTCCCACAGTCACGATATCTTTATTGAAGTATTGATGACAGGAGGACTCGTAACGTTTCTTCCATTTGTTGCATTGATTTTTATTTCGCTGCTAAATGGATTGAAGAATCTATTTGAAGGATCCACTGAAAAGAGCACATCAGGACATAAATGGCAGATTTCTGCGGCTTTCGCTTTAATAATTTATCTATTCCACAGTCTTGCGAATTATACGTTATTCTTATCAACCTTTACAATTCTATTTTACGCACTTCTGGCCCTTTCCAGTGTTCGATTATCGCACGAAACATCAAATGAGACTACTCTCATAAATCCTGACGGCAAATTATATCGCCTGCGAAGATATCTTATCGTGGTTTCCACTGTTTTCTCATTGATTATTTTCGCATGGATATTTACCGGTTATTATTATTACAGTCGAACTCTATCTGGTTTACGTTCGCACCTTATCTACTCGCAATATCTCGATTACACTCTGATACCTTCCACAATCTCATTGAATGATGAAAAGGGTATACAGTCACGAATCAGTAAAGATCCTTTTGATGAGAACATTCTCGGTGATTCATATAGAAATATTAGCCATGCATTGAGAATCATAAATGATCAACACCTGCACTCTCTGGCCGGTGATATCAGGTATATTCAATATCTTCAAAATAGAAATCCGGAAAATTTCACAGCAAGTCTGGATCACTATTTAATATGCACAAATACGAAGGGATCTCCGGTGTACTGCTTGAAAAGGATCGATGAATTAGAGACACTTGCTGAACAAAATGGCATGAAAATTTCCGAAACAAGGCATGCTTCGTGGAAAGAGAAAGATCCTCACAAAATCATTCTTAGAAAAAATATATTGGTTTATTGATTTGCAACAAGAAAAAATTACTTTGATGCTGTGTAACTCTCTTGATATAAAATTACAGATTTAATATACGAATGATAATTTTCAGGTAATACAATGAAATCATTTTTAACATCCTATAAATTCAGATATACACTCTATATAATTGTATTTGCACTTCTAGCTCTATTCAGACACCAGCTGGATTCGCCTTCGCCCTATATTACAAGCGATGGCGAGATAAAATACTACCAGTCGCATCAGTATATGAGCGGAGCTTTTCAGTTTGAGTGTCACTATCCTGCCCGTAGCATCGATCCTGATTTCAAGTATTATCCGTTCGACATTCCGTGGGGATATTTAAATACAGCCGGATTCAAATGTGTATCGCAGTATCCTCCCTTTTTCTCTTATCTTGGAACGATTGCGATGCTGCTTTTCAACGATCATGCAGCGCTCTATATCTCTTTAATTTTCATTCTTATTAATATCTTCATCGCTGATTACATATTAATAAGCGCCGGAGTATCGAGCCTGCTTACGGCCTTCGCCTCTGTAATTCTTTTCTCCGGAACTCATCTCATTTTAAGCAGCATTGACTATTCGGAAATGAGTTTATACCATACTTTTATACTGCTTTCCATTTTCGCGCTTCAAAAAACATTGAAAACAAGTGAAAGCGAATCAGACATTCAATCGATAAAGAAATATTTCAAAATTTTTACAGAACCATCCTTCTTGCTCGGATTTTTCCTTACCGTCGCGCTTTTTATACGAACGGAAATGCTGATGTTCGGAGGACTGCTTTTAATCTTTTCTATTCTTCTGCGGCCTGCGTCACTTCCCCTTCCACGAATACTTGTAAATGCATTCACAGGTGCTATTATAGGCGCGTCACTGTTTGTAATTTACAATCTTGTAGCTTTTGGATCTCCGCTTGATATTCGTGCTCAGACCTTTGTAGATGCAGCCGGCAGCACTGGAAGCGATCGAAAGTTTAATATTGCACAGAAGATTTATATTGTATCCGGATATCTATTTAAAACAGAAGATAAACGAGGGTTGCTCTACGCATTTCCTTTGTTCTATGTATTTTTAATATTTTTTAAGCCATCCATTTTTAAGAGACAATCAGAGTTTGTTAAGATCTCATTTATAAGTGGTGTCTCTTTTGTTTTTCTGGGTGCCTTTCTAACTCCGGCTATCGGGGGAATTCAGAATTTCGGTCTTAGATACCTTGATACGGGATTTATATCTTTTTTTCTCGCCAGCGTAATTATAATTAACAAACAGATCCCCGAACTTACACGAAAATTACGATGGGGTGCCATTTTCCTGATTGTAGTTTTACTTCTGCCAGTTTATAAATTCACAAAAACAGGACTCAAAACCCTTAAAGGCGCCTCCAGTTTATACCAGGAGGGGCAGAAAATATTTGGTCGTGCAGGTGACAGTTACATTGTTCATAAAAGCCTTGCGACAGTCTACATGATAGGTTACTCCTACTTACGACAAAAACATCTTCTTGTTTACGAAGATGGGATGTACCGTGACCTTATACATAAATTCAAGGAAACGAATGTTAACACCTTTATGACCATTGAATTAATCAAAGAGAGAGAATTGCTTATCAGTATTCCGAAAAGTCTTTATTACAAGCATAAGACCAATATAACCTATGTGCCGGAAGGATATCAATTGAAAGAGACACAGGATATCGCAGGATACAGAATTGATATTTACTCAAATAATAAATGATACAAATACAAATCCTTTTTTGAATCTAATAACTGAACAAATTTACTACTTAGCGGCCAATCATGAAATACAATAAATCATTCGGAATCTCAATTGAAGAAGAAGGCTGGATCCCGGCGCCAAGATATATTCTAAGACGTAAGGCATTCCTGGATCTAATAAAAAATGAAAAGAACGGAAGTTTGCTGGAAGTTGGATTTGGATCCGGTTCCATCCTCTATGAATTGAATAAGATGAACTTTCGCTGTTCCGGTGTCGATATGTCTGATGATGCACACAGGCTCGCCTCTGTCAGCCTGAAAAACCTGGATATCGATCTTGCTAAAGAACTTGATAATCAAAAGAAAAATCAATTCGATTATTTTCTTGCGTTTGAAGTTCTCGAGCATATTGAGAATGACCTGGATGAATTGATTAACTGGAAAGAATTTCTGGCTCCAAACGGTAGAATCTTTATTTCTGTCCCCGCCCATAAAAAACTCTGGGGTGCAACGGATATCTGGGCCGGTCATTTTCGCAGATACGAAAAAAATGAATTACTGGAAGTTATGGAAAAAGCCGGATTCAGTGATATAAAAATATACTCATATGGATGGCCTCTGTCAAACCTTGTTGAACCCCTTCGCAATAGAATGCATAAGAATAAACTGGGCAAAGAAGACTCAAAGAAAGATGATGTAGAGCTTCGAGCTGAAAGGACAGCTAAAAGCGGCAGTGACCGCATGGGTATTGAAAATATATTGTTTAAATTATATAATAATCCGGCTGGATACCTGGTTTTTAACGTTTTTTACTTATTACAGTACTGGACCAGAAATACAAATCTAGGGACCGGTTTCATTGCAACGGGAATAAAAAAATGAAAACTTTTTTAACCTGGATTGGAAGAATACTGACTTTGATTGCAATCGGATTTCTTGCAGTTCGACTGTATGATCAATACACTCTGTTACCACAAATAGAATTCAATCTTGATTTTCTTATTGCTATCATCGCAGGATTATTATTAACAGTTTTCTTGAATTTCACCGGTGGTATTATCTGGAATTTATTGTTAAAGATTTTCAGTGTAAATACTTCTATTCTTGCTTGTGCGAAAATCACAATGATTGCACAGATTGGAAAATACTTGCCTGGAAATGTATTTCACTATGTCGGCAGAGCAACGATTGGCAAAACCTATGGCATAAAAAATTCAGTAACTGTTGTCACTATAATGATTGAGACAATCACTGTTATAGCTGTATCGCTGACTATATTCATAACAGGTTCTCTTTTTAATCCTGAAAAACTTCTTAACCTTTATCAATTTATTCCTGTGGATCATTATCTTGATAATAAGGTATTCATTTCTTTAGTAATTCTGGCTGCTGTTTTATTATTAATATCTTTCACAGTATTATACCGGGGAACGCTTCAAAAAATAATCTCCATAGTGACAACGCCCGGCTCCTATTATAAATACGGTGCTGTGATCCTGCTATATGTTTTCAGTTTCGTTCTAATCGGTTTAATATTATTTGTTCTCCAGAGAAGTTTATTTCCTGAAATAACTTCTATATCTCTTTTTCAGTATTTTTGGATATTTTCATTTGCCTGGGTTGCAGGGTTTGTCGTTCCGGGGGCTCCTGGGGGGATCGGGATACGTGAAGCTATTTTCCTTCTTCTGTTCAGCGCCTCTCTGGGTGAGGGAAACGCGATAACTCTGATCATCGGCCATAGAATCATAATGATTGCCGGCGATTTTTTGACATTGATAGCAGGTAAATTAATTAAGACCGTAAAACCAGAATTACTGATTGAGGATGGAGATGTCTGAGACAAATAGAATTGTATTTCTGGGAACCTACTCCACCCATCCAAGACAGCGCCTTTTACTGGAAGCTGCTGAAAATTCAGACCATGATATAATTCAGTGCCATTTCGATGTATGGGGGAATATCAAGGATAAGAGCCAGGTAAAGGGGATTCAAAATAAATTACGAATCTTAATTCGAATGGTGATTGCTTATCCGATTCTTTTATTCAAATATTTGACATTGCCACGTCATAACATTGTTGTATTCATGCACATGGGACTGCTGGATGTCCTGGTCCTTGGTCCTCTTGCGCTTCTGCTTCGCAGGAAGTTGTTCTGGGATGTATACATTTCTTTGTATGATACTGTCATTCGAGATCGCAAGATACTTTCCCCCAATAACCCGGCGGCGTGGATCCTTTATGCGATGGAGTGGGTTGCATTGCGCATTGTACACACGCCATTTCTTGATACAGAGAGTCATGCAAAATACATCGCAGCTCTATACAACATCTCGGCCGGTAAAGTATCTCATATTCATGTAGGAGTTGACTCTCTGTTCATGAACAATTCTTACGATTGTCTCTTTGAGACAAAGGAAAAATCCCCAACTATTAAAATATTATTTTATGGTCAATTTATTCCACTCCATGGAATCGAAACAATTATTGATGCTGCTTTACTGTTAAAAAAAGCCAGCGTTAATTTTGAATTACAATTAATCGGAAAAGGACAGCTATCTGACAGAATAGACAAAAGAATCAATGAACATAACTTAACAGAAATTCACAGAGTTTCATGGGTTCCGTATGAGAAACTGCTGGATGAAATTTGTAATGCAGATATCTGCCTTGGAATATTCGGCACGTCTCAAAAAGCCCACAATGTAATTCCGAACAAGATCTTTCAGATCATGTCAACAGGCAATTGTTTTATTACTATGGACTCACCTGCCATAAGGGAGCTTGTAGAATGCACGGACACTTCGAACTGCATTCTCGTTCCAGCCGGATCCGCGAAAGAACTTGCAGATGCCATTCAGACGCTGTACAGACGTTCCAGGAAATTCAAAAAACAAGACTGGATGAAACGAGTCTATGGGTTGTCTTACATTGAAGAACAATTCATGAATATTCTTCAATCATAATTCAATGCGAATGCTGTCCAGAAGACGGTAAGAAACCGGTCATTTCCCGGTTCCAATCTTATCTTCAATGGACCAGACTTTCTTCTGAAGATTCTCAAGCAGTGACCTGTTGACCGAAATCAAATCTGCTATAATTCCCATTGCGATAAAACCCATACCAAAGAGAAGCATTACGGATCCAAGTAAGACAGACTGTACATGACCGGATTCGCCCATAAAAAAGAAATAGAGATACCTCAGATACAAAACAGCACCAATTAAAAAAGAGAGTATTCCAGGGAGAGCAAAGAATTTCCATGGTCTGTAAATCATCAATATTCTACTAACAGTAACTAGTGAGCGCTTTACATAATTGATATTACTTTTAACAAGTCTTGAAGGACGCAGGTCCGGATTTACTCCAACAGGAACCGATGTAACAACGATCCCTTTTTTTCCTGCCTGGATAATTGTTTCGAGTGTATATGTATAGCTGCTAAAAATATTAATCTGCTGTGCTGCTTTCCTGCTGAGCGCACGAAATCCACTGGGAGCATCCCTGACCTCAGTACCGCTGACTGTTCTTACAAACCAGCTTCCCATCTTCTGAAGCAGCTTTTTTGCCGGACTGAAATGCTCAATATTCATTATAGGTCGTTCACCCACAACCATATCAGCCTTTCCATTTAGAATGGGCTTAATCAAGTCGGGAATAGAACCAGCATCATACTGATTATCAGCATCTGTATTTACAATTATATCGGCGCCCAGTTTGAGTGAAGCTTCAAGACCTGAAATATATGCTTGAGCAAGTCCCTTGTTACGGGCGTGAGTAACAATATGATGCACACCATTTTTTCGTGCAACATCTGCTGTTCCATCTGCACTTCCATCATCAATAATCAACCACTCAATCTTTTTGATTCCATTGATTTTTTTGGGTAAAGTCTTTATTACTATGGGAAGTGTTTCAGCTTCGTTAAAACAGGGGATCTGTATTATCAGTTTCATCGGTCTCACAAAATAGTTATTGGAATAATAATGGGTCAAGCATTATACAAAGTAATTTCTTTATCAAAATCTTCCTTTTTTTATTGAAGCAGAGTGACATGTTGAAATACCGGTATATTCTAATGAAGACAAACCTGACCTTTCTGGACAGATTGACCGTACAAACGCAGATTTTTATTGTTCGAAGCTTGATGCTAGTATATGGCAGCTTTGTGGTTTTTCTGATCCGTGTTGTTCGCGGCCATCGTTTTGATAATGTTCCGGAAATCCGAAAACAATACAAAGAATACCTGAAAAACGGAAAACCGACTCTTCTTTGTGGGAATCATATAACAATGGTTGATTCTTTTTTAATCAACCAGACGGTCGCCAGTGTACCCTTCTACTTTCTTAATTTTCGCTCCTATCCCTGGAATGTCCCGGCTTTTGAAAATTACAAGCACTCATTGTTTTATAGAATTATGACCTATCTGGGAGCCTGCATTCCCATCAATCGGCAGGGAACATCGGAGCACCACCAGAAGGTTCAGGATAAAATCCTCTACTTATTGAACAAGGGTTATGTTGTAACAATGTTTCCCGAAGGAACTCGGAGCCGCACCGGTTTTATCGATCCGGAAAAGGTCTCATATGGTGTTGGTCATATATTAAAAGACCTGGAAGATCCTCAGGTAATTACTGTATATTGCAGAGGAGAGAAGCAAAAAACATACAGTAACTTTCCCGAAAAAGTCGATCGAATTCATATCAGCATGGATCTAATCAATCCGGTCAGTGATAAAAAGGGAATGAGAGCGGCAAGAGACCTGGCTCAGCAAGTTATACATCGTATTAAAGAGATGGAAGATGATTACTTCGATCAGCATCCTGATCGAAAGCCATCAAACTATATTCGCGTTGGTGAAACACTGAACGAACAATAACCGTATGAGCACTATACATGTATGATGAGATGAGAAACCTGAAAATCTTTTCCGTTATCAAAGACTATTAAATAGTTCGCAGAAAATTCTGGTACAGGATCTGCCCGGTGGGTTCACTCCTGGATTCGCAGTTTATGGTAGACTATCTGTTTTGCTCTTCATAAGCTTCAATCTCAGCAAGAGTTGCTGTTGCAGCCCCCACCTTTGCCACAACCACTGCTGCCGCTTCATTTGCGAAGCGAGCTGCCTGATCGATATCACGTCCATTTACAAGTGCATATCCAATGGATGCAAGAACTGTATCACCTGCACCGGTAACATCGAATACCTCACGTGCTCTGGTAGGAATGTGATGCATCTCATCGCCAACGACAGCCATTCCCTCTTCACTTAATGTTATTACAGCATAATTGAATTTAAAATTATCCCGAAGTTCCAGCCCGGCACGACGAACATCGTCGAGACTCTCAAGTGTACGTCCAACGGCTTCGCCCGCTTCTTTACGATTCGGAGTAATTAGAAATGCCCCGGTGTATTTACTGTAATCCAGACCTTTTGGATCTGCCAGTACCTTTTTCCCTCTCTCTGTCGCGAGTTTAATGATTCCCGCACATATGGAAGGGGTTAAAACACCCTTGTTGTAATCGGATAAAAGGATAATATCGCAGGAATTGATCTCTTTTTCTACAGTCGCAAGCAACTTACTTTCTGTATCATTGTCCACTGCGGATTTTGTTTCGCTGTCATACCGGATCATCTGCTGATGTGTGGCGATAATTCGTGTCTTTCGGCTTGTCTTCCTGCCGGCCTGGACAACCAGTCCCGAGGTTGTAGCACCAAGACTCTCCAGCATTCCGGAAAGTTCCCTGCCTGCATCGTCATCCCCGACAACAGAGACCACGGTAACCTGCGTATCGAGAGCCAAAAGATTGTTGATTACATTTCCTGCGCCCCCCAGGTTCTTCGTCTCTTTTTCAATATCGACGACGGGCACAGGCGCCTCCGGAGAGATTCTTTCACATCGTCCCCAGAGATATCGGTCAATCATGAGATCACCAATTAAAAGTACCCGTTTATCGCTCATCAGTCTAAATTCCCACTTTCTTATTGTAAAACGCAATCATAAGTAATATCTATTCACCGGTATACTCAAACAGCAATTGAAGATTAAATTCTACTTACCGGTGGTAATCTTCTAAATACTGAGGCCTCAGTTGATTTCAATATCCTATTACATTAAATCATGAGTAACCTGAATACCTAAAGATTTTTATTAAATAAGAGGCTCCGGCTTCCGGATGGTTTTCGGTTTATCCGAATCCTTATTACCGGACGTACTGTCATTCTGACCGGAATATTTTCGGGCATTTTCCATCATGCTTTCCCGATAATGAAGCTTCCCCTCTTCGCGAAGAAGTGTGTCAAAATATTCAATAGTCTTTTTCAATCCATCCTCAAGGGCTACCTGCGGTTCCCAGGAGAGTCTCTCTTTTGCCAGATCAATTACGGGCTTTCGCTGCATTGGATCATCGGCCGGAAGCGGCATGTGTATAATTTTGCTTTTTGAACCGGTCATCTCAATAACTTTTACAGCAAGTTCCTTGATTGTAAACTCACCAGGATTTCCAAGATTTACAGGGCCCTGAAAATCGGATGGAGAGTTCATCATGCGAACCATACCCTCAATCAGATCGTCTACATAACAAAAACTTCGTGTCTGATTTCCATCACCATAAATTGTTATATCTTCGCCCTGCAGGGCCTGTACAATAAAATTGCTTACAACACGGCCATCACCCGGATGCATATTGGGACCGTACGTATTGAATATTCTGATAACTTTTATATCGACATTGTGCTGGCGGTGATAGTCGAAAAAGAGTGTTTCAGCTGACCTCTTTCCTTCGTCGTAGCAGGCTCTCGGACCGATTGGATTTACACTGCCCCTGTAGCTCTCCGGCTGCGGATGAATCTCCGGATCTCCATATACTTCACTTGTGGATGCCTGAAGTATTCGGACCTTAAGTCTTCGGGCAAGCCCCAGCATATTAATGGCGCCCAGCACACTGGTTTTTATCGTTTGAACCGGATCAAATTGATAATGAATGGGCGAGGCAGGACAGGCCAGGTTGTAGATCTCATCTACTTCCAGATGCAATGGATGAGTTATGTCATGACGAATCAGTTCGAAAAACGGATTATCCATAAGTGGAAGGATATTCCTCTTGTTACCGGTAAAAAAGTTATCCACGCAGATTACTTCGTTCCCTTCATTGAGCAGGCGCTCTGCCAGGTGTGACCCTAAAAATCCGGCACCACCGGTAATCATAACTCTTTTTTTCATTTATGTCCCTCGAAAGCCCAACCGGCCGGTGAATCCTGAAAATATTTTTGATCACCGTTTCCAGTTCCAGGATTTCCCGGTCACCGTCCCTGTCAATTAATAGCAGTAACTATTGTCTACACGAGATGCGACAGGGACCGGCTGGACAGTCATGATGCCGTGAACAGATATCTTTCAAAATGATTCTATTTGAGTTCCGTCAGGAGTAACTCCAGGCATCTGACTGGCAGCTTCAGGGCCCGGTCCCGGCGAGACCTCTGGCGAGCCGGGAGTCGCCCCGTAAATGAATTGACTGGATGGCCACATGAGCAAGAAAGGATCAGAGGCCCCGTAGCTCAGGTGGATAGAGCAGCGGTTTCCTAAACCGTGTGCACAGGTTCGAGTCCTGTCGGGGCCAGAGAATCCATCCATGCAATTCAAACACCTCAAGGACCGCCTCAATAGAGAGCTGGAAGTTATTCAGGAACTGGAAGAGAAACTCTCCCAGCCCGATATTGTGGCCGACCAGGCAAAATTCAAGGATCTGTCCAGGGAGCATGCACGGCTCTCCCCCAGAAAAGATCAAATTGCAAAGTTCCTCGATCTCATGAAATCTCATGAGGAGTACTCCGAGATCCTGCAGGATGCCTCCTCCGATTCCGAGCTAAAGGAGATGGCCCGAGAAGAGATTCCGGCCGTAACCGAGGAGATTGAGCAGGGTCTGGAAATGATCCGTGAACTTCTCGTGCCTCCGGATCCCAATGAGGGCCGCGGCCTTATTATGGAAATCCGCGCCGGAACCGGCGGAGAGGAAGCTGCTCTTTTTGTTTCAGACCTCTATCGTATGTATCTTCAATTTGCTGAGACACAGGGCTTCCGGGTGGAAGAGCTCAGCCAGACTGCTACAGAAATTGGCGGTATCAAAGAGGTGGTCTTTTCAGTTGATGGTCAGGACGCTTACAAGAGGCTTCATCTGGAAGGCGGAACTCACAGAGTGCAACGAATCCCGGTAACCGAGAGCGGCGGCCGCATTCATACTTCAGCTGTAACGGTTGCCGTTATGCCCGAAGTGGAGGAGGAAGAACTCGACATTCAGGAAAAGGATCTTCGCATTGATGTATATCGCGCCAGCGGTGCAGGCGGTCAGCATGTGAACAAGACCGAGTCAGCTGTTCGTATTACTCACATTCCCACCGGAGTTGTAGTATCCTGCCAGGATGAAAGATCCCAGATAAAGAACCGCGCAAAAGCTATGAAGGTTCTTCGCGCAAGACTTGTGGACATGCAGGAAGCCGAAAGACACTCCAGCGAATCGGCCAAAAAGAAAGAGCAGATCGGTTCCGGAGACAGGTCCGAAAGGATCAGAACTTACAACTTTCCTCAGGGCCGTATGACCGATCATCGCATTAATTTTACGTCTTATAATTTAGGCGCCTTTATGACCGGCGAAATGAATGAGCTGCTTGATGCCCTCCATCGCAGTGAGATTGACAGCAAGCTGGGCGATTCAATTAAATAATTCGGAGCACTCTATGGCCCGGGAAGAACAGTCATTTAAATACGAATCCCTCCAGGACAAAGACTCCGTTGTCCAGTACCTCCGGGATATATTAAGCGGATTCGAAAACGGTCACCTGGAACTGGGCAATAAACGCGACCGTTTTTTTATTGAACCGGAGGGCTTAATAAAACTCGATGTTAAAGCCTCCCGTAAGCAGAGTAAAACAAAATTGACTCTCCAGCTCTCCTGGAATCATGAAGACAATGAATCGGCTTAATCATGTGCAGCGTCCTGTCCCTTCGGAAGTGTTATTACGAATTCCACTCCGTTCTCGATATTTCTTGCATCCATATGTCCATTCATATGTTCCACAATTTTTTTAGACATGAATAGACCGATTCCGGTTCCTTGCTTTTTGGTTGTGTAATAGGGATCAAAAATTCTAGGCAATATATCCTCCGGTATACTGCTTCCGTTGTTTTTTATCCGAATAATCACTTCATTTGCATATCGTTCAGCAACAAACACAATCTTCCCATTCTTAACTTGATTTGTAATTATTGCCTCTGCCGCGTTTGATATAACATTCATTAAGACATGGGAAAACTCATTAAAATAGCCATTGACTGTAATTTCCTCTCCCTTCTCAAAAATTATGCTTACCTTTCTTTTTTTCAGGGTGCCTTCCATTAGAGTCAAGGCATCAAGGTAAGAACTTTTTATTGTGAATTTTTCCATATGGGAATCAGGCTTGAAAAAACGACGAAAATCTTCTATAGTACTCGACATCTTCTGAACAAGAAGGTTGCTATCAGTAAGATATTTCCTCAGATTATCGCTGGTTAATTCATTGGCCTCATAATCCTCATAAATATTCTCCAGGATTAAAATTAATGTATTTAGTGGCTGCCGCCACTGGTGCGCAATATTTTGAATCATCTCCCCCATCGTTGCAAACCTGGATTGCTGGATCATGATTAGATCTTTTGCCCGGTTTTTCGATACCTCTTCTCTGACCTTTTGCTCCAGTGTTTCATTCATTCTCCTCAGGTCCTCCTCTATCCGCGCACGTTCTTTACGTGTGCGAAGGGTTGTGATACCGAATGCCAGATCACCTGCCAGTTCATCCAGAAGTCGTACTTCGTCCGGGGTGAAAGCATTTGGTTCGCTGGAATAGAGTGTGAGAATACCGAATGTGCTGGCGTTTTCATCCTTAAGGGGCATGGCAATATTGGAGCGATAGCCTCGCTGCAACGCGTCGTCTCGCCAGGGAGCAGCCAGGGGATCGGTTTGAAAATCCTGGATGCATGCGCTCTGACCGGTACGAATTGCTGTGCCACCGGGCCCACGCCCTCGTTCTGTATCGGCCCAGGTAATTCTAGCCTGTGCGAGATAACTCTCTTCTACTCCAGCCCACGCAACAGGCCGAACGGTTTTATCAGAATCATTTTCCGCATACCCCACCCAGGCCATCCTGTAACCCGCTTCCTTGCAAATGATATTACAGATGTCTTCCAGGAGTGTTTGTTCATCTTCTGCGCGAATCAATGTCTGGTTGCAATCGCTGATGGCTCTCAGTTCCCGATTCAATCGAAGCAATAACACCTCATTGTACTTGCGTTCAGTAATGTCCCGGGAGATTCCAATAATTCGATTGACCCGCCCGGTTTCATCATATGCCGGGATAAGAGTCGAATGAAAATAATGCTTACCCGAAGGGAGGGCAAGTTCCGCCTCCTCTTCGATAGGATGTCTTGCCTCCACACAGTGACGATATTTCGCATTAACAATTTCTGCAACCTCTTCCGGTACACATTCTTCCTGAGTCTTCCCAATTACCATACTTCGCGGTATTCCTGTTGCTCGCTCAAGAGCCGGGTTAATTTCCATATTACGAAAGCGTCCATCTTCAGTCACCTCGAGAAGATAGAGGCCATCAAGAACGTTGTCAAAGATATCACGGTACCGCTGTTGACTCTGTCGTAACGCATCATCCAGGTATTTTCGTTCAGCTATCTCCCATACCAGATCGGCAAGAAGAGAGACCGCTTCAATATCTTTCTCTACATAATCAGAGGACTTATTCCCCACACCGAGTATCGCTTTTATACTCTTCCCCCGCACAACAGGCACGACTAGTTCGCGAACTACTTCTGCATGACCTTCCGGCATACCCCTGCGATTGGGAAGAGCTGCACAATCGTTATGAATAACAGGCTTCCGTTTTTTTACACATTCGGCCCATACCCCCGCTTTATCTATGGGGTAATGCATCCCTTTGCCTTCTACTTTGCAGAATTCAGCTTTGGTCCGTGTAGACCAGTTCTGAAACGTGAGTGACCCTTGATCATCATCCACAAAATTACAAAAACCAATGAGGCTATCTGTTAGCTTTTCCGCTTCATTCAAGGTTTCTTCCAGCAATTCATCCAATGTATGTGTCGCTGCAAATTGCATCAGGTGCAAACGCGAAGCGTTGATCGCGCTGTTGCGTTTTCGCTCTGTTATATCGCGTAATGTTAATCGACCGTAAAGAACATTCCCATCCTTATCGCGTTCAGATGACACATTCAAACTGACATCCAGTTTTGTATCGTCTATTCTCTTTAATTGAAGGTCCCTGTCATGGATCTCTCCCATTTCAAGAAATAATTGGAAAACGCTCTTTACATCATCTAAACAATCCGGATGAAACAGTTCAAATACGGGACGTCCAATAACCTCTTCTCTGGAATATCCCAGAGTACCAAGCAGGGTAAGGTTGCATTTCTCTATTAAAGTTGTTCCGGCATTCACCGAAATATACATATCGGGAGCGTTTTCATAAAGATCAGCGTATCGGGCTTCTGATTCTTTCAGTGCAGCCTCTGCCTGCTGACGTGTCCTGTGTTCCCTGACCTCCTCGAGGGCACGCTCTATCGCTATAGGAAGTTTGACAAGACGGTCTTTTGATACAAAGTCGGTAGCACCCTGTTTCAGGATTTCAACTGCTTTTTCTTCGCCTATAGCTCCGGAAACCACAATGAAAGGTATACCGGGTGAAATAGATTTTGCCAGAGCGAGGGCAGCCGGTGCGTCGAAACTGGGGAGCATGAAGTCGGCAAGGACAAGATCATACTTCTCCCGCTTCAGAAAAGCGGTGAATTCCTGTTCGTTCGAAGCCCAGTCCATCTCCAGGAGTATACCACTGCTGATCAACCCTTCGCGGATGATCTCGGTGTCCAGAGGCGAATCTTCGAGATGCAGAATTCGCAATGATTTATTTTTCTCATCGGTCATGGGTAAATCCATCTGGCGGCAGTTCGTTCAAAAGGGCCCAGAAGATACCAACCTGCTTTACAGCGTCGATAAATTCCGAAAATTTAACCGGTTTAACTACATAAGCGTTGATCCCGAGCTCATAACTCTGGATCAAATCCTGCTCCTCTCGTGATGAGGTGAGTATTACCACCGGGATGTGCATCAATTCCGGGTCGGCGCGAATAGCTTGCAGCACTTCAATACCGTTCATACGCGGCATTTTTATATCAAGAATGATCACCGCAGGATTCCCCGGTTGACGGTCCCTGTATTCTCCTTCACAGCGTAAATACTCCATCGCCTCCACGCCATCTTTGACATGAGAGACGCGGTTGACCAGATTGTTATCGGCCAGGGCCTCAAGGGTCAGTTCAGTATCGTTGGGATTATCCTCTGCAAGCAGGATCGGTTTGAGTTCATTCATGGTTTTCCTCCTGAGCTGGTAATGTGAAATAAAACGTGGCGCCCTGGTTCAATTTGCCCTCGGCCCATACCCTGCCACCATGGCGGTTAATAATGCGATGAACTGTGGCAAGGCCAATTCCAGTCCCCTCAAATTCTTGCCGGGAGTGCAATCGCTGAAAGACTCCAAATAGTTTATCAGTATACTTCATATCAAAACCAACACCATTATCCTTAACCGCGAAGATGATTTCATCATTCATCTGGCGTGCGCTGACCTCAATCCGTGCGATATCCACTGACCGGGTGTATTTTACTGCATTATCAAGAAGATTTAACCAGACATGACGAAGCATGGTGTGATCACCTCTGACGGATGGCAGTTCTCCAATGACCCATTCGATGTTGCGATCAGAATCGCTCTCTCTCATTTGCATCAGCACCTCCTGAAGGACCTGATTCATGCTCATATTTCCCTTGCGCATCTCGGCGCGCCCTATCCTGGAAAACTGGAGAAGGTCATCGATCAGAACTCCCATTTGACATGCGGAACTGGCTATAGTATCCAGATAGTACAAACCCTTATCACTCAGTCCGTCACGGCAGCATGAGACCAGCAGATTCACAAAACCGTCAATATGCCGGAGGGGCGCACGAAGATCGTGAGAGATAGAATAGGCGAATTCCTCCAGTTCTTTATTCAATGCTTCGAGAGCACTGGCCCGTTTCTGCAAATCATCGTTCAATTTGTTAATTTGTTCTTCCACCATTGCCCGGTTTTTGACATTGGCAAGCAGCCTGGTAATTTCTTTATCGGGCTGTTGCTCCTCCAGAAAATCATCTGGTGGTATATAGTATAAATTTTTACATACCATTCCACCATATATAATTAATGGATGCGTAGAGATAACGTTCTTTATGATATCCGGCGAGAATCGTTTATGGTTATACTGACAAATAGCAAGTGCATCATTTTCAGGTAAAAAATAGTTCAATTTCGCCTCGTATTCCATCAAATGTTCTGTGCCGGCTTCTCCGCCCAGCACCCACGTCATCTCACCGGTAACTCTCAGTGCAGAAAAGCCCGCTGCTTTTGCTTCATCTGTCATGCGTTTTAGAAAGCCGATCATCCAGTCAGCGTCAAAATATCCCTGCCTCAGGTATGCCTCCTTCTTGCTTGCAACAGTCAGCTGACCGGATTCCATTGCAGTATCCACTGCAATACCTGCTGCTTTCATCCTGTTGATAACTGTATCGGCTGTATTGTCGTCGACGATATAGATGCACTTTTCACCCCGTTCCAGTCCAATTTTAATATAAGGTATCACAGCAGCAAACTGCTCTTCCTGCGTCTCATAGATCAGACACAGATGGTTGTGTACGCCGAGTTTCTCTATGGCCCCTGTCAATGTATTCAGGCTGTTATCAGTTGAATCAGACATACTCATATGACTCCATTTTTTTCAATAATATGTTTATGCTCATTATGATAACTTCTCTCCCACCGACCGGGGTAGAGTGAAATAGAAAGTAGCACCTTCGCCAACTTTCCCCTCGGCCCATACCCGGCCGCCATGACGGATTATAATTCTCTGTACTGTGGCAAGGCCGATTCCGGTTCCTTCGAACTCTTCTTCTGAATGCAATCGACGAAAAACACCGAAGAGCCTGTCAATATATTTCGGATCAAAACCAACACCATTATCACGAACTAAGACCATAACCTCATCCTCTCTGTGCTGACAGCAGATTTCAATTACTGCTTGCTCTCGAGGTCGTGTAAATTTAACAGCATTCGATAAAAGGTTCATCAGTACAATTCGAATCATGGGAGCATCACAGCTGACTACAGGAAATTCACTAATTTTCCATGTGATATTTCTGTTCGAAGTATCTTGTCCAATTTCTTCAATAACATCTCGAATAATCATTCCGAGATCAATTTGCATGACAAACATCGTCTGCCTTCCCTTCTGGGAGAATGAAAGAAGATTATCGATCAACTGCCCCATTTTATTTGCAGCAGAAGAGATGGAATCCATGTAATGTTGTTGTTTTTCGTCAAGCACCGCTTCCGTTCTTATTTTCAGTAATTCTATGAAGCCATTGATATGCCGCAGAGGCGCTCTGAGGTCGTGGGAGATCGAATAGGCGAAAGCCTCCAATTCCTTATTGGCC
>JBNKQE010000031.1:0-23136 GCA_050295715.1 Leptospirales bacterium
CAATAACCTTTAGAACTCCATCATTAAGAAGGAGGAAGAATTTTGTTCCGGCAGGGAATACAAAAATAATTAACGCAAACAATAACTGAAAGCCAACGCCCCAGGCTAAGATTCTGTAATTTATATTCTTTTTATTCCACGAAAATAACCAGGCAAATCCCATTAAAAGAAAAATGCCGGCGAGACTCACCAGATTGTATATACTCATATGGACCTTCTATGAAACAATTCGATGAGAATATCAAATACTGATCGTGAATTGCAAGGAAAAAAAGGTGACACTGATCTTCACCATTCTATCAATAGAAGTCTTAACAGGGTCGTATTCGTGGATACCATAGAACAAAAAAAAGCTACCAGAAATCGCACACTCCGTCTTACAGAGACAGAAGTAACAAACTCCAGAAAAAATTTAGACCGCCTGTTTGAGAAGGTTCCGGCAAGCCGACTGGATGACACAATCATTCATCAGAATCTGTTTGATGCATTGCCCCATTTGCCCGGGCAATTCATCGATTTACTGTTTATAGATCCCCCCTATAATCTAAGCCGCAATTATAATGGACTTAATTTTTATAAAAGGAATACAAACGACTATAAAGAGTGGTTTATATCCTGGTTTGACAAACTACTGCCTGCATTGAAACCGAATGCCTCCGTATATGTTTGTACAGACTGGAAGCACTCCAGTCTGATCCATGATATTCTCGAATCCAGACTGTTCATACGCAATAGAATTACCTGGGAGAGAGAAAAAGGTCGTGGTTCTCAGACAAACTGGAAAAATAATATGGAAGATATATGGTATGCTTCAGCTTCCAATGATCCTGTTTTCAATGTGGACTCAATTAAAAACGTAAGACCTGTAATTGCACCCTATCGTAATTCCGATGGTTCACCAAAAGACTGGGACGTAACTCAGGATGGAAACTTCAGGGTAACATACCCATCTAACCTCTGGACTGATCTTACAATTCCCTTCTGGTCAATGGCTGAAAATACGGATCATCCCACACAAAAACCTGAAAAGCTTCTTGCAAAAATTATTCTTGCATCATCCAATCCCGGAGATCTTATTTTTGATCCGTTCGGCGGATCGGGAACCACTGCCGTTGTAGCTAAAAAACTGGATCGAAAATTCTGCAGTATTGAACAGGACCTTACCTATTGCGCACTTACCCGGGCCAGACTCAAACAGGCAGAGAGCAACACTGAGATTCAGGGTTATAACGGTCGCTACTTTATGGATAGAAACACCAGACAAATCAAAAACCATGCAAAGTGAGTATTCGGGAAAACACTTGCTCTATAGCATATAAAAGGAAATGTTCACAAGCGAACGTCCAATAGAAAGGAGCTGATTTATGAGCGAATTTATATTAAAAAAGAAATCCGGTGGAGTCGACGGATCCGTTTTACTTGTAATTATGGATGGGATAGGACTGGATAGAGGAAAAGACGAAGGCTACCCCGGGAATGCTCTGGATCTGGCGAATGCTCCAACTATTAAAGGATTGTTAAACACGGCAAAGTTAAAAACTACACTCAAAGCACACGGAAAAGCAGTTGGCCTCCCGGATGACGGAGACATGGGTAATTCTGAAGTTGGCCATAATGCTATGGGTGCTGGTCGAATATTTGATCAGGGAGCAAAACTTGTAAGTAATGCTATTGACTCAGGTAAACTTTTTACAGATTCAGAATGGATGAAACTCATCGGCAACAGAGAAAATCCCGGTTATGCAATTAAGGAGAATAGCGGCGTTCACTTCATTGGTCTTCTCTCCGATGGGAATGTTCACAGTCATATCAAGCATCTTGAAAAAATGATCGAGCAATGCCATGCTGCCGGAGTGGGCAAAATCCGCATTCATACGCTTCTGGACGGCCGTGATGTGGATGAAACCAGCGCTCTCATTTATATTGACAGGCTCGAATCAAAACTCAAAGAACTGGACCCGGAACGAAAAAATTATCTAATCGCGTCCGGTGGTGGTCGCATGGTTATAACCATGGACCGCTATGAAGCAGACTGGGGAATGGTTGAACGAGGCTGGAAAACTCATGTTCGTGGCGAAGGCCGGATGTTTCCCGATGCGCGAACCGCTATTGAAACGATGCGAGACGAAATGAAAGATATAATCGACCAGGATCTACCGCCGTTTGTTATCGGTGAAAACAAACCGGTTGGACCTGTCGAAGATCAAGATGTTGTAATTTTCTATAATTTTAGAGGCGATCGGGCAATCGAAATCAGTAGAGCGTTCACAGAAGAGGAGTTTACTCCTTTTAAACGTGATCCTGATGTAAAAGTACACTATGCAGGGATGATGGAATACGATGGAGATCTCGGGATACCTCCTGAATATCTGGTAACACGCACGGAGATATCCAGAACAATCTCCGAATACCTGGCTAAAAATGGAGTTTCGCAGTATGCTATTTCGGAGACCCAAAAATTCGGGCATGTGACCTATTTCTGGAATGGAAATAACTCTGAGAAATTTGACATAGATCTGGAAACATGGGTCGAAATACCCTCCGATCGGATATCTTTTGATAAAGCTCCGGAAATGAAAGCGTCAGAAATAACTGATGCATTGATCGGTGCCATGGAGAGTGGTGAATATAAATTTCTTCGCGTTAACTACGCAAATGGAGACATGGTCGGACATACTGGCAATCTAAAAGCAGCAATAAAAGCAGTGGAAGCTGTTGACCGCAGTTTAGCAAGATTGCTTGAGTCTGCAGGAAAAGAGAATATTACTGTTATAATTACCGCTGACCATGGGAATTGCGAATCTATGTATTCAACAGACAAACAGGGGAACATAAAACAGGACAGGGATGGACATATCGCTGCTAAAACAAGCCATACATTAAATCCGGTTCCATTTATCCTGACAGGGCCCGGATCAGAGAAGTATACGATTGATACGACTGTGCAAAACCCGGGTCTTGCCAATATTGCATCAACGTTACTAACATTAATGGGATATGAAGCTCCTGAGGATTATCTTCCCCCTGTAATAAAAGCTGTTGAATAAATCAGACAGGTAAGAGAACTCACAGAGTTGTATAAAATTGAAAGATTTGTCTTTGAAAGTTGAAACCCTTCAAAGACAAATCTTTATCACCGGCAGCAAATCGAGGGATTACTTCGAATTATCGGCGATGAATACATTGTATCCATCGGAAACCATTTGATACTTCAGCTGTTCAGCCGCATATCTCGTATTAAACTGTCCGGCAAGAACCGCATATACACTACCTTTATTTACAATGCTGACGGGAACCCCGTAAGTATTCAGGTATTTTTTCAGGCCTACCGCATTTTTTATATCTTCAAAAACACCAACCTGCACAGAAAATCCCTTTAATTCCTTTAGAGGGACAATATCCTTTGTGTAGTCTATATAATCCTCTTTCCCGGAGGATGATTCTGAATTCGTTCCACGAATAGCTGCCGCTACATAATCAGATTCAGTCATTTCATCGTCTCCTGAACCTGCAGGATACGGTGAACTCTCTTCAGAATCATCATAAAAAGACGCAGTAACTCCGGGGCCTTTTACTGCCACATCTCCACGGCGGACAAGTTTGATTCCCACCGAAGCCAGACCTTTTGTGCGATATCCGAGAAGGTGAGCACCATATTCGCTCATATCAAGTATGCGACCATCAACATATGGTCCCCTATCATTGATTCGCACGAGCACTTCTTTGCCGTTATCCATGTTTCGAACAAGAACAATGCTTCCCAGTGGAAGATCTTTATGCGCGGCAGTCAGTTTCTGAGAATCAAATATTTCACCGCTTGCGGTTGGTTTACCGTTAAAATCTCTACCATACCAGGATGCAGTTCCCACCTGATCAAATCCCTTTCCGGACATTTTACCGAGATCGCTGGCTGTGGATGGAACAGTTCCACCGGTCAAATCTTCACCCTTGTTCTGTTTAAAATCCGATTCTTCTTTTAATACAACTTTTTCGTGATTGTCTTCCGGAACAGGAACCGTAAAAACGTATTCCTGACTTGATTCATCACTATTTTTTTTCAATGCCGGATCCTGTTTGCTGAGCTCATTGAAAAACTCTTTTTCATTCTCAGGATTACTTCCAGTTGTAGCCAGGGCTGTGGAGTTTGTGCTACTGTGGGCGGGGTCGGAGAGATTCTCCGATTGCAATGGTAATGAAGAGGCTGCCATCCCGCCGGTTGTATTTTGTGGATTCTTTTGACAGTTACAACTGGATTCTCCGTTTGTGCTTTGAGGATACTGTGATGAGTTTTTTAAAGAACCGGCCAATAGAGGCTTTGCAGCATTGCTGGATGTCATTTCAGGCTTTCCGGCGGTATCAGGTTTCAGCGTCCTGTTTGCAACCACTCCGGATTCATCTACCGGGCTCTGTGAAAAGTTGCTCGTCATGTTTACGTTTGTAGTCGTACATGAATGAAGTGTGACTACAAATCCTGTTATAAGAATATTGAATGTATGATTTCGAAACATATTGGAATCTCCAGGTCGATACTACCCACTTGTAGTATCGGAAAAATTTCTCAAGCTATAGAGAATTTTTCGAAATTAGAGAAAACAATGAGGTTCCCCAATCATCAGAGAATAACCGGATCATGAAAGTTGATGTACCGGCCCCTCAGTTAATAACTTTGAAACCGATTGTATCCACAGTTCGGATGTATTTAAAGCAGGAATGTATTCATACTCTTCGCCACCCGCACTCATGAAAATCTCACGGCCACCCATTGCAATTTCCTCCAATGTTTCGAGGCAATCGGCAATAAAAGAAGGAGCAACCACAGCCACTCTACGTATACCGCTGGCCGGTAATTCTTTGAGAATATCCTCTGTATGGGGGCCAATCCAGGGTATCCTTCCCATACGAGATTGAAAGGATACAATTGGATCTAATTTCAATTCAATATTCCTGGCCAATTGTTCGGCAGTACGGAAGCACTGAGCCCTGTAGCATCCGCGGGAAGCACGGGCGGAATCTTTACAACAACCTGAAGTCAGGCACTTCCCATCCACATCGATTTTTTTCAGCTGTCTTTCCGGGAGACCATGAAATGTGTAGAGAATCTTATCAGGAACAAATCCTTTCTTCTCTTTTAATTCACTCAACTCGGTATTTATGAGAGATGATAGAGATTTAATATATAGATCATTGTCAAAAAATGATGGGATATAATCTATCTTTATATTTTGATATCTTCGCGCGATTCGTTTCACTTCAGTAAGAATTGAAGTGATTGTAGCATCAGCAAATTGTGGAAAAGCCGGAAAGATTGTTATCCTGGAAATACCCTCCCCTGCCATCTTATCCATAGCATTTTTTATTGAGGGAGATCCATATCTCATAGCCATGCGTACAACCGGTATTTCTGAATCGGAAATTGCATTAAAATGCAATTTTAATTTTTCTGTAAAACTCCTGGAAATCTCGATCAAAGGCGATCCCTGCGGTGTCCAAATTTTACTGTAGAGTTTCGCAGATCGCGCAGGTCTTCGCGGTAATATCACCAGATGTAATATTAACATTCGAAGAAGCCAGGGAGTGTCCATTACATAAGGGTCTGACAGAAACTCTGATAGATATCGCCTTACCGATGCTTTGTCTGGTGAATCCGGTGATCCAGTATTTACTATAAGAAAACCGCGTTTGTTTGAATGTGGATCAATGTCCACCTGATCTGAATGACCTGAAGTTAGCACGACTTTCTATCTTACCTTCCATTTCTGCGAACGGATGGAGCAAGCAATTGAGCGGGTGCCCAGATAATTATCGTGTAAACAATCAGTCCGAAAACAAGCCCTGCCAGAGCATACACACCGGCTTCCATGGTTACAGGAATGGATGGAGTATAATTGATTTCTTTTATTAAAGAAAAATCAAAATGATATAAAAAGTAGAATGGCTTCTGAAATACAGTGCTGTGCTCAAGGTCAGCAACTGCCAATCGATAATTCTCATAACGCTGCAACGTGTCTTTCATTATAAGTCCCGATGCACTGAAATCAGGATCTGGACTGGCGAGATGTTTATCAATGAATTGTTGTAGAGTTTTACCTGACAATGAAGCTCTATCCTGAACGGATTCAACCTGCCTTCGAGACTCCTGCAACATCCCTTTCAGAAATAGCAGGTACTGATCCATGTATGCAGGGATCTGACTGAAAGCCAGAGCTCCGGCTGCACTGAAGGCACGATCAAGAATCCCCCCGATCATTCCACCAATACGCCGGATTAAAATCCTCATTCAATATTCTCCATAGCCTGAGGGCTCAAGTCTCAGTCTTCTTTATAAAAAAGCTCGAGCAGGTTCCCATCCGGATCTGCAATTAATACTGATTCACCACCCTCAATCATAATAGGGCCTTTGATGATTTCAATGGATTGTTCTTCCAGTTCACTCAGGGCTTCAGTAAAATCATCCACATCCAGAATAAAAGATAAACTGGTCTCACCTGGATTTTCAACTTTTGACCGAAAACCTTCGACAAAGTTCAGGCGGATATTGACCGGATCAAGATGGAGAATGATATAGCTATCAGCCTCCTCAACCAAATCAAAATCAAGGATCTCAGTATAAAAATCTGTGGAGCGCTTGAGATCCGAGCAACCCAGAGATATATGATGCAAGCCTTCCAGTAACACTGTATTTACCGTCCTTCTGTGCGGGCATCCCGGCCCTGTTCAGATACGGCCACAGTCCGAGAATCCCTTAAGCCCCGCAACGATTTTAATAGGATTAAGGGTGAATCCTAATCATCTTATAATATGGCTCTTAAATATAAAGTAATTTTCCAATTCGTCGACAATCAATTATGAGAATATCGCTTCCACAAATTCAGTCGGCCCATTTTTTGAGGGTCGACTTCATTTTTTTTTCCCTCTTTTTCCTTTTCGGGCACTCTATTTTACTGGGAAATCCGAAAAAAACTGTCAAAGAGAGCTCACTTCGCTTCGATTTAAGCCCGGATGACGTTTTAATTGTAGAAAAACACCAGGATATATCTCTGGCAAGCAGCCAGGGGGTGGAAACCAGAGAAGAAAAAAATCGAATCGTCCTGAAAGCAGGGAAAAAAAAATCGGACCTTACCGATCTGAGCGGTGATTTTCTAACGTATTCCAGAAATCCAGCAGGGTCCGGTGTTTACAGACAGGACAGAACATACCACTCAAAATTTCAAATAAATGTGAATGGCGCATACGTCGTTCGCTCAAATGAATATATGCCAAATTTGAGAAGTCTCCCCACATTTCCGGACGTGTTACCTGCAACGGGGAAAGGTTGGGAAAGTCCTGGTGAAGAGGTCATGGAACTTGACGGCTACAGAATATTGATCCCAATCAAAGTGAATTATACATATACGGGTATTAAAAGACTGGAAAAAGAGGGAATTCCACCAGGGAACTACTACCGTATTGAGTATAGCTATCATTATGACATCTATCAAAAAAATAGAGAAATCCCCATTGTAAGAATCCGCGGAGAATCAAAATCTATTCTATATTTTGATAATAAACAAGGGATCCCGGTATATGACAGGAGTAGAATTCGTTACAAATTCACTACATCCTCAGGTGAAGACCTTAAGTATAATTATGATATTGAAAGTATCTACAAAAAGATTCGAAAAATAAAAGATGAAGACAGGATAAGAACAGCAAAAGCCATAACAGACGATCTGGAAAAAAACAAAGATGTATCTGTGCGCAGTGATAAGGAGGGCATTGTTCTTGAAATGGAAGATATTCTTTTCGACTATAACTCTTCTGAAATCTCAAGCAGAGCCCAAAAAGCAATAAAGGCAATTGCCGAAGTATTAAACAAACACAGTGATAGAGAAATAAGAATCAGCGGCCATACAGATTCAAAAGGATCCAGCAGTTACAATCAAGACTTATCGGAGAAACGGGCAAAGGCCGTACTGGAGATACTCAAGAATAACTATAATATTGATCCAGGTCGAATGTCCTATCGTGGATTTGGTGAAACAAAACCAATAGCTCCGAATACAACGAAAGATGGGCAGAGTAAGAACAGGAGAGTTGAAATACTGATTGTCATGGAGTAACTAAACCGGATTATTTTCCGGTCTGAACTCAACAAGAACCTGCTCTCCAAAAAAATTGGGAGCAGGCCACACTCTTCCCCTCGTATTAAAATAGGCGCTTCTCTCCACAACATATCCAAAGTTTTCACACATAACCTCAAAATCGATTATTGAAAAAAACATTGTGTTGGGTGATTGATACCAGAGGTAGGGCATTGAGTTTGTCATGGGGACACGTCCTTCAAACATAAGCTTGAATCGTATCTTCCAGTAGGCAAAGTTGTGATATCCAATGATGATTCTCTTTCCAACACGAAATGCCTCCTGGAGAATTCCATGGGGTCTGGACAATTCCTGAAATGTTCCAATCATAAGTATAAAATCAAACGAATCGTCCTCATATTGATCCAGGCCGTCTATTACATCACCCTGGTGAACAACTACACCATTTTCGATGCATCGAGCAACCATCTCGGCATCTTTTTCGACGCCCTCGGCTTCCAGACCTTTTTCATGTACAAGCCTGGCAAGGAATTCCCCGTCACCGGTTCCCAGATCAAGGACCCGGGATTGTTCAGGAATCCAGTCATATGCCGTATTGTATACATGAGCAAACATTATTCAGTATCTCTATTCCCTTCAGTATTTTTTCCATTCCCCTGGAGTTGAAGATTGCGATATTCCATATACAGAAAATTTCGAACAATTCGGCTCAATTCAGGGTTCTTTATTAAAAATGAATCATGACCGTAAGGTGTTTCAAGGTTCGTATAAGAAACCGTTACATTAGCGCGCTTCAAGGCACGTACAAGTTCTCTGGATTGATTCGGCGGATACAACCAATCTGACTCAAAGGATATAACCAGAAAACGAGCTTTGATCGTTTTCAGAACATCGGAGGGTTTTTTCCCCTCCAGCAAATCAAACATATCAAGGGCTTTTGTAATATAGAGATACGTGTTGGGATCAAATCTTTTCACAAAACTTTCACCCTGATACTGCAGATAGCTTTCCACGGAAAAGAAAACCGGAAAAAGATCTTCCGGCGAAGATGGTCTCTGAACACGCCGGCCAAATTTTGTACGCATTGAAAATTCACTCAGGTAAGTAACATGACCGACCATTCTTGCAACGGCAAGCCCATGTTCCGGTCTTTCGTCGCCATTTTCGTAATAGTTTCCGCCCTTCCAGTTCGGATCGGTAAGGATTGCCTGACGGCCCACTTCGTTAAATGCAATCTGCATGGCAGAATGAGCCATGGATGAGGCTACCGGCAAACAGGTCTGCACACGATCCGGGTATTCAACGGACCACACAAGAGCCTGCATTCCTCCCATGGAACCGCCAACAACTGCAAACAGTTTATCGATTTTGAGATAATCAATCAGTTTAACCTGAACTGAAACCATATCACGAATTGTAACAGGTGGGAAAGACATGCCGTATCGTTTTCCCGTTTCAGGATTTATTGAAGAGGGACCTGTCGTCCCGTCACAACCACCCAGTACATTCGACGCGATAACAAAAAACCTGTCAGTATCAATTGTTTTACCCGGTCCGACATGAAAATCCCACCAGCCGGGCCGGCCCGATTCCGGATTAATCCCTGCGACATGAGCGTTTCCGGAAAAAGCATGCGTAATGAGTATCGCATTATCTTTTTTCGGAGACAATCGTCCCAGGGTCATGTAAGCAACATCGATAGTTTTAAATTCATGACCGGATACCGTTTTGATTCCGGGAAGAGTTACAATCTTTGTGGTAGTATATCCCAGATCCGAACGATAATTTTTTACTTTTTGATCCTGGAGATCCGCTGATTGTTCTGTATCCGACTCGTTCATAATATCAAGAAAGAGGACTCACACGGAAGCAAGTGCCTGTTCCAGATCCTCCCTGATGTCATCAAAAGATTCAATTCCAATTGAAAGACGAATAAAATCATCTGTTACACCTGCTGAAGCTCTCTCCTCGGATGTCAACTGCTGATGTGTGGTAGAAGCAGGATGTATGGCCAGAGATTTCGCATCTCCCACATTGGCTACATGCGAAAATAGCTTCAGTGAATTAATAAATTTCCGTCCTGCTTCCAGACCACCCTTAATGCCAAATCCCATCATACCGCCATACATTTTTCTATGAAAATATTTTTCGGCCAGATCATGATCCTTATGCGAAGAAAGTCCCGGATATTGAACCCAGTTCACTCCCGGATGGGATTCCAGAAAAGATGCAATCTTCATTGCATTTTCACTGTGGCGTTCCATGCGAAGATGCAGAGTTTCCAGTCCCTGCAGAAACATCCATGCATTAAACGGTGAAGCAGCCGCACCAAGATCACGCAGCCATTGAACGCGAAGTTTCGTAATATATGCGACACTTTTGCCGCCAGCAGGTTCGAAGTTACCAAATAATTTCCAGTAATTGAGGCCATGATAAGAGTCATCCGGCTCAGTTATTGCCGCATGACGGCCCTGACTCCAGTCAAAATTTCCACCCTCCACAACTACTCCGCCAATCGACGTACCATGTCCACCTATGTACTTTGTAGCGGAGTGAACAACAACATCGGCACCATATTCCAGCGGCCTGCAGAGATAGGGAGTCGCAAATGTATTATCAACAAATAAGGGTAATCCATGACTGTGTGCTATACTGGAAATTGCTTTAAGATCGGCAACTTCCATCCCCGGATTTCCCAATGTCTCCACATAGACAAGTTTGGTTCTCTCATTAATAAGGGATTCTATTGCACCATGATCCCGAATATCTGCAAAATGTACTTTGATTCCCAGACGCGGCAATGAGTGCCTGAAAAGATTGTATGTTCCGCCGTAAAGATTGGATGACGCGACAACCTCGTCCCCTGCTCCAGCGATATTAATGATGGACATTGTTATGGCAGACTGGCCGGACGCTGTTGCCAGTGCTCCAACTCCATTCTCAAGCATTGCCACTCGCTCTTCGAAAACAGCTGTAGTGGGATTCATTATTCGAGTATAAATATTGCCTGGTTCTTCAAGACTGAACAGCCGGGCAGCGTGTTCTGTATTCTGAAAAACATAAGATGTTGTCTGATAAATGGGGACGGCTCTTGACCCGGTTGTCGGGTCCGGTGCTTGCCCCCCATGGAGTGAAATGGTTTCCTGTCTCATAGGATAATGCCCCCTTATCGCGTGTAGAATTATACACCTGGATACGTATTGGCAACCGGGTCAATTAGATTCAGAATTTTCCTTTTCATTCATCATGGAAAATTCAGAAGTGCTGCGGGTATGAAATCTATTTCTCATTCGAGCCACCATACCTTTGTAAAGGATCCATTGACGTAAAAACACCATAAATGAAAAAATTCCAACAAACAGAACTAAAAATAAACCACCCTTTTCAAGATTCCCGGAAAATCCTGAAAAAACAAAGACCAGGTATCCAGTAAAAAAAAATGATATATGCAGAGCCAGCCCGCGGATTCCGCCGTTTAACAAGGACATTTCACTGGATAGATACAATCGAATCAGCCCTGCATATCCGTGTGGAGCTGTTGAAATCAAAATAACAGTCAGGGGGAGCCCAATGACTGTGAGAATAAGTCTCTCCAGATAACTGTGAAGCCTTCGGTTCTGCAGTTTTTCAGAGAAAATATGGAGTGACATTCCAGAAATCCACTCAACAAGTGATCCGGTTAAAAAAAATTTCCAGGGAAATTTTGAGAGTGGGTAAAAAAACATTACCGGAACAAAAAAAATCATAGGGGTCAGAAATAAAAACCAGACCAGAACTAGCCGGAGTATTCTGTTTCTCTCCTTTTTATGAAGGTAATTCATTTGTGAGAAGTGCCTACAGAAACAGCCTGAACCCCGGCTTTTCGGATTTTATCCAGTATGTTCACTACGTCTCCGTGTTTTGTACGTGTGTCGGCATTTAAGATTACTTTTGAGACATCATCCCTGTTCATTTTCTCTTTTAAGCTTTCAATAAACTCTTCGGATGGAACTGTCCTGCCATCAATATATATTTCACCCTCCCGATCGAGACCAATAACCAGTGATGCATCATCCTTACCGGTATCGCCTTCGGCCCCCGGTAACTGAATATGAAGAACGGATGTTAGAATACCCGGAGCGGATACCATAAATACAATAAGCAAAACCAGAACAACATCTGTAAAGGGTGTTATATTTACTCCGCTCATTACAGAGCGGCCTCTGTATTTTGTAAAATCTATCATGCATTTCCGGAAGACTGTCGATTCAAGATTGATTTCAATTTACTTGCAGCAATTTCCATATCGAGTAATATTCCATCAACTCGACCTCTGTAGTAATTATATGCAATCGTTGCCGGGATTGCGACAAAAAGGCCTGCTGCAGTTGTTACAAGCGCTTCTGCTACCCCCGCATTCAATCCTGCGAGGCCTTCTGCTCCGCCGGTAGACTTCTCACTCAGACTGACAAAAGCACGGATAATCCCGAGAACCGTTCCCAGTAAACCAACAAACGGGCTAACACTGCCAAGACTTGCAAGCCAGTTCAGGTAGCGATCCAGCGCAGGTATCCACTGCGCCAGGGTTCTCGATTTGACTTCTTCGTATTGCTCCCTCGAAAAATCATCAATGGAAGAAATATCTTCCAGGCAGGCGTACAATATTGAAGAAACAGGACCGCGATTAAATGACACTTCTCTTCTTGCACCATCAAAATCACCTTTGCTAATTCTTTCGGTCAGTATTAGAAGGTAAGGATCAATGTTTTCGGTTGAAGATTTATAATACAACCATCGTTCGATGATTAAGATTGCAGTCGCAATGAATGCTGCAACCAGGAGAACCATAACAGGTCCTCCAACAACAAAAATTCTGGATAATTGAAAGTATTCAGCCATAAAAACCTGGTAAAAATATAGTAAGAGTCAGGAGTGTTTCTCTATTTCTTCTTCAATACGACCCCGACAGGTTCCGCATCCGGTCCCGGCACCGGTCATTTTTTGAATGGATTCAAAGGAATGCGCACCTTTCTTTATGGCATTTTCAACCACATTGTATGGTACCTGCTTACATACACAAATATTACGCGGGCGAATCTGTATAGACCGCACCAGAGCCATCGGGTCATTTTTTCCCTCATTTTTTGACATATAAATCTACATAAACAGGATTCATTCGGTATAATCTTATTTAAAGAATGATATGAATTAAACAGGTCAATTACTCCATCCCTGTCAGTCAAAATGCTATGGAACTCATATCAATCAAGATCTTTTATCCCAATGATCATTACTGGAGGAGTGTCAATCTGCCAAGCAATATCTATTCCTTACAAAATGATTGTTACAGGTTCAATATAAGAAGAGAAAACAAAAAAGCCGACTGTGTTTCTTTTATCACAGCCGGCATCTTTTGTTCCTGGTGGTTTTTACCGGCCAGGAAACATTGAATCATTTAACCAATGTTTTACTATCAGTAAAGAAACTCCTGAGATTCCACCTCATTTTTCTTAACGCGACGCACACCATCGGCACTATGGATAACCATAAGGTCTCCTGTTTGAGCAATAACAGCTCCGGAAATCTCTTCACCATTTTTCAATGAGATCTTTTCCAGCTTGTTATAATGTTTCTTAATCTCTTCTGCAGAGTCAAGTTTTTGAGCTGATGCCGCTTTTTCGATTTTCTCAAGAATTACTTCTTCTTGTGCAGTGCGAAGCTCTTTTAGCTGTGCTACTGCACTTGCTTTGTTTTCACCATCACTCAGGACGCCTGCAAGAATATCACTTTCAATAGTGACAAGTGTCTGCTGTTCAACTTCTTCCTGGGCTGTAAATTCAGCCTCTTTTGTTTCAACAAGAGCCACTTCTTTTTTTTCCATTCTGTCCGAGAGCTTCACAACATCAGCTACTTCAGGAACAAGTGCTACTTCTTTCATAGACTTGTTTTCCTTTTTTGCAATCGTCAGTGCTTCATTGACCTTAATTACCTGCTGCTCAACTGATTCATCCAGAGTTCCCTCAGTCTTGTCTTCAAGAACAATCTCAGCAGTAGTCTGAAGGTTTGCCAGTTTGGTCAACTCCGGGCTACTGGCGATTTCTTCTTTTGTGTAATCCTCAAGAGCAGAAATACGTGGAGCCATAGCCACTTTACCTTCAACAACTTTTACACGAGGTCGTTGACCATCCTCAACATCCACAGAAAAAGTTGTTCCACGAACACCCGCCACAGCGGTTGGTGTTACAACGTTGAACTCTTCCTGAGCTGTGTTTTTGTTCACTGTAGCCAGCAGGCCACCGTGATCCATGCTGAGTCGAGTCTCATCTCCACCCTTACCGGCCAATTTTGCGACAGTAATAGAAGTAAACTCACGAACGCGAATCGCACTGCCACTGCGAGTTTGAAGATCCACAGTCCCTGTTGTTGTTTTTAGCTGATCAGCTTCTTTCACAACCATCCCTACTGTAGCGACCTTTTCTTCACCGGTAGATGCAAGTACAACTTTTGCATCCCCGGTAACAAATGTAACCACCATAGCGGCCTCATCTGCTTTCTTGGTCTGCTGAGAGCAGGCGACCGTATAACCGGCCATTGCGAGTATCAGCAGAAGACCGGTGATCTTTTTATTTAATAAACGGTTCATCTTTTCCCTCTCTTGCATGATTTACCGGTGATACCGGTCATCTATGACAACAATTTGATTCTCAAAATTATCAGACTGAGTTATTTTTTTTTAATTTGTTTAATATATATACTAGTTTTGATTTAACGTATTATTTTTATCGGGACTATCTACCGATATTAAGTAATAATACTCAGTTATTATACTTATTATCCTGCTTACATGTTGAGAGATCCCAATACGCGAACTGAAAAACAACAAAACTAATAGTATCAGACGAAGCAATCATAAATCAAAAGAAAAAAATTAACTCTACGTATAAAAAACGTTATATCTTTTAACTCACGACACCCTACTCATTTTCAGGTATTTCTACGTACCGAATCTCCTGAATATCACCTGCATTAAGAAT
This sequence comes from Leptospirales bacterium, assembly GCA_050295715.1. Lineage (GTDB taxonomy): Bacteria > Spirochaetota > Leptospiria > Leptospirales > Leptonemataceae > JBNKQE01. The sequence continues at coordinate 15,095 of JBNKQE010000031.1, forward strand.
GTGAGCACCCTCTGTGCTGTGTACAACCAATTTTTCGCCGGACTGAGATGCCACAACACCCTTCAAGACTCTTCCATTCTTTAAGACAATTATCTCAGGATCTCTACCATATATTTTTCGGAATTCTTCGGGATTTTTCAAAGGATTTAATTCACTGACCGAGTCAATGATTACCTTGCGAACCTTTTTATGTTCCTTCTGCACCTGAGCGATAATTACTTCCGCATCCTGAATCACCTTTTGCGAAACCGGTTCCAATTTTATGGATTCACCTTTCTTAAAAACAGCAGATTGCCCCTGTTCCAGGATAACAGGCCCTTCGATGATAATATTTTGCAGAATGCTTTTCTTCTTAGGTGACAGTGCAACAGATCCATCAATCATAATAACCTGAGTTGACTCTTCTGAGCTTTTGACAATGAAAGAGGTCCCACGCACACCGGCAACCGATGTGGGAGTAATTACTTCGACATTCTCCCCGGATCGCAGTTTGTCGACATGACTGATGAGTTCTCCGGACTTGAGCTCAATACTTACCTGACGCAGTTTTTCTTTCTCCAGTTGAGAAAACTCCTCCAGATTAACAAGAGAAGATGGAGCGATGCTTACCTGAATCCCGCTGCCAAGGGCAAGTCCAACCCTTCCAACAGCACCAGTTCTGATTGTATCACCTGTATTGAGCGTGTCACCCTTATAGATTTCAGTCTCTTTATTCTGTCGAATGATTTGAACATCACCTTCAACAAATAAGACAATAGCCCGTAATGCCCTGGTTTTTTTCCGGTCGGCATGCTCTGCAGAGTTCTGTTGTCCTGGAAGTTGAAGATTTTTTGATTTATAAATAAATACAACAGCGAATATTGCCACAAATAGAGCAGCAACAGCAGAATAAGCGACAGGTCGAAATAAGTTTCTTCGGGAACCTGATTTCAAAAGAATTGATGAGACACTTACATTTGGTTGTGCTTCCAACCATTCAGGAGAAAACTCGGGCAGTTTCGGCAGCACAGGCTTCCGTCGGACCAACCGTTCAATTTTTCCGGAATCTTTTATGTATTGTTTATCTAACATTAGTCTCTCGTCTGTCTCATCTCTTACAACAAACAGCTTTTCCGTTTTTGCAGAAAAATAACACTTTGTTCTGAACAAATGAAAAAACAGAATATTTGCAATTTGCTCGCATCACAGGTCAGGCAGATCAACCATAATACCCCTGTTTCTTGCATCTGCAGTCATCCGCTCAATTGATTTTCTCACAAGGCGAGAAGCTGATGATATAGAAACGTCCAATATTTCGGCAATTTCATCCAGTTTCATTTCATGATAAAATCGAAGGACAACAGCCGTTCTCTCTTCTTCATTTAGATGGGCCAGGAGATCTTTCAAAATACTCTCCTGCTGATCCCTCTCAATCTTACCGACAATCTGAGATTCTGGTCCGGGATTGGAGGAACGGTCAGATGACATATTTGACATTTCAGTGAGATCAACCTTTCGCATATAAGCGGTTTTTGTATGATTGATCATCAGGTTCCGGGCAATACGGAATAAATACATCCGACTCTCCCTGTCATCCAGTAATTCTTTTCCGTCAAAGTGCTTAAAAAAATTTAAAAACGTATCCTGTAAAATATCGGAGGCAGTGTTCTCATCATGCATCGATCGAATGATATATATAAATAGATCATCACGATTATCACTGTACAAACTCTCAAATTTTTCAACACTGGATTTCATTTTTACCCGCTGGAGAGACTCCAACATCTAATCTAAAAAAGTTCATAAACCAGGCAACAAATAAAAAAATCCTACGCTGCAGATATATGCATTCAGCTATACATTCCCGGTTACTCAATCGATTGAAAACTCCATTGGGAGGAGTGATTATTACCGTTATCTCAATACAGGCTCATAATATCCGGGCAGAGAGAAGCTGTCATTCCTTTTACAATTCCACTTATTTTGACACAAGCGCTTTATTCCAGGGAACAATTGATGACGCAAGAGGTGGCAAAAACGGGGAAATTTATCATCAGTGGGATAATCCTGACTGTATGATCAAAGCAGGTATTGAGTGGATAAATAATCGAGACAGAATAGAAGATCCGGGATCGCTTCAACTGAAAAGAAGTTTTCTGAATTACTATGGATATTCCAGTCCAGTATCAGGTAATGTAAAAAGTGGGTCAGCGGGATTATCAATGGAAATATATGATAGTTTGTTCTATATTTCTGCCGGAAGCCGCTTTCTTCCTGATCAGGGAAGCAGGTCTTCCTTTCTGACTCCTCCTTATGAGATCTCCCGGATTCCGGAAATACCATCACGCAGAGAGTCTAAATCAATTTTTCTGGGCGCGGGCTGGTTCAACTTTTACACAGGATTATTTCTAATTGAGAATCATCCGGGTTATGGAATTTTCATAACACACCCTTTTTTTTCATTCTATTACCATCCTGAGGCAAAGTTATCCGCCCTGTCTTCATTCTCTCAAGTAGATTATAAAAAAATAAAGCAAAAGACAGTTGTAGATCTAATCTATCGTGAAGGTCTTCTTGAAGGATTCGGAAAGTTGACTCTCTCTTCAGAAGAATTCAATCTGAAACTAAGTGGCGATAGAGATTCAAAGAAAGACTATGAAGACTATAATACGCGAAATTTTTTTTCAAACAGAAGAGGTAAATCCGGAAGAGGTGGCTTATCACTTCAGTATCGAAAAATATTATATTTGGATTTCTCGGGAGAGGATCGAGGGATAGATGGTTTTCGACAGGGATCCGTCTCGGGACGAATCTATTTGAGTGACTTTATTTTTATTGAGTCAAGAATCAGAGAGTACAGAAGAGCTATATACAAACCGACAAGTTTTGTTAAAAAATTTAATGGAATCGCAGGGTTTGTCGGTTACGAAAATAACTTCTTTTTTCTGAAGGTGGCTCTGGAAAAGAGAACGGATAATACATGGACCTGGGAAGGTTCGCTTGCATTTTCTGAAAAATCCTGGGAGTTTGAAATGGGGTGGATACAAATGGTGCGCGGAGACCCGATGAAATCTTTTTTATACATATCAGTCCCTGAGCAAAGAGATTCGGGATTATGGTTCGGAAAGGATCAGAAAAGCATGTACAGACTGAGAATTCAAAGTCATTTTCTATTTTTAAGCGTCAGTGTTGCACCAGGAGAAATCCGGCCCTATCTAATTTTACAGGCCGGATTGCAATTGTAGTAAGAAGGGGATTAAACACGATATTCCTGAATCAAGTGAATAATCAGTGATACAATTCCAGATAAAACATAGATCATTATAAGTCCGAACAAAACAGCAAGGGTGACTCGCAGATCATAACGGACAAACATAAAGATAAGAACACCGATAAGGACTCCAACTGCCATTACTATTCTCGCGGGTGAATGATTTCTAAAAATTGTCACCTGCGGTTTTGCATAACCGACGGTACTGACCATCAGTATACCGATCAATATATAGATCCCGGTAGCAGGTATAAAAGGGATATGCAATCCTTCATGCGATAGGATTGCCATCATGGCAATAATGATTCCGGCAATTGGAGAGGGCAAACCTGTAAAGCCCTCCGGGGAGTGATCCACATTAAACCGGGCCAGCCGGAAGGCCGCAAATGCCGGAAAAATTGCGGCCAGGAACATACCGGCGGGAATACCCGACTTCCAGAACATATCAATTGTCAATTCATCCAGGTAGATTACATACATTAATACGCCAGGAGCAATCCCAAAGGTTGTAAGGTCCGCAAGGCTATCGAGCTGAGCACCCAGTTCCGATTGAGCATCAAGCAATCTTGCAGCAAACCCATCCAGCCCATCAAAAAATACAGCCAGTACAATTAAAAGTCCGGCAAGTGGAATCAACGATGGATCCTGCTCACCTTTCATTGATGTAATCACGGAGATAAATCCAAGTGTAAGATTTCCCAGCGTAAAAAGGTTTGGTACCCATACTAATTTCTTTTTTAATGATGACAATCTCTCTCTCCTGCGGCGCTGGTAATTTTTGTCCAGCCGCAATTTCTCCATTATTCTATGATTCCATGAACTCTTATTTTTTTTATTTATGTATCTTGAGTCAAATTCTTTTACATTATCGGTATTTCAGCAACGCTTCACTCATCGACGACTGAAAACATTATAATTGGAAGCTGCCAGGTTCTGATCATTAAAATGATGAAATCCGCATGCTGCTACCATCGCACCATTATCTGTACAGAGAGTTTTACTTCCAGGAAAATATACATCTATTCTGTGACTTTTTCCCATTTGATTCAGCCTGTCTCTTAAATTCCCATTTGCAAGGACTCCTCCCGAAGCAATAATGGAATTTATTCCTGTTTTCTTTACAGCACGAAGAAGAATCCTTTCAACAAGCTCAAAAACGGTTTCTTGAAAATCATAACAAATTCTGTGAATATCTTCTCCGGCCCGAGCCGCTCTCAAAACCGCCGTTTTTATTCCGGAAAATGAAAATCGCATATCCGTTGATGGCCTATTTCGCATTAAAAGAGGAAACAAAGATTTCAGATCCCGATTGGTCCAGAGGCCGGCTGATTTTTCGACATAGGGCCCTCCAGGGTATGGTAATGAGAGAACGGATGCAACTTTGTCATAAGCTTCACCCAGAGCATCATCTGTTGTATCGGCAACACATGTCATTTCCCCGGGACCATCAATACGATATATGGCGCTGTTTCCTCCTGACAGAAGTAATCCAAGAAACGGATAGGTCGGAAGATCCCTTTCCAGAGCAACTGCATAAAGGTGAGCTTCCAGATGATCAATTGTTACAAGGGGTATTCCATAAACAAGATGAAGAGATTTGGCCAGCAGACCGCCCATCATAAGTGACCCGATCAATCCCGGTCGATTTGTAACAGCAATATAATCCAGTTTTTCAGCAGTTACAGACGCCTCACTTAACGCCTGTTCAAAAATGCCGTTGATCTTCTGAAGATGAGAACGGCCGGCAATTTCAGGAACCACTCCTCTAAAAGGAGCGTGCTCGGGAATCTGTGAATAAATAATATTCGACAATAATTCCCGGCCATTTTTGACAACGGCAACGGAAGTTTCATCACACGATGTTTCAATTCCTATTCCCAGAATTCCTTTGGATGACAGACTCACTTCCCGGCTTCCTCAAGAGCTCTTTGAAAGATTGAATCAATCGCCGGATCTGGCGCACCCTTTTTAAATCTTCCATAAGCCTGTGCGATAATTCTTCTGGTCAATTCTTCGGAGACCGGCCATCCCTTCTTTGTGGCTTCGGATTTAAATTTTTTAAATAATCCGGCGGAGTATGATGGATTGCGTTTCTCAAAATTTGAGATAAAACTAACCTTTTTCATTTTTTCAAGAAAATATAAATCTTCAATAGTCGGCTTAAATTCTTCAAGGACTATGTCAGGTTTGAGACCTTTGTTATGGATATGACGCATTAATGGAGTATAATACTTTTGAATTGTAATCAGAGCGGCCGTATCGTCAGGTAATGGACGGACAACTCGTTGCACAGATGCCTTTCCAAAACTCTGAGTTCCAACAAGGGTTGCTCTCCTGTGATCCTGCAGTGCTCCAGCAAGAATTTCCGAGGCAGAAGCCGAACCCTTATTTATCAGGACAAACAATTTCACATCATCTGAAATCACTTCTGTTCTTCTCGAAACTTTATACTCTCTATTATCTTCCGGCTTTCGGCCCTTCGCGTAAACAACCGTATCGTCTTTTTTTAGAAAGTATCCTGCGAGCGTAACTGCCATATCCAGGTGTCCGCCCGAGTTATTTCGCAAATCCAGTATTACACTTTTTGCCCCTTTTTTTTGAAAGGTTTCGAGAGCTTTGCGGAATTCATCAACACTCCCTGAATCTTCTCCAAAGAAGTGAGATAGTCGCAGGTATCCTGTCTTCTTACCCGGTAGATACTCCCAGGTAACATAATCGAGCTTGAAAACTCCACGCGTCACAGGGATCTGTATCGAGCCGGGACTGCTCTGGCGATTCACTTCCAGTTTCACGACTGTACCGGAATCGCCTGAAATTTGCTTCAGCAAATCACCAAAGGAGACCCCTTCTGTTGGTACATCATCAATTTTAATGATTTTGTCTCCAGGCATTATCCCGGCTTTCATGGCCGGTCCCCCCTCTACAGGAGCAATGACAACAGGGTATCCACCACGTATTGTAATTTCTGCGCCAATACCCACACGACGCCCTGATTCTGTACTGGAAAATTCTTTCAGTTCTTCTCTGTTAAGAAATCGAGTGTAAGGATCTCCTGTGGACGCAAGCATACCTCGAACGGCTCCCTCCCAGAGAGATCGCTCATCCACCTCTTCGACAAAAAGTTCACCTGTATAAAAATGTATCGCCTGAAGAAGATGCTGGTATTTGTGAGAAATTTCTGAATCAGTGCCGGCTGATAGCCCTGAGAGAGCCCATGAAGAGACTACAAGACTAATCCAGAAAACTCTTTCTACACTCCTGGGGATTCTAATTTTCACTTATTTCCTTCCTCATCATTCAATGCCTTGAAAAATTTAGGATCACTCTTTTTGAGCATTTTTAGAACGTCGTCACAACGTACACGATTTGCCATACAACTCTCTTTAAATAATTCCATGTCACTCTTGTTTTGCATCTGTGCATCAAGCCCTGATTGAAAACGCAAAGAGAGGAAGTGCTTTTTTACGCGAGTTACGTCATCATTTGTCGGAGAAGCATAACACCCGACCAACAGTAATGAAATAGAAAAGGTTAGTATAAGTCCACTCTTCACCATTTTTTTTGTAGAAACATTCATTTTTGTCCTCTCTATCGTTTCGTTGAGTAATCTTTACTTAAATAGTATGGCTTCCAGTAACATATTTCAAAAAGCACCTTCGCCGAGCAGATCATCAACACCGGCAACAGGGACGAGCCCATTAAAAGTTCCTGACAATCCATTCAGGCTTCCCTCTGGAAGATATATTGTATGAAAACCCTGGTTTGTCAGTTCTTTTATCCTTCTTTCCATTCCGGAAACAGCCCTGACCTCTCCCGTAAGGCCGAGTTCACCAATGTATGCACTGCCCTCAGGAATGGGAGTTTCCCGATAGGATGATATTATTGCAGCAGCAATAGAAAGATCAAGACCCGTGTCATCCGATGTAATACCACCGGCCAGGTTTGCAAAAATATCACTTTCAGCAAGACTCATTCGCAGGTATTTCTCAAGCACTGCTGAAATCAAAATCAATCTACGATTGTCCAGTCCATCTGCCATTCGCCTGGCCTGACCATAAGAAGTACGCACTACCAGAGCCTGCACTTCGGCAGCAATTGCTCTGCTTCCTTCCATCAGGACCGAATGAACGCGACCGGATCCGCTTCGGGTATCCTTGCTGATGGCGCTGAATCCGGAAACCTCTTTTAGTCCCCCTGCAACCATTTCATATATTGCCAGTTCTCCAACAGGTCCGAAACGATTCTTAATTGCACGCAAAATCCTGTGATGATTGAGTCGATCGTTCTCAAAATACAACACAGCATCCACCATATGTTCAAGAAGTCTGGGGCCAGCCACATTTCCATCTTTGGTAATATGCCCTGTGGCAATTAAAGCTGTCGAAGAATTTTTACAGCTCTCCATCAGAACCAGGGCAGCTTCCCTCAACTGTCCAACAGAACCCGGTGCAGAATTACCCGTGGAGACTGTCTGAATGGAATCAAGAAAAGCGACTCCAGGCTTATCAGACAGGATGCGATCGCGAATAGTATCAAGATCCGTTTCACGCGAAATTTTAACATTATCGGCATCCAGCCCCATACGATCGGCACGCAGTCTTATCTGAGATGATGACTCTTCTCCGGAGAAATATAGACACTCCATCTTCAGACGACCTGTCATTTCAAGAAGCAATGTTGATTTTCCAACCCCGGGTTCTCCGGCGATAAGCACAAACGATCCAGGAACTATTCCGCCCCCGAAAACCGTATCCGTCATATCGAGGCCTGTCGATATTCGACTTACAGATAC
>JBNKQE010000032.1:0-23107 GCA_050295715.1 Leptospirales bacterium
ATCCGCTCCAACCTCAAGGCCGACAATTTTATCAATATCTTCCGAGCGTGCAGATAAAATCAATACAGGCACCTGAGTCTGTTTTCTTATTATTTTGAGCAGTTCAAAACCGTCTATATCCGGAAGGCCCAGATCCAGAATTATGAAATCAATCTTAATTTTCTGAAATAATTCAAGGGCCTTCAATCCCTCTGATTCCCAGAATACTTTAAAGCCTTCCTTCTCCAGTGAAAAGATAAGTGTGTCTGCAATAGGGGCTTCATCTTCAATAATCAAAATACTACGGTTCATGATTTGCTTCAGCCATTCCTGAGAAACACTCTGCATGAGGCGTATCATTTGTCATTCGAATTATATACTGATAGGACTCATCTGTATGTACTTTTAAATGCTGTAACGCGGAAGAGTCTCAGGCTAATAGAGGCAAGTATAATGCAGAAAACTGAAGATTTTTATAAAAGACAATAGTAAGATCGTCACTTTTTTTGAATCTTAAACTGTGATACAATTTTATTAAGATTGGAAGATAGGTTTTCGAGATTGCCAGAAAGTGAATTGACTTTCTGGGCGTTGATTGCTCCTTCCCTGGCGGCAACTGATATTCCTTCTATATTTTTTGCGATCTCATTGGATGCTGATGTCGTCTGGGCAACATTATTTGTAATCTCGTTGGATGTGATGGACTGCTCCTCGACAGCTGCCGCAATATTTCCGTTTATGCTGTTGACCTGACTGATTACCTGTGCAATATTCTGGATCGATTTTATGGAGAGGTCTGTGTTTTTCTGTACGTTAACAATTTTACCACGAATATCTTCCGAGAATTCTCCGGCCTGACGTGCCAGTTCTTTCACTTCTGAGGCAACAACGGCGAAACCTTTCCCAGCATCTCCGGCACCGGCAGCTTCAATGGATGCATTCAGTGCCAGAAGATTTGTCTGGTTGGCAATACTGACAATGGAATCTATCGCGTTTCCTATCTCTTTTGCACTTTCACCCAGTTCTGAAACAAGTTGATTGGCCTTTGAAGCTGTATTATTCGCTTCTGACGAAATATTGGAGGCTTCGCCGGATTGCTTTGCTACTTCGTTAACAGAGATGGATGTCTCTTCCAGAGAACTGGCAATGACCTGGAGGTTCTGATTCATTTGAGCAGTGGATGCCGCAATATTTTGTGACTGCTGACTCATCTGCTCCGTTCCCGCAGATAGACCTTGACTTGCTTCTGCCAGGTTTTGAGCGGAAGAGTATACGTTATCTGTTGTTTCGGCAATATCAACGACAATATCATGGATTTTTATAATGAAGCGATCAATCCAGTTGGAGAGATCACCCAGTTCATCGGTTGTATTTGCTGCCAGACGTTTTGTCAGATCGCCTTCACCTTCGGCTATATCCTTAATTCTTACTACTGCCTGAGAGAGAGGACGGGTGATACTTCCGATGATTAAGATTCCAAGACTGATCGCCAGCAAGATTCCAATCCCCAGAGATCCTGCAGTGATTGCGAAAATCATATTGTAATTAGAAACTGCTTTTTCATGCTCTTCTTTTGCCACCCGGATTTGAAGATCCAGGAGTTTTTCGGCAATTTCTTTAGCTTTATTGAATAGTTTCGGATTCACAAGAGCTGCATGAATATTAGTCTCTTTATATTTTCCGGATTCAAGGAGTTTTACCGCTTCCAAAAGTCCCTTATTTTCAAGTTCTATATGTGCAGCTTCGAACTCATTGGCCAGATTCTCTTCCTCCTCAGTAAGTTTGGCCTGCGTGTATTTCTTCCAGATTTCGTCGAGTTCTTTTACGTGTTCACGAACGGTATTTGTATGTTTGGTTATGGCGTGATTGCTATGGAGTTGACTCTCCTCCAGGCGTGGATCGTGTTTGGTCGCCAGGTTGATCTGTTCCATCGATTCTAACATAAGCATGTTTATGTGTGACAGTTGGTCTGCCGGAATCAACCGATCATCAAAAATCCTCTTAATAGATGCATTTGAGGAGTTTATTCCGTAAATGCCGAGAATTCCAATAAGTATCATAGGAATAATAAGCACTACCAGGAGCGTTATCAGTCTCGATCTGATTTTTATGTTTTTTAATGAAAACATTGAATTGCTCATACTATAAGTCTCTTTTGTAAAAAAAATATTGGAACGGTCAAATATATTATATTGTCGTATGTCAGATATCAATAGATTAGACATCAGGAGATTATAATAGAAAAAGGGATTAAAAAAATGGAATAACCATTTCTCTATTGTAATAAGAAATTTTAGTAGATTTATTGATATGCAATCCTGACAGTCGGTATGTAGCTATCGCGCTGCTGAGCACATACGTTATTTCCATACAGACCACTTAATGAGCCATTTTTGGATGTTCAGAGTCCGTATCCTCTGCTCCTTTGGTGCGCCTATGGAATAATGATCCTCAGACTGAATGGTTACTGCGATTCTTATCCGTTAACTGTGTGTTTGCCAGGGCCTCTGTGAAATTGCGTTCGAAGTTTGAGGGTAACCTTATGCTCATCCAGATAGAATCGAACTGAATTTACAGAATAAACCTGTATGGATCCCTTTTTTTCCCTGGATTGCAGTCTGTATTTACGATCAAAAGTAACATTCTCTTTCACACGTTCATATGTTGTCTGGCTGAGGTGAACACAACCAGCGGTGCCGTTTTTTTCAATTTTCGATGCCGTATTTACAACATCACCCAGAGGAGTTATATCTTTGTTCTCCAGCGTTCCTATGTTGCCCATTAGCACCATTCCTGAATTAATTCCAATTCGTAAATGGATAGGCTGTGCTCCACTTGCCGCTCTGTAGTGATTCAATTGTGAAAATTGGTTTTGAATTTCTATAGCTGCAATAACTGCATTCAGAGGACCTGGAAAGGACGCAAGAACAGCATCTCCCATAAACTTTTCAATATACCCTTCGGATCGGCGTATGCTTTTTACCATAACGCTGAATACAAGGTTTAACAATCCAAGCAGTTCGATATGTTCTATTATCTCTGCCTGTGCTGTAAAATCTTTCAAATCAGCAAAAAGAACGGTGCGGTCAATCACTTCATCGGGGATACGAGATTGTCCAATTCTGAGGATCTCCTTTGACTTTTTAAGTATAAGTGATGGAATATAAGGTTTGATTATAGAAAAAAGTTTAAGATTATCTGAAAAATCACCCTCGGACAAAACAAACTTATTTCCCTGCAGCATTTTTTTCCACAGTGTATTGAGATGTCCCTGCTCATCCATGTGTCCGTTTATGCTAAAAAGAACCTTCTCCTCACTGTTTCTGATTGGCATATAGATCCTGTAGTTATCAAACCTTCCGGTATCACTTATGCTGCGGTTTCCATATATTAACTCATTGAACAGGCGATGAGGAATTGATTGCTGAAAATCCATTCTATGTTCGGTAATGTCGGGGTCATATCCCAGCGACTCAAGAAGTTCCCGCGAGAGCGAAATTAAATTACCGTTGACGTCGAATTTTAGAATACTGAAGTCGTTGTTCTTTTGGAATTTATAAAGGGTCTGTTGAATCTCTTCATCACTGAGAATGTCTGGAGAAGATTCTACTTTTTTTTTAATATTCCGTAAAGGGAGATCCAGACGGGAAATAGTCTTATTATCACTGACGAGTATCTTAAGGCTGTCTGTGTCAAATGACAGGCTCCTCAGGCCGAGTATTATCATTGACAATCCGATTCCACCACCTTCCTTTCTGCCTCTTTCTGTCTCATCATTCTCTTCAAATGAAAAGTCCAGGTCATGAAGGCTTTTAGCACGATTTAGAAATTTTTGGATTCTTTCCCACTCTTCCTGAGAAGGGATGCCATCGTTTATTACTTCAAAACGATATATATCATCAATGCGAAAACCCCGGATTTCAATATATATATTATTATCTTTACAGTATTTAGAAAAATTCTCAGCACTGTGCTCTTCCAGTTCAGTTTTGAATAAGTAGAGCCACTCTTCATAAGGGAGTTCTTCAAGTCCCAGGTGGGCAAGCATTGTTGCATGATAGATTTTTTTATAAGTGGTTTTTAATGCATTTGCAGCAAGTTCGAAGATCCAGGCATTCAAAGTCCCGGCCATCTCCTCTCCACGCATAATGTAACCGGCGGCCTCTTTTACACTGTTTCTTAAATCTGATAAATCAGCTGAAAAGAGGTCGTTAAGCTTATAATAGAAGTCAGTGTCAGTGTTCTGTTCCGTCATTTTGTGTATTTACTTATCGTTACAAGTTTGCTGCCATATTACATGAATCATGCATACAATTAGAATATTTTAGAAATATTTTAGAAAATTCTATCCATGCACAGTTCAATCATTGATTCCATTACCTGAATGCTTCCCTTTGAGCGCAAATACACGAATCGTTGCACGTAAAGGCCTGACGCATCATGGAATTTCATTCCTGAAGGAACATATAATCATTATACAAGTGTTTTGAAGAACTTGTAAATTTCATTGTTTTTTACATGTGAACTTGCTTCTTCTGTATAAGACTGTATTTTTTTCGTGGATATTCCAAGTTTTTCAACAGTCAGAAAAAGTTTTTCGATACTTTCCGGTTGGGGTGAGATTCCGAAACCGGCTCGGTTGGCAATCATATTTCCGGCGATAGCTGCTCGAAAAATATCTCTCTGTTCCGGTGTGAGTGCCCCATGATTACTGTCAGAGACATTGTTATGCTCTCCCAGTATATATGCGTATATTCTGGGAAGTCTCCATTCCCTGGCAGCTCTTGATCCGATCTCCATATGATTAGTGCCAAAGATTTTATTCTCTACAACCTCGTATGGCTTGTTCTCTGATTCCACAATATGGAGAACCTCTATATATTTCTTACGATCGATGCTACTGAGTATGACTTTTCCGAGGTCATGCAAAAGTGCTCCGATAAAAGCTTCATCCCGTATCTCTGTTTTTCCTGTCATCTCCACAATGTCAGATGCAATTACGGCGCTTGCAACTGAATGCTGCCAGACATATTTACTGAAACGTTTGTATCTGGAGGCGTGGAATAGTTGAGTTGTCCCGGCTGCTGTGGCGAGAGAGCGAATGACTCTGAATCCAAGAAGCGAAATCGCATGATCCAATTTTCGAATTTCACCATTTCGTGCATAGAGCGGAGAGTTGCTTGCTTTTAAAATGAAACCACTCAGGGTTTGATCACTTTTTACCAATTTTTCAATCTTGTGAAAGTTCATCTCGGTATTGTCATTTAATTGAAGAAGCGATACCATTACGTGTGGTTGCAGATAAAGATTGAGTCTGGAAAAGTCAATTTGTAATGTTACCATTGTAATACTCTCCGGAATCAAGTGATCCACCACTATATATGACTGATATTAAGATGTATTTCTAAATAAAAAGTAATAAAATTAAAGGAATTGGGATGGGTATTTGTAAGTAATACGTTTTAGGTATTATTTCAGGTATTGTTGTTGAATGCGAGCCCCGGGTAGAATATTAATTATTAAGTAATATTACTTTGCAAGCTTCCGTTTGGGACTGTCAAAGGTGTGCAGATTGGATGCGAAGCTGTACTGCAGCGCCTGTCGTAAGATTAAAAAAGCTGTCTGCGCGCCCCTGATTAATAGCCAGTTCCAGGTAGCCTGTGGAACCAAAATAGAAAAGGGGCATACCTTTCTCTACATCGGAAAAAGTCTCTTTCAGACCTGTAATTATATGATTATCGCTTTTAAGTTCCCAGGATTCTTTAAAATCGTTACTGTACGCATCCGTCTTTATATCTTCACGTTTTAGATTCAGAAATACATTCCCGAAGGTATCGCAATATAAAACTGTTAGATTGAATAATCCATTTTCCAGAACAGCTCTTGCGTAGGATTCGAGTCTAACAGTATCCGCAGCAGGAAGCAGGGGGCCGAGTTCTCCAAAACCGCCGCCGGAAGAGATCCAGGCTGCCGTTGGTGCGAATATATCGCGCCCATGAAATGTTGGATCAATATTCTCCGGAAATAACGATTTATTCTCAATAATACGAATACCGTTCGTACTATCCAATCCGTTGATAATCGGAGTAAAAAGGCCATTGTCAGGTCCAACAAAGTAGTGATAGCCGTCATAGATAGCAATGGCCCTTCTTTCAGATCCGACTCCGGGATCCACAACACAGCAGAAGATGGATTGCCGGGGAAATTGTTTGTACGATGATTCAAGTATGAAGGATGCTGCCTTTATATCTCCTGCGGGGATATCATGAGTCAGGTCAATCGTCCTGGACCTTGGTGAATGGCAGGCGACCACTCCATGAAGCACTCCGGCATACCAATCCCTGCTGCCAAAATCTGTCAGAAATACAACATGTTCACTCATTCCGGTATGTTTTAATATTGAGATGAATGGTCAAGCTGTAATAAGATGAAACTCGCTTCTCCCTTGAGGAATTCGGTTGGTAGTTGAACGATAGTTTCCGGATCTCTAAACGCGTACCCCATTATAACGGAAAAATCAATTCCGATATTCGGTCTGCTGCAGATACTTCGGTAATATACAGCTCTGTTTCTTCGTGTTTGATCGGCTGAGAGCTGGATTTCTATCTTTGATACATTTTTAATACGGGACGTAGGAGTTCAGCCCATACTCGATATCCTTCATCGTTAAAATGGACTCTGTCTTTTTTCCCGTTGGGTAATACACGATGGTAGCGGCTGTCGAGTACAGGAGTCCCTTTCTCTGCCAGGTGAGTCCATAAATCCAGGTAGATTATTTTATCGCTTTTTGCAGCCAGATATTCAAGTTTTCGGTTATAGAACGGAGTTATAGAGTTCGCTTTCCAGGTTAATACTGGAGGAACACTCACCAGTATTATATGCGCATCGGGCAGTGTATTTCGAAACTGGCTTAAGATTAGTTCTGTATTCTCAAGAACCTCAGTCAGGCATCTCCCGTTCAGGATGTCGTTTCCACCTATATCCAGAATGATTACCTCAGGATGCAGAGGAATGACATCGCGAAGCATTCTGTCCATAAACGTAACCGTTGTATCCCCAGGGATGCCTCTGTTGTAAATTTCAAATTCACCAAGCTGGTCGTGCAGCAGCTGTCTGTGAAAAAGAGCCGTTGTTGAGTCACCTGTAATAACAGCAAACACTCCTTTACGATTCTCCGGCGGTTTGCGAAATAGTGTCGTTCTGTATTTTTCAAAAATAAGTAGTTGTTCGGGTTTACGTTCGTAGGCTATGACCCCTGTTTTACAGGAGAACTCGGGAGCAAGGTAGTCTTCTCCGGGACTCTTATCTCGAACAGATACTCCCTGGCAGGAAGAAAATAGAGACAATAAGATAGAAAATGGAACAACCAGTCTTTTCATTATAACTAAAATGGATTATGTATAAAAAAAAGCAACCAGGAATGAATTAAATGGACTCTACAGTAAATATCCTTCCATTTCCCGACTGCCCTGGAATTGTGCCAGGGATCGTAGCGATGCCCGAAGGGCAGCCCCGCGGCTCTAATTTTCCCGAAATTCTATGAGATTTCTTCGCGAGGGCCTGGTCGCGCAGAGCCCGGTCCCTTCGAGCTTCAAAAGGCGAGATGGGAGGCAGCCCTCCATGCCGCTATTGTTTTCTGCCGTGGGTTCTGCTTTCCCTTGACACGGAAAGGCAAAGGGGGGAGTCGTCTAATACAATGAGCGAGAATGGAAGAAGCCCCTCTCTGAGAGTATTTCAGGGAAAATTTTTCACCATAGGCATCCCGGTGGACTGGGAAGAGGTTATTGTTGAGGATATCCCTTCCTTTTTTGATCCGGACGGAGCCGGTGCATTTCAGGTTGTGGCCTTGAGCCATGAGGGTGATGATTATCAACTGGAAGATGAAATGCGTCGTTTTCTCACATCCCATGGTGTAGAGTTTGACGAAGCAGGTGTGGTGAGTTATGTTGCTCCCGAGGGCTACCATGCCATGGCCTGTGAGTTCAGAAAAGAAGACCGTTTCTGGATGGTTCAGATGGCAGCCACCGGAAAGCGTCTTGTAATTATTATGTATAACTCTGATGAGGTCCCGGATCGTGCATTAAGCCTGACTCTTTCAGGAATGATCCAGAGTCTGAAATTCAATTGAGGAAGAAAAATTGAGTCAAAACATGAAACTTGTTCGTGCAGTATCTCTGGCTTCCGGACGGGGCAGCAATTTTCAAGTAGTGGTGAATGCCCGGGAAGCCGGAAAAATCTCCGGCATCGAATTATGTGGTCTTTTGACAGATCGACCGGATACAGGGGCTGCCGAATTTGCCAGGCAGAATAATATCCCGGTAATGGAGCTTGATTACAACTCTTTTCCTGACCGCGACAAATATGATGCACAGGTAATGGAGGCTCTCAACCGATGGGAACCCGATCTTCTGTTAACGCTGGGTTACATGAGACTGTTAAATCCGGAACTTGTTAAGAAATATTCCGGGCGAATTATTAATATTCATCCTTCACTCCTTCCGGCATTTCCTGGAATGAATTCTCAAAAGAAGGCCTTTGATTACGGTGTTCGCATTACAGGCGCTACAGTTCACTTTATTGATGAGGGAGTCGATACCGGCCCGATTATTCTCCAGTCGGCCGTTGAGGTCCCTCACGATTGTGACGCCGAAGACCTCGCCACTTTGATTCTCGAAAAAGAACATAAGATTATCGTTCAGGCAGTTGAACTCTACTGCCAGGGGCGTCTGAAGCTGGATGGACGAAAGGTGCGAATTGTCTGACAGATCGCTGTCGTTTCAGTTATAATTTGATATAAAACAGGGGGATTCGGGGCTCAACCTCGAGACATTAGAAATATGATAGAAATCAAAAGAGCACTCCTTTCCGTTTCCGATAAATCGGGACTGGAAGAATTCGCAAAGTTTCTTGCTGACCGTGGCGTTGAGATCATCTCCACCGGCGGAACTCTGAAGAAATTAAAAGAAGCCGGCATTAATGCAATTGCTATCGACGAAAAGACCGGTTTCCCTGAAATGATGGACGGACGTCTGAAGACACTGCATCCAAAGATACACGGTGGACTTCTGGCGCTTCTTGATAACGATTCTCATGTCGCGGATATGAACAAGCACGGTATTGAGAGCATCGATCTTGTTGTAGTAAACCTCTATCCTTTCGCTTCCACTATCGCCGGTGGTTCGTCTTTTGCCGATGCCATTGAGAATATCGATATCGGTGGACCGACCATGCTTCGTGCAGCGGCGAAAAATTATCGTTTTACTGTTTCTGTTTGTAACCCGTCTGACTATGACGCTATTAAATCTGAGATAGAAAAAAACGGCGGGGTATCTGAAGAGTCTTCTTTGAATTATGCTCGAGCTGTATTCAATCACACTGCTTCCTATGACACTGTTATTTCAAGCTACCTGAATGAAAAGGCCGGAGACAAGTTCCCGGAGACCTTAAATCTTTCGTATCAGAAGGTGCAGCCGCTGCGCTATGGGGAGAATCCTCATCAGCAGGCTGCCTTCTATCGTCCGGTAATCGATCTTGCTGTCGAGAAGGTTACAGGAGTACACGGAGCTGTGCAGCTTCAGGGGAAGGAGCTATCTTTCAATAACATGCTGGATTTTTCTGCGGCACTTTCGTCTGCTCTGGCTCTTCCCGGAACCGGTGTTGTAATCGTAAAACACCTCAATCCATGCGGTGCGGCCATTGTTCGTGAGGGTGCTGACATAAACGAGGCGTTCATTCGTGCGAGAGACTGCGATCCTGTAAGTGCCTTCGGTGGTGTCATTGCCTTTGCTGCGAAAGTGGACAAAAAGACGGCTGAGACAATCACTGAAAACTTTGTGGAAGGGGTTATTGCGCCTGAATTTACCGATGAGGCGCTTCAGGTTTTTACTGCGAAGAAGAACGTTCGTGTGATGCGAATCGATGATCCTCAAAGATTTACTTCGGCTGCCATGGAAGTTCGCCAGGTGGTGGACGGCATTCTCTATGAAAACCTGGATAACCAGTACAACTCCCGTGCAGACTGGAAGGTTGTTACTGATAAGCAGCCGGATGAAGAGACCTATCGAGGACTGGAGTTTGCCTGGAGACTTGTAAAGAATGTTAAATCCAACGCTATTGTTTTTACAAATGCGGACTCTTCACTGGGGATTGGCGCCGGACAGATGAGTCGTGTGGACTCTGTTCGTATAGCGACCATCAAGGCAAAAAACAATGGGCTTTCACTGGAAAATTCTATTGTAGCATCGGATGCTTTCTTTCCATTCCGTGATGGAGTAGATGTTCTGGCAGAAGCGGGAGCCCGCGCTATCATACAGCCAGGTGGATCCGTGCGTGACCAGGAAGTGATTGATGCTGCTAATGAGCATGGTCTGGTAATGCTCTTTACCGGGATGAGACACTTTCGTCACTGAGAAAGATTTGATTATGCACCATCGGAATCTGATTTGTTTTATTTTGCTCTCAGGCCTCTTTCTGGCTGTGATTGGATGCAGGAGTTATACTGTCGTGCCCGGGGGAGAACTCGGGTCTGTGCAAAATCCGATTAAAGCGGATCAACCCGATGGTGAGCGTTCCTACCTGAAGCGGTTGAGAACCGCCGATGGTAAACGTGTGGTCTATAAATACCGTGGTGCTGTTCCCGGTACAGATGGGCGAATACTGGACAGATTTGAACTGGAACCGCATCCGTATTACGAAAACTGTCCACTGGATGGTCTGCAGAAGATTGCTGATATATTTCTTGAAGAGGGTGAATGTCCGTATTCATTAATGATTTACATGGACATGTATCATCCGGGTTATACGGAAAAGACCCCCCTTATGAGTTACAAATTGCTTCTTGAACCTTAGTGTGCAAGTGAACGACCTCTTCGGGGGGATTTGTATGCAAAAAATGGAATAGTTTATAAATTGAAGAATCGTTCTGTTTCTGAATAAAAAAAGCCGGTCTTTGAAACCGGCTTTTTTTATTGGAGGCCCTGAAAATTATTAATAGAAGCCTTTGTCGCAATCAGTTTAATTACTTTTACCCAGGAGTGACAGAGCGGTAATTGCCGCTTCATCGTCTTTTTCCGGTGCAGATGATGGAACACCCGAGGGCAGCTTCTCATTTGAAATTGTTTCATCCATGGTTAACGATGTTTCATACATGGGATTGTCGTTGCTATCGTATACGCTTCCTGTTGCAAATCGGACTTCAAATCCGCCCGGCAGTGTTTTAGACTGACTGACAAAGGTTGCATTTTCAGGAGGCGTGCCGATAATCGTAACCTTTTCAGAAGATTTCATTGCCAGTGCTGTTATATGAGCGAAAGCGCTGGAGTCCTTTCCTGTAATTATAACTATTTTCCCGGTATACAGCTGGTCGGGATCGGCAGTCATAACCTTCGTGCCATCAATTTTTGTTCGGATACTACCCATTTTTTCTTCGGATAGAAAAATGTCGGCCACATGAAAGCTCTCTTCGGGATCTCCTGTATGAAGTTTTCTCATATCCAGAATAATTCCACCACGGCTGTTTATATCCATCAGAAGTCCGCGTAATTGTTTGGATGTTCCAGGGAGGGTAGTGCGAACCATTATGTATTCGACTTCATCGCCGTTCTTGTTTTTCCAGGTGGAGTGTAGAATATTCTTAAACTGTACAGGTCCACGAATCAGGGTATATTTCCCGCCTGTTGTTACAATTTCAACTTCCGTATCCGGCAATCCTTTAATGAGTCCGACGATCTCCTCGAGATCAACAATGTTTGAGACATCTTTTCCATCAATGGATTTGATATATTTACCCGGTTCTATTTTTTCCCGGCTCGCGGGTGAATCCTCAAGAATATCGAGAATGTAAAATTTACCTGTACCGTCTTTTCGCAGAATAATTCCCGTGCCAGCAGTATGTCTTGGATCTTTCGAGAGGGCTATACTGTTAGGAGATATGGAGTCATTGTATCCCATGGGAAGAGATTTCATATATGCATGGACAGCTTGAATTATAGCATTGCGTTTCTTCTCCGGATTCATAGTGGAGATTGCACCGGATATATCATCCAGTGTAACCGTTGACTTCTCGGTTTTAACACCCGCTCCGTCTAATGAGGCGGCATATAACTTCTCTCTGGAAAAGGCGCTATTGTCAGTAAAGCCATACTCTTTATCTATGATAGAGTCCAGTTCTTTGAAAATGACTTTTGTCTCCGGAAGCTCCGGCTCTGCTTTATCGCATGATATAATACAAGATATTGAAAAAATAATTGCTATTAACGCTGTTGATTTTAATACTCTTAACTTCATAATTTCCTGCCTGTATTCGCTTATTCTACTATAATCAAATGTAAATATATATAATTCAAGTAATTATTCTTGTTCTGAGATCATATATGTCAACAAGGGTGTAGCGGATAATTATCCGAAGATTTATAGTCTTCTGTAAAAACCAGTTATTTAATCTGTTGAATGGAGTGGATAGCACCTGTTAACAAATAGATTTTTCTATGAACTCTGTAAAATATAATAAGTCATGCGAATATAAAACTATTCATCTCAATAATTTCTATTCATGGTAATTCAGAGATTTCCTCACGTCTTTCTTTCGTAATTTTACTTGCTGCTTCTCCTATGATTTCGACTGAGCGGATAACTGAAAAAGTAAACATTTCTTCTGTTTCCGGATCCGCGAAACTCAGCGGAATAGATCATCAAGAGGAACGGGTTTACCCACGACATAACCCTGCGCGTGATGGATACCCAATTTTTTTATCGTAGCCAGAATGATCGAATCTTCAACATATTCAGCAATCGTCTGCTTACCCAGAATGGATGCGATCTCCTGGATTGATTTTACAATGGAAAGATTCAGAGGATCGCTGGCAATTGATTTGACGAACTGGCCATCAATCTTCAAGTAATCGACAGGCAGACTTCTGAGATAAGCGAATGAAGCCAGACCGCTGCCAAAATCATCCAGAGCGAAAAGACAGCCCCGGTTCTTCATCGCTAAAATAAATTTATCGGCAGCCATCATGTTTCCGATGGCAGCCGTTTCAGTTATTTCAAAACAGATCCGGCTGGGCTGTATATCCACACTGCTCAGTATCCGGATGACGTCTTTGAGAAAGTCGGGATCGCCCAGAGAACGACCCGAAAGATTGATGGAACATTCGACGGGTGAATTCTTCCGTGTCTCCAACCATTGGAGCGCATGCTCAATAACCCAGAGGTCTACTTTCGTCGAAAGGTGATACCGTTCAGCAGCCGGTATGAAGTCTCCCGGCAACACAAGCTTTCTGCCATGATCGAACATACGTAGAAGTATTTCGCAGTGCTGCATGAAATTTTCTGTTTGCTGGAGCGGCACAATGGGTTGTCCATGCAGGACAAACATGTCAGAACGGAGGGCGTGCTCAATCCTGCTGACCCACTCCATTTCGCCATACCTTTGAGCAAGAGCCGGATCGTTGGGAGAATGGATATGGATACGACTGCGACCCGCCTCCTTGGCCACGTAGCACGCGGTATCGGCGGCCTGTAGAATAGCCCCCGGACTCTCGCTATGGTCGTCGATAGCAACAATTCCCACACTCACAGCCACGCTGAAGTCCCGGTTGTGCCAGTGGAAACGGTAATCATCCAGAGCGCGTTGCATGGAATCGGCGAGAGACCATGCTTCTTTTATATCCCTGCTGTCAACCAGCACGCCGAATTCATCGCCTCCCAATCTGAACAGAATATCATTGGGACCAAGACACTTTTTGAAAATCTCCGCAACATTCCGTAGAAGTTCATCGCCTGCTGTATGACCGCAGGTATCGTTCACAATTTTGAATTCATCCAGATCCATGTAAAAGAGTATAAAACGGGCATCCCCCTGGTGGCTTTCTTCGAAGGCTCTGTCCAGTCTCTCTTCGAAATAGCGCCTATTCCCCAATCCTGTCAATTCATCATGGGAAGCTTTGAACTCTGTATCCTGCATGTTTTCTTCCAGACTTGCATAGAGGAGGGAGTTTTCGATGCTGATTGCAATCTGGGAAGATAGCACTTTCAATACTTCTATACGTTCCGGTGTAAATGCATTCGTCGTAAGATTGTTTTCCAGATACACCACTGCAACAACTTCGCCATAATGAAGGATGGGGTAGCAGAGCAAAGATTTGGGACGGGCGTCTCTTATGTAGGGGTCGTTCACAAACATACCGCTCCTGGACGCGTTATCCAGAAGAACGATAGTTTTTGTACGTATCACGTAGTTGACAATATTCACTCCGATTTCGCTCGCCATTTCCAGGGGGTTTTCCTGTTCAATCTTAATGGTTCCTTTGTTTGCGTCCCGCTGCGCTTCCACGAACCATTCGTCTTTCTGCAACAGAATAAAAGATCCTTTTTCTGCCCCGGCATTCTCGAGTAGAATTGTCATCATTGTCTCCAGCAATTTCCCGAGCTGGATCTCACTGGATATAGCCTGCGATGACTTCAACACTGTGAGAACATCTAAATAACTTCCCACTCTCTGGCTGCCTATGCTCGGAGTAGTGCTATCGTTTTCCGCCAGTTTCCGATCGACCTCACGACCACCGGGGCTCTTTATCGTTTCGGGTAGACGAGACGTGAGTTCGCTCACTTTAGGGTTGCATCCCCACTTTTTGTATGCATGAATGGCGCGAACCAGATGGGAGTGCCTGTATAGATTCTCTCCTCTCATCTCCCACACACCGGCGGAAAGTTCATGAGCGATAGCTTCTTCGAGCAGGTAACCATACTTACCTGCAAGACCGGCTGCCAATTTAAAGTTGGACAGCGCTTCTTCAGGATTATTCTTAATTTGATCGAGAAGTCCCTTAATAATGTGGTATTTATGGCTGTAGTTGGCCCTGCAGTTTTTTGACCATTTCTCGAACCTGCGACAATTTTTTTGAATCCGGCGACGAAGTTTTCGGCGCTCACCTTTTTTCGCATCCGAATAGATGGCCGCGGCAGACAGTGAGGCGAAAAACAGATTTTCGGGAACAAACATCATCCCGAACATTGCCGCTTCCACGGGCTCGGCCAGCAGTGCATAATCGTAGGCTTTCCGTTTGTCTCCGAAAAGATATTCCAGCCGGCTTTTGGAAGTATAGAAATCAAAAAGTGCGTTGGCATTGTGGGCGGCGGTCCATTCCGGAAGAACCTTTCTTTCATCGAAGTATTTTCCGATAAGTTTAACGTTGTCTTCCGCTTCGCCTCTACAGTTGATTACGGACTGCTCGTTTAATTGGAAAAGCTGGTAAGCGTTGTACTGCTGGAGTGCGGCGATGGCTGGATGCCGGGCCGTGAATAGTTCGGCCAGGTGGTCCAGATTTTCGCGCATCATAAGGCCCTGGAAGAAGATATTGTTCAGAGAATAGGAACCATACTGCAGATCACCCGATTCCAGTCCTGCGTTATAGGCACGCTCATAAAACACTTTCCCGCGTTTTGCGTGACGCTTCCAGTGGTTGATCATAGTCTGAAACATAAAGATCGTTCTACATTCGATCGATTTTGCTGTCATACCAAGATGCCCGATCAGATTCAGCGCGAGTCTTCCGAATTTGTATCCAGCCTGGAAATCCCCGAGACCGGACCCCTGGATAATACCAAATGAAACATAGGCAAAAGGGCTCAGAGGTGAATTGCCTTTCTTGATTGAAAGATTTACCATATTGAAAACGATAACGGGAAATAAGTCGGGCTGCGCCAGAAATGCGGGAGCAACACTGGCATTCAACAGACGCATGATTGCAAGGGAATTCTCGTCTTTCATCATGGGAAGATCGGCCAGGCTCTCAATGGATTTCTGTCCCAGATAGAATTTGAAGCGGATAAGTTCGGGCATTACTGAAAATTTATCAGGTTTTCTGGGCAGTGGAAGTCCCAGGGATTTCAGGGCACTTTTTAGAAGTTCCAGACCTTCGAGAATTTTATTCTGGCTCACATACATCGCGGACCTGAGTTCGTAGACCGGGATTTTATCTTGAGCGCTTCGTGCATTCTTTAAAATCAGATCGAAAGTCGTTTCAGCGGCGTCATAGTCCTTTTCCAGATATTCTGCCTTCGATTTGTTCGTGTAGAGATCCAGAGTCAGGTTATACTCGTTTTCCCAGGGGCTTTGGGGCAGTGCACCAATTGTAATTTGAAAAAAATCGCGAGCAGCCGCATAGGCATTGGACGCCAGTGATTTGTTCCCGGCCATTGTGTTCAACCGGCGCAATTGATCTATCTCGAACTCCGATTTAACGTGATTGATACCTTGATTTAATTGAGTGACAATTGTGAAAATATTATCTTCGAGTTTGAACTTGTGGAGCATTGACATGTAGGCTTTTGCAATATTGTAATGATTTGCCGCTCTCTCCGCATCCGATGTCAGCGCATATATTGCTTCCCGGATCTTGTCATGCTCAAAATATACATCAATTTCCCCTAGCTTGAAAAATCCTTCGTTCGCAAGTTGAATCAACTCTTCTTTAACTGTAACTATATCGCCACCGGACACAATATCGGCAAAGACGTCCTGCCTGAACCAGTTTCCCACGCATGCCGCCAGTTTCAGAGTGGCCCTTTTATTTTCGGAAAGCTCTTTCACGCGGTCGATCATGAATTCGATAACATTCTCTGAGATTTTGATATTCTTGATACTCTGAATATCAAAGTGCCAGTTGTTGTCCGTGTAATATATGAGATCTTTCTCGTAGAGGCTTCTAAAGGCTTCATTGACGAAAAAGGGATTTCCGTTTGTTTTCTCGCACAGGACCTGCGCCACTTCCCGGGCCGGCTCTGTGCCACATAAAAGAGTATCCTGTACCATTTGAGTTACATCTTCAACGACCAGCGGTTGAAGGACGATCTCTCGCGGTGTAAACCCGGCTCTCTTTACATCATCAATCATGAGTGCAAAGGGATCCGAGGGGTACACTTCATTGTCGCGAAACGATAGTATCAAACACAAGTGCTGAATGGTCGAATTCAACAAAAGGTTCTTTATGAGTTGTACACTCGATGGGTCAGACCATTGCATATCATCAAGGAAAATCGCAACGGGATGATCTTCTGTGCAAAAAACCTGAATGAATTTCTGAAAGACTGTATTGAACCGGTTTTGAGCCTCTTCTGCGGGAAGGGGAGGGGCATCCGGCTGATTCCCAATCAGGTTATGAAGTTCAGGGATAACTTCGGTAATAATATTTCCATTGGACCCCAGAGCATTGAGAATTTTTTCTTTCCAGACAGACACCGACTCCTGTGGTTCCGTGAGAATCTGACTGACCAGACTCTGAAGCCCCTGGGTTATGGCCCGATAGGGAACGTCTCGCTTGAATTTGTCATATTTTCCCGATGTGAAGTATCCCCTGTACTCGGTGATTGGCTTCTGGATCTCATTAATAAGAGCCGATTTTCCAATTCCCGATTGTCCCGAGATAAGCAGCAACTCAGTAGAGCCCTTTCTGACTGCCTTGAAAGTCTCAATTATCCTTTCAATTTCACGTGATCGACCATACAGTTTTTCGGGAATCTGAAATCGCGAGGACCGGTCCCCTTCCCCCACGCGTAAGTCAAGGTTACTTAGTTGATCCTGATCCTTTGTGTTCAAATATGTAAGGCAGATATGAAGGTCATGAATTAACCCCTGCACACTCTGATACCTGTCTTCAGGATTCTTCTCCATGAGTTTTAAAGTTATGTTGGATAGAGGCTTAGGGGAACCACTCTTTGTAAAAGGAGGCTCCGGGGTTTTTGCTATATGAGCATGAACCAGTTCCAGCGGGTCCGAATAGCGGAACGGAAGGTCTCCGGTCAGAAGCTGGTAGAAGGTGATGCCGAGAGAATACATGTCGGTCCGGTAGTCCACCATCCGGTTCATCCTTCCGGTCTGTTCGGGAGACATATATGCAAGTGTGCCGTCTATAGATCTATTCAGTGGAATCGCTGTACTCTGCTTTGCAAGAAAGCTGGCACTTCCGAAGTCAATGATTTTAACCCGTCCTGACTCACGATTGATCAATATATTTTGAGGCTTTATATCCCGGTGAACAAGGTTTTTTCTATGAATCTCACCGAGGGCCTCCGAGATCTGGATCATGGTATCAATCAGCTCAGAAACTGGGTGAACCGGGGGGCCTGCGAAGGCTTCCGTAAGTGTGACGCCGTTTATATCCTCAAATACAATGGCGAGTTTGTTTCCCAATTTGCCAGAGTCAATGGCGTGGATAATTCCGGGAGACTGCAAACCCTGTAAAATTTCAAACTCTTGTTTGAATGCAGAAACCTCTCCTGGGTTTGGCTCATCTTTACGAAGAACTTTGATAATGACTGGAGTTGAGCCTGTCCATGCACGATAAATAACGCTCTTTTCTCCTGCGTGGATTTCGGATTCAATTTCGTAATCGGATAGGACTTTCATGGCATATCTCGCAGGCTCATTTTTCACTTTAATATGTGTTATCTCAGAATCAACTACAATTCATTTTGCCGTTTTTCCTCCGTCCACAGGGATGGCCGCTCCTGTAACAAAGCTCGCCTCATCACTGCAAAGCCAGACGGCTGCCTGGGCGACTTCGTTGATGTTGGCCATACGCCCCAGAGCATAGGACTTCATCCGTTCAGAACGTAACTTTTCCGGATCGGGGACTCCTGCGTAGATTAGATCGTCCATTTCCGTGTGAATACCACCCGGGCAGAGGGCATTGATGCGAATTCCCTGCTTTCCGTATTCAAATGCTGCAGTCTTTGTCAGTCCCACAATCCCGTGCTTGGTCGCCACATAGGGTGCCAGTTTTTCTTTGCCCCTGAGACCAAGAGCGGATGAAACATTTACAATAGCTCCCCCCCCGGTTTTCAGCATTGCCTGAATTTCCTGCTTGAGGCAAAGAAAGGTCCCGGTCAGATTTACGCTGACCACCTGGTTCCAGACATCCAGGGAAGTCTCGTCGATAGGTCTCAGGTCACCGGACACGCCTGCATTGTTAACAGCATAGTCCAGTCTTCCAAATTCACCCAGTGTCTTCTCCAGAAGGCCGGCGACTTCATCAGCGTCCGTAATATCACATTTTACAAAAATGCTCTTTCCTTTCGAGCTCTCATTGATCATGGTGACAGTTTTTGAGCCTTCTTCCTCGTTTCGTCCGCTAACAACCACATTAGCACCTCGCTCGCCAAAGAGGAGGGCAATGCCCCGTCCCAGCCCAGTGGTACTGCCGGTTACAATAACAGTTTTTCCTTCAAAATTCATACAGATCTCCCTGAAATTTTTCTATCGCCAAATGGGTGTGACCCGATTTCGGGCCATTGGATAAATATCGTATATATTAAGTGTTTAACTATTTCTTTACTTCCATATGTTACCCAACAGCGTAGACCGCTGGATATTGGTTATGAACGGCAAATCAATATCACTCAGTGAGTGCACGAAGTATTTTACTCCAAGCAACTCCATTTCCTGCCTCTGAAAACTGAATAAGTGTTCGTTAGATATGCCGATAAAAGGAACATCGTGCTCCTTCGCGGCCTCGGCAACGGCCAGGGTTTCATCTATGAATAATGCCTCATGGAAGCCGATGCGGTAGATATCTCTGATGATCTCCTTTACTCCGGGCCGGATATCCCGGGTCTGTATATAACCTTCTCCAGCAAAATAGTGACGGATGTTCCCGGTATTCTCCAGGAAATATTCTCTATCAGCTCCGCCGTAAGCAATAACCCGGTAGCCATTTTCGTTCAACATTTCTAAAAAATGCTCCAGGCCTTCCTTTTGCCTGATCTGATTCACATGCAGGTAGGCATTCCTTTCCTCTCTGTACAGTTCAATGATTTCATCAACAGAAAGCTCCAGCCTCAGATGACGGATGAGATGGGTGGCTGCGTGAACCTGTGAACGCGAGAGTATGTTGTTTTCAAGTCCTGCCGAGTAATTTCCGCCCAGCTTGTGAATCAGGGAAAGCATGACAGGAGCAAGTATGTTTTCCAGAACCACTCCATCCAGATGTAGAAAGATGTGACGAATCATGAAGTCGGAAAATCCCATCAATAGATTTCTCTCTCCTCCGCCAGCCTTCCAAATCGATTGATAGCTTCGCCCAGATTTTCGCGGTCTATGGTTTCCATTTCCGTGATAGAAAATCCGACCAGGTAGTTGTCCTCTTCATCCGATTTAAACCAGATGCTTTTGCATCTTCCGTGAATAAATCCTACTATATCAAAATGCATAAAAAATTCCAGATTTGAGTCTTCCGATAACTGGAAAGGAGGCTCCTGACCTTCGGATTTCGCAAGAAAACCGTTTCTTGAAAAATTTACTATATCACAGATCCATTTTTGGACTTCGTTTCCTTCAATGTAGCGAATGGCAAGATTACGCTTGAATCTTTCAGCGGGAAGATATCTGGGATCAATTTCGTAAATTGCATCCTGGTCTGCCTTTAATTTTTTGTATAATGTAAGAGGTAGAATGGTTGCTTTTGTTGTGGTTTTACTAATTTCATTGTTCTGCTGGTAAGCAATAATTTCAAACTCAGTCACCCGCCAGACCTGTTTTTTGTTCTGTTTAACATCTGTAAGGGTAGCACGCATTTTAATTGGCAGGTTGATCCGGGCATATTGATAGAACTCGCTGGCCAGCGATTCTAGCAAAAAAGTCACATTTTGGAGGGGGACTCCGCCATAGATATGATGGCATGCAATCGCGAATTGCCTGGCGGCCTCTGTAAGGTGCATCCCCGAGATATGCTTCAGATTGGGCGGGCAGAAGAATCTGTGGTTCGGGGGAATATGTATGCTGGCGAAAAAGACATTCTTCTTTGGCATTTCTTCAACCAGTTCCAGAATTTCTGAGATCATCGCCTTCTCAACATTGCTTATATGCAAATTTTTCATGTTGAACATCCTGAGAATCTTGATCTCCTCCGTTTCTGACAGCGATTTCGTGAGGATGTACATCCCCTCCGTTTCAACCAGTGTGTAGAAGTGGAGCAGGAAACGTTTTTCTTCGTCGGTGAATCTGTTTTCACTGGAATCTTGATCTATGAGTTCGACACTCAATCTTTGTGGAATACTTCGAAGCAGATACGCCTCTCCCTGGGGCCCCTGACGTCTTTCATAATAATTTTGTAGAAAATCGTATTCTTGTTCGGTAACTGTTGTTGCTATTGCATTTTCGAAAACGTCGATAGAAATCTCACCAGGCAGCACACGTCTGATGTTGGCAATAAAGGAATCATCCTGCAAATAGGTTCGCGTATAGGCTTTATCGAGAATAAGAGTCGCTGGTGTTTTTTCTTGTATTGAACCGGTTTTACGGGGATTGTGTGTTCTCATATTACACCTTTCCTTTCAGGATAATCTGGAATTATCCTATTTGAACAATTCCTTTTGTCAACAGATTGTCTGGTATTCAGTAATATTGTTAACAAATAGACATGCATCACAATTGTTAAGGTGAGGGATGTTTTCGAATACTATCGAATATGTTTTTACAGGCGTCAGGAAACACAGAATAACCCGGCAATTCCCATGATTGTATCAGGTATAGTTCCAGATTTTTGAATAAGGTTTGTTTTTGCCATCAGAAAATTGTGTTTACTCTGTTAGGGGGCCATAATCAATAACTCACTGATGAAAACCAAAACAAGATTCAATTTTTTAACTTCCATAACTGTATTCAGGGCTGACTATGCTCTAAGAATGGACAGATTGGCGGTTCGAGATAAAATCGACAGGATAGACCTGTTCTTCAATCTTTTTAATTTTCAGAAACAGGCTTTAAATAAAACAATAAGGATACCAGTTGTTAAATTGGCAACCTTGACCAGAGTATAGAATCCGGCGGATGCTTTTGTACCGGACTCGTTTTCGGTAATAAGCCAGTTCTTGCGACCTACTGAAAAGGGACGAATATCATTTTTCACAAGATTCGTGTCAGGGCGAACATACGGATGATCGATAAAGACAATGAGCTTTTCATATTTGTTCAGGAGGTATTTCACATCTTTGCCAAAATTTCCCTCTGGACGAAATGCTGCGCGAAGCTCTGTAATACGGAGTCCTGTCGGCGAATTTTCCTTTTGTTAAAAAGGTATGAATTTGGCACAGGGAATCGCTTTCGGAAAAAGACGATACCCAATCTCATTCTCAACAAGCGACGCAAGTGTGCCTATGGACTTTCTCATATCGGTAACAGCTGGTCGAATAAAATACCATTTGCCTGCAGAATGCTGGAATAGCATAAAGGAAATATATTTAGCAATAATGAATACGAAACTTGTATTCAATCAACGATTCTGAGTCTTTAAAAGTTACCCGGCAGCCTGATGATAACAAAAATATTTTCCAATCCTGTCTCGCGAATATAGTTTCTAATTGCAATCAAATTGATCAATAGCATCGCTTTTCCTGTGAACCAGGTATTAGAAGAGAGATGATTGGATGGGATTCTGTCAGTCAGAATTTCCCAGGGGAAGGGATGATTCCCCCGGGAAAGAATATACTTCTTAATTCTTGCGCATACAGTAGGTAAGAGCGATGTTAGTTGGACGAGTCTCGGTTGCAGTGCGGGGATCGCCGTGTAAACCATCGTTAGATGGATCTAGTATAACTTGGTTCTCTAAATTATCATTAGATCCATTTGTAAAAGATACATTGAATCCGCCATTTCCACCCCATCTAAATATTGAAGACTGATTCTGATTATGTCTATGCCCCTGAAATGCATCCAGTTGCGCATTTCCAATAGCACGAGTACCATCCGGATCGACTCCCGCTGCTCCGGTTCCTGCATCATCACGACCTCGAATGAATTGTCCTCGCAGATCAGGAGTTCCAAGAGTTCCGTCTGCCGGTGTCCAGCCCTGGGGGCATTCGGGAAGGTAGAAGGCCATGATGGCTCCTTCGGGGGCCGCGATGGCGAAGTTCTGGTTGATCTTTGCGGCGCTGATCACATCGCCGGGGGAGAAGATGTTCATGGAGAAGGCGGCGGCGAAAAGACCGGTCGTGAGAAAACCGAGTCCCAGACCCGCTCCAGTGAAAAAGCCACCCTTCATTTTCGCAGCCATCTTTGCTTTTAAAGTATTCATTGTATTCATTGTAATTCTCCTTTTGTATCACTGTGTCATTATTAAAATTCGATTCAGTT
>JBNKQE010000033.1:0-23101 GCA_050295715.1 Leptospirales bacterium
GAGATGAAAAAAAAACTGGATCAGTTCTTCTCCGAACCTGCGGGAAGGATTATTCTTGTCTCAGGAGAGAATGCCCTCGGTAAAACATATCAGCTGGAACAATCTGCAAAAAGATCCGGCTTCAATCTCATGGATCATCGTGAGGCCCTCCATAAATCATCCAGTAACAATGTTCTTATCCATGTTGGCGGAGGAAAATATGGTCCAACATTCTTATACGAATTGCTGTACGCAAATGATGGACGAGTTATCCATTTCGAGGAAAATATCTTCCTGAATGCCAAAAATAGATCCTTTCTAATTGAGGGTGCAACTCACAATTTTGAATTCAAGTATCCAGGTGATAAAGTGCCGGATAGATTACCTGGTTCCTTTATATATACAGGAGGAATCGTGATTACTACATATCAGCCTGGTGAGAGTATCTACAAGGAGATACTTGACATTTCCGAATTTATCGATGTAGGTCTGAAAGGCGATTCGGAAAGCCTTCTCACACTTCTTGAACATGAACTTCCCTCAATTGTAGAATCCTATAACCGGAAGATGCACTGGAAAACAATCACAATGGAAGATGCAGAAAGGGCAATGGCTCTATACCGCAGTCAGTATGAGAAAATTCGCAAAGAAAGGAGTATTACACCGCCTTACATGGTAAATTTTCTATGGGTCTTTGAAATGCTTAGAACCTTAACAGATGATCAGACTTCTGAAGAGACTAAAATACTATCCATTGAGCAGAGCTTTAATGATATACCAGGCAATGTTACCCACCTGCAGACCTCAGAGTGATATTTTTGATTAACATTGTTGCGTAGGAACCGGGAGGTAAAATAAATCGAACGGTAACCATCCTTCGTTTCGGATAGGCCGGGTCATCCTGCAATTCCAGATTTTCGCTCTCCCGGGGGACCACTACACTGTCTCTTTTATGTCCGCCGAGAAACGCCCGCCCCATTCGTAACTCTTTCAAATTCGCATTTATTTTCTCTGACGCAAGAATCTTCTCATATGACTCTTCCACTTCCGGATTTCCATATTCCTGCGATGGACCGGGAACAGGAATCTCTCCATAGAGATCCATCCATTCAAGCAGTCCGGTTTCGCATGGAAATATAAGAGGGCCTCCCTTTGTCTGAGTCAGAGCTTTTTTTCCGGGAAATTTTTCTTGAACAAGCAAACCAATCATCTTGTTCCATATCCATGATTGTGCCGCACTGAAAATCATTGACAATTCTTCACCGGGAAGAAGACTCATCGCTTCTCGAAAGCCTGCACCATTTATTAATTTACGAAAGACTCTCTTTTCAGCGCCGGTTACAGCGATTCTTTCACAATTTACCCAGTCCCCCCATTTCTCTCGTAACAGAAGCTTCCGGTCCCTCGCATGCTTCTTTTCCCCCGGATGTATACCCGTCATAGCCGTAAGGAGTGCGCGTTCATAATCTCCGCGAAATATGTGAATCCCTGCCAGTCCCAGATCCCGGTCTTTTCCACCAAATCTTTGTTCATCAAAATAATTAATAAAACCGTCACGTCTGATTCTTGCGTAGTTCTTTTCTATCACAGGAATCTCGGTACGATGCATTGCGCGCAACGTAATTGAAAAATGATTGCCGTGTATGAATTCTGGGCCCATATGCATATCGCTATATCCGATATGTTTAAAACTCCACTTTACATCTTCACAGGAGAGGTCTCGTTTATGATCAGTGGTTACAAACTGTAGCGTAGATGCATGCCTGTCCTTTTTCCCACCATAACGAAAACTATCGTAGGAAACTTTTTTCTGCCGGGCAATCATGGAGAGCAGGTCCACGGTATTCCATCCGCTTTTTTTAAGTTCGTATACCGCGAATTTTCCCCTGGTTTCAACCGGCAGATTACAAATTTCAGTTACCTGGAAGTCCTCGTGGACCGTCTTTAATTTATATGCAATAAATCCGGATGGAGACAGGTTTGGAACGGATTCAGAAAAATCGTGATTGCCTTTTTGATCACTGCAGCTCATCAGTCACAACTATCACCATGTATTATGATAGAACAGCTTTTTTGCACGAATTCAAGAATTAATTGTGAATATGAAATAAAGCGGAATAGTAAATTAAAAAACAAGGGTTAGAAAATATATTGAACGGACATCTGAAAATTGTTTAAATAATCCGGGGCTTCAGGAAGAGGATGCAACGGTGCAATTGAGTGAAAAATAATTGGAGAGTAATCTCCTCCGGCCAATAACGCTAGATCACTCACGGTATTTCTTAAATCCTGATTCTTCACTATTGAAACTGCCTTCACTGTAGATATCCTTGTTGAATTCCTTATGGCAAAAAATATATTTTCCCTGAATCTATAAGAGAGTCCCGTTCGAAATGCAATGCCATTGATCTTCATTTGCGCTGTTACAGATGTCGTTGATGGTATTATTTTTATAAAGTCAAGTAAAGTAAAGGCCCCACCGTAGCTTAGAAAATTTCCCAGCGCATAGCCGGTGGCATTGTAGTCCTCTTTAAAATGAGCCTTGCTCCAAAAACTGTAGAGGTAATCTGCCCCGAGTTCCCAGCCCAGATTATTAGCGTAGCTCTTCTTGTAGGAAAGCCCAATAATTCCGGCGATAGATTGTTGACTGTAATACGAATCTTTATTTCCATAAAATCCCGCGAAGCTATCATCACTGATTCCCGAATTACCGGAGTTTATAATTTTTTGTGATCCTCCCAGCACACTGGCAGAGCCCATAGCAACATCATTAACTCCCTCAACTCCCAGTCTGATGGCCGGTAAAAAGGCTACAGTTTTATTCCAGTTTGCCCAATCAAAATAGTAGTGAAGCACTGTTCGGGATACCTCTACTTTTTTATAAACATTAACATTTACATCATTGCCCAAAATGGAAAGGTCATAGTATTTATAATAACTGTTTTGAAAATCAAAATCCATGGTACTATAATTGGAAACGGTCATATGTAGATATTGCAGTCCGAGATCCCACCTGTTTTGACTTTTCGATTCGCCGCTTCCGATTCCGCCCTCAAAAGATAAACCCGTATTCATCTCCTTCTGCAGGGGAGATGAAGAACCTGCCTTCCTGCCTGGCAACATTCCATCAAAGTAAACATCTTTTATAGATAATAGAAACTCAAGCGGTGCGGCATCCCAGGTAACGATTCCAAATCGAAAATAAAACTGCCTGTCGTTATCTTTATTTGAATCCGGTTTATCCTGACTCTCACTGAAATCCCCTCTGTCAGGGACTTGCGCTATAATATTTTCGCTCAACAAAAGAGCGCTTATTATTAATATTGAGATAAAAGAAATTTTTTTATCTCTGGATTTTCGAAATTGCAGCATCGAGATTCCTGTATTTTTTATATATTTTTTGATACGGCACATAACTGACCGATCAATATCCTTCAAACCAATGAATGGACCTGGCAATCAGTGGTATCATTGATTCCAGATGATCCCCGGCGGAGGCAGGAAGAATTTCCGATCCAGTATCGGGAGCAGAGTTTGTACTGAAGTATGTGGCTGCTGTGGTTGTATTGCTTGACGGCACCTGTGTATCACCTTCAGAGGCATACAGCATGACAGGAGTAGCTGGAACAAAATTATAAGTATTGTTTGCCGTTATCGCAGCTTTTAATGCTGCCTCACCGGAGCCGTTATAATTACTGAGAAAAGTATCTGTGAGCAATCCTGAAGTTGAGTAAGGAAGATTCATTACAACATCATACCAGTCACTCCTCGGAAATGTTGCAGTTTGAAGATCGTTTACATACGGCTCATTAAAATAATAATTCAAATCTTTGTTTATATCATAAATATCATTGTAAGCAGGAAGAATGAACTCAATATATGCGGGCTGTGCAAGAGTATTGAAAATTCGATTTGTTGCAAGATATTCAGTAGTCGTCGTCTCCAGGTCATAAGGTCCGGATATGGGAGCTGTAGCAGTTGGAGTCTGAATATCCGTATAGAAAGCACTATTCGCTTCAAGTTCTTTATTTGTCGCAAGAGCGGCCATACCGCCCTCCGATGTACCCGTAATAAAAAGTTTCACATCCAGGTCAATACCATTGTATGAGGCAAACCGCTTCGCTGCACGAATCATATCGATTGATGCGGAAGCGAGGGAATCAGCATGCAGATAGGGATGATAATGACCATCGCTTGCCCCGTAACCGATATAATCTGGAAGGGCTGCATAATATCCAACGGCAGCATAAAGACCTCCAAGGGTTCTGAAGCTTGCAAATCCGTCAGTCAGGGTATCCAGACTGGTCCCATGACAGTAGAGCAGCAGTGATTGGGGCCCCGATTTATCGGATATCCATATCGATCCGGATGCAGTGATTAAATTTCCATTCACATCAAGTGTTTCATAGGTGATTGCATGATACCGGACTCCATAGACGGGCGTCAGTGATGCAATTTCAGCGGGAGAAGCACCGAAAGACTCAATTGCTACGTTCACAAATGAACTGATCAAAGAACGGGGTACATCCCATTTTAGCTGCGATGTAAGCAGACGTCCTCTACCGCTGCTCTCCCGGTTCGAATAATCAATTACCGGTCCATTGACAAATGGGGATACTAATGACAGTATAAGCGCAGTATCCAGTTGATTGGAACGCTCATTGACTGATCCGGATGATTTATTACAATGGAAAGTCAATAAAACAAGCAATAGAATAATTATGATTTTTATAATTTTCTTCATTAATTACACTCAAATAGGAAACAACAGTCTCTCATATAAATAATTCAACATACTTCAAAAACAATATACATACGTTAGCTGTCTGCATTAATTACTTCTGTCAAGGAATTAAGAAATCCTGCCTCAGGCAGCCAGAGGAATATACAATCCATTTGTCTTATATTTCAGTAAATATATATATACTAAAAAGAAAAACTGATTATTTGTCTGGACATGATTTAATCAGGATTTTATTTATGAAATCGGCTATTGCCGTTTGAAATCAATGTATAATACAATTGCAGACTATCTATCTGACGGACCGATAAACAGATGTTTAAAAGCATAAATCCACGACAATTTGATAGGAACATTATCGATATGCTGGATCCCGGCGGCCTTATTTTACTGGCAGGCCAGGCAGAGAAAGCAAATCCAATGACTGTAAGCTGGGGTCATTTCGGTGTAATGTGGAACAAGCCTGTATTCATAGTTCACGTACGTCCAACACGTCATACTTTCAACCTGATGGAGAAAGGTGAGGATTTTACACTCAATGTAATTCCAGAAAGCAACGGTGACATACTGGATTTTTGTGGGCGAAAAAGTGGTCGTGATCTGGATAAGGTAAAAGAATTAAATCTGAATCTATTACCGTCATTGCAAACGAAAACACCGGCTATCGCAGAAGCAGATATAATTTTTGAATGCAGGATTATTTACAAAGATACGATTAAACCCGAAAATTTTCTGGATCCGGGTATTTCAAAACTCTACCCGGGTAGAGATTTCCACATGTCTTACTGGGGTGAGATAATGGAAATAAGACAAAAAAGTAAAACCATTTAAATACGTGAATTCAATTACGAAAAATACCGTTATAAAATAACTTTGAACAAAAGTCTGAATCCGCCAGCTTGATGGTCAGGAAATAAAGTGGTGTTGACATATATAACCTTTTTGATGAATCTTCCTGAATATGAAAATACATAAAGGATTCCTACTAATTTTTTTATCCCTTATTCTAATTCTATCCGGTTTCGCCTGCAAATCCAGTAAAACGAAGTCAGACCATGCTGCTTCACAAACCGCACATACATCCGAGCACCCAGGTGAAATAGAAAATACCGAAGATTTTGACCCCATCTCTGACGAAGCACTTCGGACCGATCGATTTATGACTTATGAAAGCGGAAGATATCAGCGCAATATTGAAGAAGAAAAAATCAGAGAAATTTCAGAAGAAAAACAGTGCAAAAAGGTCCTTCCGCCATGTATAGCATCATGTAGAGGCGGAAAATTTATACGCTATATAACATTTAAGTTTTTCACGGATGACACTGATAATTGCGAGACACATTGCAGAAAAGTCAATAATTGCCAGCTTCCCGATTAATTAGCTTGTAACCCATCAGTCTGATAAGCCAGGTTCAATTGAACTATTCAGTCTTACTTGAAGAATATTATCCTCTGTGATCGGCCCGTTTTTTTTTGAATTATCCGGGAATTTCTGCATTTTTTATACACTGCTTTTGTATGATAGAACAAATTCGAGTGATTGAAGAGCCCTTCTCAAGCTCCCGTTCGACACTTCTGATTCCTGGTTCTTACCACGAACGGTTTTTTAATAGCTTCAGGAAAGTAAGGAATCTTCCTCTTTCTTTTTACTTGCAGCGTTTGCTGGACGATCCTCTGCTGAATCACAAGTTGAGTTTTCTTAAAGCTCTGAAGTGGAAGAAAGTATATCAGTCCAAGGGTCAGGATCTTCATCGTGTTAACTTTTATCCTGATGAGAGGGACTGGGCTCGTCTTTCGACTATTTCGAATGCAACCGGTTTTTCCCGTTGTTACATTTTTGTTTATCTGATGCTTGTTGATATGGGTGTGATCTCTCTGGAAAATGGTGGAACTAATCCAGATTCAGAGAAGATAGTATGGAATCCATTAACCTTTTGCTCGATTTTACTTGACTCAAGATGCAGAATGCTGACAAGGAAACTCCAAACATAGACAATGACCACATGTAAAACCAAAACCTGTCGCTGATTCCGAGGAATAAAGCAAAAGGAACAAACTCACACTGGCATATGAAGGATGGACTGCATAAAATAGCGTATCCGGATTCCTCATGTCAGATCAGCAGCGAGATTCGTTACATTGACTCTTCATTCCAGTTTCATAAAACGTTGCCAATTCATTCTTCTAAAAAAGAAACAAATCATTCCTCACCAATATGGTAGAATGAGGCTCCAACACTCACAAGTTCCTTAACAGGGCGACAATCCGGAGAGTGTATTTTCCCATCATTATTGTTGGCTGCGAGAACCCCACAGCCGCCACCGCAGGAAAGACTGAGTGCACAGTTTTTACACTCGTCAATTGTGAGCACGTCACGGGTTTGCCATTCAAGAATCTGCTTCTCATTTTCAGGCTCATTTTCGTCAATGTAACTTCCAAGGCGAAATCGATCGACACCTACTGACGCCGTGCATCCATAAACACCGCCCCTGGAATCAAAGGCCCACTCTTTTTTTCCTGCCGGGCAAGAATCAAAAAGCGGCATGGGCAACTCACCATTTTCGCTTAAATACCTCATGCCGTGAAATTGCGGTTTTACATATTCTTTTATAACAGGATATTCTTCAGAAAGACTTAATACATCATACCACATATCAATACGATTATAAAGAGAATCCGTTTTCTGGCATGTATGCAGCTCGTAATTTCTACCGAGCTGTGTCTCGAATTGTTCCTCAGGATAATGAAGCCAGCCTCTATCCATTGCAAATTGCGCAAGTCCGGCTATTGATGCAATATTCTCTTTATCTATAACCGTTCGAAGATTAATACGATACCCTTCCTTCAAAGCTAGATCAATCCCATCGACAATCCTATCAAAAGTTGGTTGACCGGATTTTGTTTTACGGCGGGAGTCATGCATATCACGATCTCCATCAAGTGTCACCTGAATCTCTTTTATTGGTGCATTTATAGCTGTAAAATCTTTAATATAAGATGCAAGCTCAAATCCGTTTGTAACTATAGCAAGTTCCAGGTTATTATCTCTTGCTTTCTCAACAAAATACAGCAGGTTCTTCTTATAGGATTCACCGTTAAGAAGAGGTTCCCCTCCGAAAAGGGTTATATAAGGGCGTATTTGCTCGGCACCAAATTTACGATTTACGTATGAAAAAAATGCATCAGTAATTTCAGACGGCAGGCCGCCCTCGGATTGAAGATAGTCTTCCTGATAACAATAGGAACATGTAAAATTGCACGAAAGCGTAACAGAAAAAACAAGTTGTATGGGAGTCTTCTCATTTTCATCAGAGAACTCCGTAAATGCTTTACGAATAACAGCCTTTTCAGCCCGCTCATCGGTAATCAGGTAGCCAGCTTCCATCATATAGTCGGCAAGATGAAAATCTTTCCAGTCATCAGCATCCATTCTCCGGCGCAACTCGTCGGCATCTTCGGGATTAACCATATCAATCGAACCTGTCAGATAGTTCATAATCATCAGATCGCCCGTACCGTGCTTATCAAACAGGAATGTATATCGTGACTTTTTCATCTTTACCTTTTAACTGATTCATTTTTGTGCTGCTCGACCATAACAGGAAAAACAAGACAGCTCTTTACTTATACATAATATATTAGTTATCGTCTATAACTTTATTTAGAATTTAAAGGAGAGAGTTCACACCGGGACACGTTTCCCTGCAGGATTATAAATCCTTCTGACAGATAGTCAAATTGTCTCCAGGAACTCCAATACCGGAGCCTTTATCATCCAGTACAATCGACTGATATTATTGTTCGCATATTGAAACGGAAACTCATTCAAAAATGAATTCTGTTTTCATGTAAAAAAAATGTGCGTGACACGCACGCACATTTTTATACGTAATAGTCCGGTTCTGGATTACTCGCAAATAGATCAGTCATGGCATCCGGAAATGATTCTGGAGTTCTTTGCACAGCACTGAGCTACAGCCCGAGTATTAACAGCAACTTTCTTATTTGTAAGTGATTTCATTTTATCTCCTTCTCTATATTTTTAAGAGTACATTTGTTTTGCGATCTGCGTAGAAATTTTATGATTTATATCCGCGAAGAGTCATACTGATAACCATAACAGTTCCCTTTTCGTAAGGTTCACTCTGCTCAAGAATCTCAACATTGGAAAAGCCACCGTCAGCCATTGCCTGAAAGTATTCTTCACGAACTATAGCTCCCCCGTAACAGGCAGCCCATGCTTCGGGATCATCTTTTACTTCCTGCGGAAGATCCTTATCTGCAAGTATATCGGAAATTATAAACCGACCGCCCGGTTTTAACACACGGTTGATCTCGCGGTAGACTGCTGTTTTATCCTTCGCATGATTTACAGTACAGTTCGAAATAACAACATCCACGCTTGCCTCATCCAGAGGAATTCTGTCAATTTCGCCTTCCAGGAATGCAACATTATCCAGACCGAGTTTTGTGGCTGTATTGCGAGCAACAAGAAGCATACGATCGGTAAAGTCAACGCCGATAGCCCGGCCCTCATCACCAACAATGTCAGCGGCCTTAATGACATCATTGCCGCGTCCGCTGCCCAGGTCGAGCAATGTCTCACCGGCCTGAACTTCGGCCAGATCAAGGGCTCCCCCACAGGAGAGATTACAGCAGGTCTCAGCTTCCTGCGCATATCTTACTGTGATAGTCTCTTTTAAACCGCTCTGATCGCTCATATATTATTACCCACTATACCACGTATTGATGACAGATCATTTTTTGCTGCCGGCAAGATTGGATGCCGCCATGTGCTTTTTCTGTTTCTCCACATACTTCTCAGAAACAATAGCAGCAATGCAACCATCTGAGACAGCCGTAGCAGCCTGTCGCCACTTTTTAGATCGGATATCTCCCACAGCATAAACACCTGGAATATTCGTTTCCATATCTTCTGTAACACGAATATAACCCCAGTTATCCTTTTCAATATGATTCTTGATCAAGTGTGTATTTGGTACATATCCGATAAATATAAATACACCATCGGCCACCATTTCCGAAGCCTCCCCGGTTTTAACGTTATGAAAATGAACTTTCATTTTCCCATCTTCGGTTTTCTCAAATTTTCTTGGCTCATTATCCCAGATAAAATCAATCTTTTCGTTTGCAAATGCCTCTTCCTGCGCCGTCTTGTTCGCCTGAAGATGGTCAAACTGATGAACAACTTTTACTTT
The DNA here is from genome assembly GCA_050295715.1 of Leptospirales bacterium. Classification (GTDB taxonomy): domain Bacteria; phylum Spirochaetota; class Leptospiria; order Leptospirales; family Leptonemataceae; genus JBNKQE01. The sequence goes on from JBNKQE010000033.1 coordinate 9,940, forward strand.
GCTTGCAAACCGTGTTAGAAACATCGACTCTTCAACAGCTGAATTACCACCGCCAATGACTATGACTTCCTGGTCTTCGTAATACTTACCATCACATGTGGCGCAATACGAGATACCCTTCCCTTTGAGCTCTTTTTCACCGGGGATATTAAGCGGTCTGGGTTCTGAGCCCATTCCAAGAACCACACTGCGTGCCTTGATTTCCATATCATCATCAATGAGAATCCTGTGAAATCCACCATCTTCACTCAATTCAAGTCCGGTTACATCAACGGCTGCAATAATTTCTACACCGCTATTTCGGGCCTGCCAGTCCATCTTATCCATCAACTCCATACCGGAAATCGGACCACCTGTTCCCGGATAGTTTGACATTTGATGTGTAATTTTTACCTGTCCACCCGGAAGATTTTGATCTACAATAATAGCATTCATTTTTGCCTGACCGGCATAAATACCGGCGGTTAGCCCTGCTGGACCGGCTCCAAGGATAACAATATCCGCTTCCTTGAATTTTCGCTCGCGTTTTGACATGATCTCATTGTATCTGGATTCACCGGCCAGCCTCCTGACACCGTCTGCAAGCTGGTATTTTCTAATTTCACCGCTGAATCTCTCTCCGACTTCCTTTCCAGCATTATAAAAAAGCAGGGTTGGTGAACTTTTCACACCCAGATTGGTTGCCAGATCACGATTCTGCTGCCTGAATATCTTATAAAATTTAATATCATCACTGAATAATCCTGCAAATTCTTCGAATTTCGGCGCCAGAGCCTCGCAGGGAGAGCACTCACTGGAGTAAAAATCAACAATGACCTTATCGCTGGATTTTAATACCAGTTCATCAAAATTTTCAGCCGAAATTTCCATTACATTTATTGCCATCAGATCCTCCAATTGATCCGTCGGTTACAGGGCCTCACCTGGGAGTCCCTCACATTACGTGTTTAGTTGTTCTGGAAGCCGCGTGGTTACAGATTCATATTAGATTTTTTGAATATTTCATGTTCCATTCAAAAAAAATTGAGCCTTCACAACCTCTCTTCCGGGCCAGGCTTCATTACTTCCATATATGAAGATTTTTCAAAGTTATAGCAACAACTCCCAGAATGACAGATTACGACTATCCGCACATTCCATATATGTAGAAATAGACGAATAGAATAACCAACCTGTATGACACGATTGTTACAAATTACTCTGAAATTGTTCTGTCTTGAAGGAATATGAAGACGGTCAATTTGGTATTGATTGCATCAATACCTGGTCATAAATGATTTCAACCATTTCCCGAAGCGGCATATCATGGTCCAGATTGTAGTGAAATACAAATCCAGTCATGGAAGCTATGATTGTTCGTGCTCCAGCCTCGGATAACTCCGGAAATTTCTCAAAAAATACACGAACCTGATTGTGGAGCATCTCAGTTAAAGCCTCTCTTACCTGAGGCATAATCGAAGCCATTGCATGAAACTCAATATGGATCCGTGTGTTCGGAAAAAAATTGGTCATCATCTCCTCGATCACCCACTCTCGATCACGAATATTTTCTACCAGCTTGTAAGGCATCAAGTATGACTGAGTTTCTTTCAATAGTTCAATAAAGAGTTGTTCTTTAGATTTAAAATAATGATGTACAAGACCGTGATTTACGCCTGCAATTCTTGCTATCTCTTTAATCGTGGCATACTGGTGCCCTTTTTCCAGTAGAATCTGACGTGTTGCCATTAATAATTTTTCACGAGAACCAACATCTGTTTTTTGCTCTAACATTTTTACTACCATTATTCCCGGTATATATCACTGCAGAGTTTCATACATCTCAGTAATATAACGGGATATATCAGGATGTCAGTGGACATAAATAAATATTCCGAAGCATCCCTATCACTTCCGATTTTCAGTTTTCAATTATAAAAAACAAGTATTTTCACACTATTTATTAAAAAGAATTCATATCATGCTCCACTGCCTTATGGAGTTAGAATTCACAATGACATCTACAAAATATTCGATCAATTTATCATATTTCTAAAACTCAATCCGCTTAATACCCCATCAGACCAATGATTGTATTGTGCAGGGAATTTAATACAAGTATCGCATACAGATCCCATGTTACATTATGCAACACATGTCTGATGAACTGAAAATGTTGAATATTCAAATATCGCGCCAGCGTATTCTCATTTTCAATTTAAATATATCAAATTTATCACTTTTTTATAAATGCACTAACGTTTCATTGTTGTACGAACAAATATATCTTCAGGATAAATAATGGGACCCATTATTTTCACAACTTGCTTAAAATCAAAATGATTTTAGCATCTAACCGTTCTTACACTAACAGCTTGCAGCACGAAGGACAATAGTGATTGATTGCCTCTGGCGCTTACTGCAATTGCCCTTCAAATCACAAAGAATGCACAATTTGCAATATCGGCAAGCCCACAGGTGCGTTCAACTTCGCCGACCGTATTTCAAAATATATGCAATGGAACACCTTTCATAGTCAAGAACCTTTACGAAGGTAAATTCTCAATTGCCGGGACAAACAGCTCTGGTGTAAACAGTGATATCAGGCAGGGAATTATTATGGAATTCATACCTGGCTCCTTATTCGATGGAGTAGACATGAGCACTGTGACAGACACCGCAGGAACAATAATTATCTCTCCTGACTCGACATATCCTGAAAACGTCACTATTTCGACACAGATTCGCGAGAATCCGAAAACATTTATTGATTTCGGCAAGGACCCCACCGGGATGTTCCATGCCTGGCCGGACTCACGAGAAATTAGACATTATGCGAAAGGCAATATTACTTTACACCTGTTACTATCTGTAAAGAATTCTGTTTTATAATTCTTCTGGACTCATTTAGAATACTTCTTCTGGTAGATTTATCCATTTAATGTAGAGCATGGGGTATTATAACTTTGTCAAAATGATTTTCTTCAAAATCGGTGTTCAATGCATCCATACAGAAAAATTTTACAGGATAATTCAGATTTTGATTTTGCAATGTTAATTTGTCCCTGAGAAATATCAATAGCCGTTATAAATGAATCACTGCTGGCAAATTTTTTTATAACTTTCGCTGTATTTCCAGTTCCGCAACACATATCCAATATTAATTCATTCGATTTAAACGGGATTTTTTCTAATAACCTGGATCGAGTATTACTTTCTCCACCCAGAGGTATGAAACACCAGGACACTCGACAATCATAATGTTATGCACATGCTGTATCTTCAATTATATTTCAATCAGTTTTGATTTTTCAAATCGAAATTTTCTAAGTTTTACAAATGAGTGGTTAATACATGAATCAAATTCTTCAACAAAAATTACACTATCTTTGATTTCTCTGATGTTAAAACAAAAATTTTGTTCAAACCCACCAGCGACTTTTATATTTCCATTGTAATTAATATAAATTGCCGCTTCAACAATAATTGCTATGTTACCACCAGAATTGCCGTCTGTGCCGAATTGAATAATTACATCTTCGAAACCATCATTATTTAGATCTTTTATAATCGTCTTTCTATATAATATTTTTCCTTTAGTTAATTCTATCCTGGGGGAATAAGAATCAAATTGTTTGATAGCTTTAATTTCTAGCGCAGTTTTTTCGGTTGGTTTACCGAAAACCTGATAAAACGGAATTAGAAGTAATAATAGTGTGTGTGTAAGATATTTCATTTTATTGACTCCTGCACAGTCGCATAATTATACTGATTGCCCGGAACCGATACAATCTCCCGCGGGATAACCCATTATATCGCAGAACAGATGACCAGCGCGGAAACTCTATCCGGGCCTATATGGTTGAATTGTTCTTCCGGCTGCAGGCAATCCGGTTTTCCTCATCGTAATAGAGGCAACAACCGTTTTCCATCTTCTTTTTCAACCTTACTTTGCCTCTGTGGATTCGTATCTTCGCAGTGGGAATTGTAACATTCAAGATTTCGGCAACTTCCACGTTGGAGTAGCCTTCCAGTTCATGCAGAACAAATGCGGTCCGATAGTTTTCGGGTAATGAATCAACAAATTCCCGGACGCATTCCAGCATCTCCTCATCGATAGAAGAACCAGCATTCTGACTCAATAATGAAGAGATCCATATTCGTTCATCCTCGGTGAAGATTGAAGATTCGCTACGCCGGTTTCGCTCTGACGCATTGCGGTATAAATCCGTTGCGGCATTGCTTGCAATCCGATACAACCATGTGGAAATTGACGATCGCCCTTCAAACGATTCAAAATTCTTGTATGCCCGCAGAAACACTTCCTGAGTGAGATCTGCCGCACTGTCCGGGCCGACCAATCGATCCAGATATCGCCGAATTTTTAGATAAAAATTTTTATACAGGCTCTCAAATGAATCGGAATTCATAAAAGACACACCTTATTCTGTCGCTGAATTTGTTGCAAGTAAAATCATTTTTATATATTAAAAACATAGACCCTTGCGTGACGTATAAGGTTTCCCTGCCCATCACGAATAGGAATTCAGGTAAACTCCGGAAACATTTCCCAGAACTTCCGTAAAACTCAGAAGAACCGCCTGTTTCTTCTCTTCATAATTATACAGTTTTAAAGTAAGTGTTCGCAACATCTCAAATGAATGAAAGATGCTCACCATATATAGTATATGAATTTTATCTTTCGTATTGCACTCATCAAATATTTTCCGATAAAATGCAACTGCCCTGTACCCATCTTCTGCATCAATAGCCAGACCCGGTTGTTTTTGATTGAAGGCTTGAATGATCGAATCCATTTCCAATTCAAGCAAGCGAATCATATTTTCAGGTTCCGGACTGATCCACATATCCAGAATCTCCGGCAAAGATCAATGAGTGATTTTTTTGCTTCGTTAGATCCTGTTGTATTTCGGAAATCAAATCGCGTATACCCGGCCTCTTTTGAAATCTTTTCAACCTGGTAGGTTTTCCCGATTCCATTTTCGCCAGTTATCAATAGTATGCGTTTCTCCGGTGCATCCAGAAACTCTTTTATTTTCGTTTTGGACTGCGTATATCGTTTCTCAAAGGAATTTTCATGTCAGTACCCGTGCTTTTGTATAACAGGTTATGCCCCGGCGGTGGAAACAACCGTCCGGTTTCTCAGATCCACCCTATTGAGAAGCCGCGGATTGAGATGATCCATATCCTCAATTTCCAGGAAAGCCGAATCATTCCATTGCAAAAAATCTTCTATTTCTTTCCGGTTTCGCATGATCCACTTACCCAGAGGATTTGATATTTTTTCGCGTATCACCCCGCGCAAAGGTCTTGCACCCATTGCCGGACTGTATCCTCTGTCTACAATCTGTTCAAGAGCTTCTTCCGTAAGCGATATCTCCATTCCCTTGAGATTGGCGCCGGAAGAGCTGCATAATCTATGGTTTATTTTCTTAATTTCTCGTATTGCCAGTTCCTTTACAATTTCCCTGTTCAAAGGTCGAAATGTAATAAATCCTCCCAGTTCCGAGATCCGGTTGATCATTTCGGGGCTGAAAAACTCACGCCGTGCCTGATCGTAGATATTCTTCAGCTCATCGATTATTTCATCCGTATTAATTTTACTATCAGTGATCTGCCCTATACCACTCTCTATCTGCAATAGATCAAGCGCCGCTTCAGCTCCAAGATTGGTTGTAATAATAAAGAGCACGTTATTGAACAGGGCTGTTCTCCCCTGATTGTCTTTCATTTTTCCGTCGTTCAATACCGGCAGGAGAACATTAAAAACATCGGGATGTGCCTTTTCCACTTCATCGAGAAGAACAACCGCATATGGTTTCTGACGAACCCTTTCAGTCAAAGCGGGTTCCATTGTATCAAAACCGAGATAACCGGGAGGCGCACCGATCAGGCGTGATACCGTATGAGGTTCCCGAAACTGAGACATGTCAATTCGAATAAGGGTATCGTCGGAACCGAAGAGATGACGGGCAATTGCCCTCGCTGTTTCGGTTTTACCCGTACCGGTAGGACCCTGCAGCACAAAGCATCCGAGGGGCTGCGCCTCGTCCGTCAACCCGGACTTTGACCCGATAATCCCGTCAACAATTCGCATGATTTCCGGTTGTCCGAGGACTTCACCGGCAAGTTTCTCTTCGAGTGCAAGAATTTTTTCGTCCTCTGATTTGTTCAGGAATTCAACGGAAAGACCGGACATCTGTGCGACTGCGATAATAATATCCTCTCTTTCAATTTGTCTGCTCCCACGGTATTCTGCACTGGCAGCCGCCATATTCAAAGCAGCCTCTGCCTTATCCGGCTGAACCTGCTGCGGAGAATAGCGATCCGTCATTGATATTACGTAATTCATATCGTCTTCCGAAAAATCCTCATGTATATCGTTGTGCTGTTTTATAAAGGGCCAGAGCTTCAACAGGATTGATTTTGTGGTGTTCGAATCGGGAGGATCGATTCGTACCGATTCAAAGCGTCTGGCCAGTGCCGAATCCGTTTCAATGTATCTGCGGTACTCCCCGGCAGTTGTTGCCCCCATCACCGAGATTCCTCTTGATGAAAGGAAGGGTTTCATGAGATTTCCGGTATAGGTACTGTTCTCCACAGCTCCGGTAGAGAGCTGGGCATGGATTTCATCTACAGCAAGAATGATCTTCTGGCCTTTGAATACACCCTCCCTTTCTGCCAGGCCATCGAGTAAGGGTTTGATACGACTTTCGAATTCCCCCATATACTTCGCACCTGCAACCATGGACTGTATGTCAAGGGAGAGAACCCGTGAATTGAGAAGTGAAGCGGGAAGAGACTGATTTCTTACAAGTTCAAGCGCGACCGCGGAGAACATTGCAGTTTTTCCCACTCCACCGGACCCAGTAAAAGCAATGCAGGATCGCTTCCTTCGCATGAGGGCTTTGATCGCCTGTTCCGTCTCTCTCTCACGGCCGATGACAGGATCGAGCTTCCCCTCTCTTGCAAGCCAGGTCAAATCATTCGTAAATTCGCCGATTACAGTATCTATTTCCTGATCGCTGATTTTATATTTTCCGGAATACGATACGCCTTGCGATGAGACCGGGCGCGAAATCGATCCTGACAGGGATAGCTTTTCTTCCAGTTTTCCTGGAACACCGCAAGTGCATCCTGCTCCGTCACTGCCAAACATGATATCGAGTCCCACCTTTGCCTTCAGTTGTTCCGCTCCGTCCTTGTGGTGTGGTGGAAAAATAAAGATATTCTCGCCTTTTTCCTTATCCGGTTGATTCGAATGCAAATCCAGTCTGTAGGTTTCGGGAACATCCGGATCTATTCCTGAATTCTTAAGGTCGGAAATCGAATCGCCTGTGATTCTATATTCTACGAAATTTCTCCCCCGATGATCCTGATCGAAAACCATATGGAAACTCACTTCCGATAAACGCACTTTATGTTTTCCAATAGAATCCATGTAGATTTGATAAACTTCCGCTTTCAGAATCGATTGTCCATTCTCCGTTTCTATCCAGTAGTGCTCATCAAAAGCCGTCACGGATTCTCCGGGAATCATTGAGGATAATTGGGGCTCTTCCCCTTTCGTATTCCAGTCGGGTAGAACCTGAATCTTTTCCAGTTGATTCCCGGTATACTTCATTGCATATTGACTGTTATTGCTGGCATTCAATAAAAAAATATAGTTCGTTGATCGATCATTTTTTTTCATACTCATTCATCCGTTCGTTATTGGCAGGTTATGCAAATTCATACATGCATGTGTTCATGCGATTCGCGTGGTATCTTTGCGCGAATATTCTCGACAACCTGCATTGCCAGTTGATTCAATTCAGTATCGGACACTTCTTCGATGGCAAAATCATCACCATGTTTTTTATGAATGGAATGGGCATTGATATGCAGGATTCTACTCGGTTCTAACATGTTCTCCAGAATTCTTCCATGACAGGCGAGAAAACATCCATCGATCATAACTGCTGCAGAACTCTCTTTGACCCATTTCGCCATAGAAGAATGGGGCACATAAAAGGTTTCTCCATGGCATGCCCGTTTAAAACGATCGTCTCTTCCCGACAATAGACCTGCAGCGCGTCTTGCAATTTCTCCTTTTACGCAGGGACCTTCACAGGAAAGCACAGGTATCTTGCTTTTTTCAATCGCGTCGGCAGACCAATCCTCCCCTGCTTTACAATTTCCCGAAACCTTTTCAACGACTACATTAAAAAAAGGGCTCTTCGATTCCGATTCGTTTCCGCAACAACCATTTTCCTGTTCTGCTGAAACAGCTTCTTTCCTTGACCCACAACAATCCTTTGATTTCATTTTTTTCTCCATGCCGGGATACCAATCTCCGGGAAATTTTATACAATAGCGCATTTCGAAGGCTTTCACTTACATTAGGCAGTATCGTATTTAAACCGAGTTTTATCGTATCTCTAATGAAACATTGATCTTTGCAAATGTGGCAAGTGGCGAACAAATAATCGCCAAACAATGTCAGCGGTAAAAGTGAAATAGCGCCTCCCACAACAATCCGGCCTTCTCCTGACGTGAACAATACTCCACTCACAAGATCTTATCATCATCCATTGTAATCCGTAGACGTCAGAGGATGCTTACCGATACACCTTCCTGGAATTTTTTTGAGAAATCTTTTGAAGTCGATCCAAGGCAACCCATCACGTTTGGGACGACAGACGCGATTCGGAAAGCTTTGCTCCCACAACATATGGTCATGACCGATGCTCGAGCCGGTAGGGGGAGATATCAAAATGAGAATACTGGAGCGAGCAGCAACCAGCCTCGAAAAAAAGATCCGCACACCCTCTGGATCCCGGTCGTTTCGAGGTCCGGAATACGCCAGGTATGGACTTCAAACGTGAATCCATGAGCATAAATTTAATGGGGTCTCCACGACTCCAGAATTGTCCGATGCTTCCAATAATCAGTTTTTTATTCTCATAGGGGGCTTTAAAAGACCTTTTTCTCTGGTATTTTATCTCTGATTTTGATTCCAGCTATTCTGTATGCAGAGTACTTTCCTTGAACAAAAATAAGGGATTCTCTTTTTCGATCTTAAACCTGTTAGCAGATTACAAGAAGCCAATTCAGGTTGAGAATCTAACATTTTCTCGATCCTGTTACAAGGCCGATCCATTCTCTTATCAGTATATTTTTGCCACTCGTTTTCATCAATGTGCTGCGTTATGGAAAATCAATCATTATCTACAACACCGGCCTTGCGATGATAGCTTCGCATATTTTAATACATCAGGAATCTTCTATTTCTCCAGTTGCCACACTCTATATGAGTCTTATTGTTGTATTAACAGGAATACTGACGGTTGCCGTATCGAACAATATCCAGTGGCTTTTCGTTAAGGTTCAAAATCGTGAAAAATTAAAACGATTTCTGGGAAAAGAGATTGTCGATGGGATAGACTGACCGATATTTCAGGTCCCCCCGAAGAAAAGGCTCTTCGGGCCGCAATGGATATGCAGTCCAGGCTTTCTTCCATTAATGAAAATCTAAAAAAACAGGGATTGGAGTCTGTTTCCATAAGCATCACGCTCCATAGCGGCAATGTTGTGGCGGGAAACATCGGTACCCGCGAGCGGATGGATTATACGGTAATCGGTGATACCGTCAATACAGTTTCCCGGATCGAATCGTTGAATAAAACATATAAAACGGGAATTCTTTTGAGTGAGTCCTTTCGAAAATGGGCTTTTTTCCCGCAGGGAATTTTATAAACCCATTCTATGTGATTGTTTCAGATCGCTTATTGATCCGGCTTTACAGAATGCAAGGAAATTATTTTAAAATTCGCATTCACGAACTGAATATCGAATCAATACTTGAAAGAAGAATCAAGCCATCGATAGAGCAACCGTGGTATCCATCATCGACAGACTGGCCTCGTTGCATCTATTTCCCCCCGTTGCCGTTACACCTTTAATGCAGAGAAGCAGTGCGGTGTGCAAACCCCGGGAACTTATATCGGAATACGCATCTATGAAGAATTATGGAACCGGTCATATATTTAAGTCCACTTCCCTGACAGCATAATTCAATAGTATTTCGCATAAGTATGATTCATGATCCCTTGAATAAACTTCTCCCCCGGTCTGTCATATATAGAGAAAGGGCATCCAGCAAAACCTGAGCATAGTATCTGGCAGCGGTCCTGGAATCCCCCCTGTAATTAAACTGTGCGTCTACAGACCAGAAATTTATATAGGTGTTAAAAAGTTCATACAGAGATTCACGATCCTTTTTGTCCGGAGTAACAGCAAACAGATTCGTATCAACAAGAACGTTTATCAACTCCTTGAATTGAGCCCTGCGAATCTTATTTAACAGTTGATACTCTTTTACCAGTTCGGGAATCTCTCTAAAGATAACGGAAAATTCGAGAAATAGAAACCTGTATTTATATATCAGATTGAATGTAATATAGAGTATTTCCCTGAATTCAATGGCTCCAAAATCCCCGCTTCCCATTAAATCAAACGACCTGTCCGATTCACTTTTCAATTCATGAAAGAGGGAAACCACCAGGTCGTTTTTTGCAGGAAAATGGTAGGTTAAATTTCCCTGACTGATTTCGCATGCCCGGGCAATATCACGTGTAGTCGTCCGTGCGTAGCCATCGTCATTAAACAGTTCCCTGGCCTTTCCCAGAATCCGCTCGCGGGTTCGTCCCATACAGTCTCCCTTTTTTCAATTGAACTTGACAGGTCAAGAATTTATGGTCAAATGACCTAATATTTAGGTCCAGAGACCTAATGCACAAATAAGGGAGGGATCCGGATGAAAATAGGAGTAATCGGTGGTGGAATTGGCGGACTTACGACCGCTCTTGCGCTACAACAAAATGAGATCGATGTTCATCTTTACGAGGCGTCGGACGGCTGGCGTGCAGCCGGGGCAGGAATCTGGATGTCTCCCAATTCAATCAAAGTCATGGAGCGCCTGGGTATTGCAGGTGTATTCAAAGAAAATAGCAATGAGATGAGTCAGGTTCAAATAGAACTGGGAAATGGATCTGTCATAAACAACGTGGACATGTCAATCGTAAAGGCAAACCACGGCCATGCCATTCATGCTGTTCGAAGACAGACCCTCCACGATCTTCTTGTGAAAAACATTGAAAGCAAGAGGCGACACACCGGTAAAAAGCTAATAAATCTTAAACAAATAAATGGAAGCGTTGTGGCTTCATTTGAAGACGGAACTTCTGAACATTTTGATGCCCTGATTGGAGCGGATGGTCTTCACTCCAGGGTCCGCGGAATTGTAAATCCGGACGTTCCCCTGAGGGATTCCAATCAGGTATGCTGGTACGGTCTTTCCAGTGCCTCCATTTCCCCGTCCGACTTTTCCCGGACTACAGAAATCTGGATGGGAAAACGACGCTTTGGCTTTGCCGGAGTGGATGGAAATCTGGTCTATTTTTTTGCTGTAGAACATAATACCGATGGTGATTCTATGAAGATTCAAAATCCAAAGGATTATCTTTTATCCGAATTTACTGGCGGTCCCGAAATCGTCCGAACGATTTTACAGGGGACAGATCCCAATCAGATTATTCAGAGTGATCTTAAAGATATAAAACCGTTTCGCCCCCTGGCCTTTAGCCGTGTGGCCCTTGTGGGAGATGCAGGCCACGCCACCACACCCAATATGGGCCAGGGGGCAGCTCAGGCAATGGAGAGCGGTTATCTGGTAGCACAACTGTTAAAGCAAATGAAGCCTGAAGATGCATTCCAAAAATATGAAAAAATGCGAAAGAAAAGGATAGAATTCATAGTGGGCCAGTCCTGGCAGCTGGGTCGGATGGCTCATTCCAATCATTTTTTTACAAAGAAGGTGTTTTATCGTTTGATGAAATACACTCCGCAGTTTCTGGAGAATAGACTGCTTTCCCGTGCCTTCACACCAACGATAGATGTTTGAGAATCCGGTTGCATGTTTCTTCTTTTTTTTATAAAGACAGGAGCTATTCATGGGAAATACCGGAAAAGATTTTCAGGACCGGTAAAACGGGTTGCCATAGTCTCGGATTACCCGGCGCTCCATCTCCTTTATCCAGGCCCCGATGTCCTGTAGTAATATTTCAGTCGGAGTAAAGAGGTCGTCGCAACTGATGATGAGCAGGTTCTGCATGTCATTCCTCATTTTGCGTATAACGTCGGGTTCATGTATAGTCCATAGAAAAAAACATCATTTAATCTTGATTCAGAATTGTTCATTTAAGGATCTCCCTGTGTGCATAACGTTTGATTGTCTCCTCTGATTTGTTAGACTTTGATCTTATCAAGATTAGTTCTTGCTTCATGCATGACCTCCTTCCAAACTACATTTTGCAACCATTTCCGAATTGTCCCTTTTGTATTTTTAGCCCGGCTTTTATTTTAGGATTGCATTAATTCCATGCAATCGATAAATTCGGAATGTCTTGTTTAGATGAGGTCATCCATGTTTAGAAAAGCATTCCATGCTGTTACAAAAACCAGAGATTATGAAATTACCTCGTTAAATGGTCTTCGAGCGATTGCAATTATTCTTGTACTGCTACATCACCTTGCCAATTTGAAGGAAAGAATGCCCCATTATTCACCGATATGGGGCACGATTCTAGAAAATTTCCGGTCAGGAGTGACCCTTTTTTTTATATTGAGCGGCTTTCTCATTTCGGGAGAATTAATGAGAAACTGGAAGGCCTCAAACAAAATCGATTACGTGAACTTTTTTAAAAAAAGAGCTCTGCGTATTTTTCCATCCTACTATCTCTATTTGTTGGTTGCTGGACTGATTTTCTATATGACCAGTGCGGCTAATAATGATACGATCCGGCAGGAAGGACTTCCTTACGTATTGAGAAAAGGTTTGCTTGTAGATTTATTTTATCTTGGTAACTATCTTCCCACATTCAATATCCATACTTGGTCTCTTGCGATTGAGGAACAGTTTTATTTGATTCTGCCTCCTCTTGTCGGTCTGTTTATCTACAGACAGGATACAAAGAAAAGAATATTTATATATTTAATTCTAATATTACTTGCAATCTTTTTTAGATACATAGGATTTTATCAGCATCCCCATAGCTGGGAAGAATACAGATATGTTGTTTATCAACCCTTGCATACGCGTATTGATTCGCTCGTTACGGGC
>JBNKQE010000034.1:0-22573 GCA_050295715.1 Leptospirales bacterium
CCTGAAGAGAGGGATTGGGCTCGTCTTTCAGCCATTTCGAATGCCACTGGTTTTTCCCGTTGTTATATTTTTGTTTTTCTGATGCTTGTTGATATGGGTGTCATCTCTCCAGGAAATGGTGGAACTAATCCAATTTCTGTGAAGAGGGTGTGGAATCCTTTGACATTTTGCTCCATTTTAATCGACTCAAGGTGCAGAGTGCTAACCAGGAGACTCCAAATATAGACCAGTACATATTGAAGGGCAACATTTTGTTTTGCTACAGAAATAATCAAGAAACTCACACCAATTGGTGAAGGACCTTTTTGCATACATTAGCTTTCGCGAATAATCATGATTGTGCAATAACGTGATACGTCTGGTCCTAAATAACCATGAAAACCCTGCAGAATCTTAATGTATGATCCTGCAGGAGAGGAATTGCGAATATTCATCATAAATTTTTTATTGCAGTTTCCAGGATGTTACTTCAACAACAAGTGACTGCGTTTGTGATCTGTTCACTCAATATTGTGATGGTGATCCAACAGCTATTATTACTTTAGTAAAGAGAATACATATCCCTTCAGCTCTTCTATTAAAAACTCGCATATATAATAATCTTTAATGGCGATTACAGATTTCCCTCCCAGAAGTCTCTCCTGGACTCGAAGCAATTTGTAATTGATCATTTTTTCCTTTATTTTTGAATTTTTGGAATTCTTAATATGCAAAATATGCATGTTCAACTGACCGTCGTCAGCTCCGATCAATTTCGCTCCTGTGTAGGCTTCAATAAACCTCTTCAATTCATCTTTTAAATATTGAATCTTATCGCTACCAACAGTTTCCAGCATAATGTCCTCCGGCAAACTCTGTGAGAAACTATCTGTGTCGTCCAGTTAAATACTCATTGAAATGTGCAGGAATATGTCAATAAAGACGATAATATGGTAGAGAGGTTCCCTGGAAAACATGTACGATTTCATTGCTTTTATCAGACCTGGAAATGATTCTTCTTCATTTACTCTTCCTGTTGGAAAAGAAGCCGCCGATCATCTTGAAATGTTTCATGATTTTCTATTGGTTGAGAAAGGGGCATCGTCACATACTCTCAAGGCTTACTTACGCGATGTATTTGAATATCTCGTTTTTATGGAACGAAAAGAATATCCATATCTAAATTGCGGTGCCAGAGAACTGAGAGCATATTTCAGTGAGAGAACGGGCTCAAGTATGACCGGCAGAAAGCAGGATCAGCGAAGTGTGACCGGAAAAAGCGGCAGTCACAGGATTATAAGTGCACGCACTCAGGCAAGAAAGCTGGCCTCTATTCGAAACTTCTATCGATTGTTGATTCGAAATGAGATAATAGAGGTTAATCCGGCAAAGGATATTCCCACTCCACGATTTTATAAATCTCTACCGACTGTTATCCAACCCGATGAAATGGAAACCGTTCTTGAGAATGGAATAAATTCTGATGGAAACAAAAAAGTAAATCAGCCGCTTCATTTAAGGGACATTGCCATATACGAGACTCTCTACTCTTCAGGGATGCGAATTGGTGAACTTTTATCATTGAAGGTGGACTCCCTTATGCCGGATGCCTCCGGGGGAATGAAAATTACCGGTAAGGGAGGCAAGGATAGAATTGTTTTTCTTGGACCTTCCTCAGTATCTGCTATACGAAAGTATCTTGATGTAAGATACGCTCTGAAACCTAAAACGGATGCTCTTTTTGTGAACCACAGGGGAGGGCCGTTAAATGACAGAGGAGTGCGATATCGAATGGAAAGTCTAAAAAAAGAGCTGGGATTAAAAAAGAAACTCAGTCCGCATAAACTCAGGCACTCTTTTGCCACAGATCTACTAAACAGCGGTGCAGATATTCGTGCTGTACAGGAAATGCTGGGTCATGCAAGTCTTTCCACAACCCAGATTTATACAGCAGTCAGTAAAGATAGACTCCGAGATATTCACCGGCTCTGTCATCCCCATGGCCGAAGGTCCTCCAGCAGCTAGAAAAATACTGGTTGATTCCATGCCCGGAGCCAAAAAACTGGAGGTGCAAAGGCGATGATCGGCTCCCCTGGAAGATTTGCATTCAGTGGGCCGTTTTTCAGCTTATATGATTACCAAGGCAGGTCATTGTGTATCCGGAATTTAGATCTACAACTATTCTTTGTGTTCAGCGAAATGGCAGAACTGTAATTGGCGGCGATGGGCAGGTCAGTATGGGCCCTACTGTTATGAAGTCTGGAGCCAAAAAGGTTAGAAAAATTGCTGATGGATCCGTGATTGTAGGCTTTGCCGGCGCAACTGCAGATGCCTTTACTCTTATGGAGCTGTTTGAGAAAAAGGTTCAGCAATACCAGAAAAATCTCAGCAGAGCTGCTGTGGAAATGGCACGTGAATGGAGAACAGACCGTATCCTCCGGCGACTGGAGGCTATGATGATCACTGCCGATAAAGAGTCTGTATTTTTGATATCCGGAACCGGGGATGTTATCTCTCCCGATGATGGTATTGTTGCTATAGGATCCGGTGGTAACTATGCGCTTTCTGCAGCCAGGGCTCTTTATCGAAAGACCGACCTGGATGCCCGTGATATTGTGGAACAATCGTTGAATATTGCCGGTGAAATATGTATTTATACAAATCAGAACCTGACCATTGAAGAAGTCCAGGAAGCCTGATCTTCATGGTTTCCCATGTGGCGCAGACAGACTCGGATTTCCCGACTCGAACGATCGAAAAACTAAGAAAAGGTTATTACAATTTATTGATTACCAGGTATCATCATGAACCAGAACTCTTCCAATGAAACAAAGTCCAACGAATTAGAAACAACGATTAATATGGATGAGATGACTCCTCGTCAGATTGTGCAGGAACTGGACCGATATATAGTCGGCCAGAATGAAGCGAAAAAGTCCGTTGCCATAGCAGTGAGAAATCGCACTCGAAGGCGCCTGGTTGAAGGTGAAATTCGTGATGAAATTTATCCCAAAAACATTATTATGATTGGCCCCACCGGCTGTGGTAAAACCGAGATTGCAAGACGTCTATCAAGACTGACTGGAGCTCCTTTTGTAAAAGTGGAAGCGACAAAGTATACAGAAGTAGGTTATGTTGGCCGCGATGTTGAATCGATGGTTCGAGATCTTGTAAGCAACTCTATCAATATTGTACAGAAGGAGTATCGCAAAGATGTGCAGCAAACAGCCGAGAAAAACGTTGAAGAGAGAATTCTGGATCTAATTCTACCATCCAGTAAAAAGACCCAGACTCCTGCTGCTCCTGATCCTGTGAGTTTTATGAATTCAATGGTCGGTATGTCTCAAACCGGGCTGCAATCGCATATGGGAATGCAGGAAAATGCTGATGGGCAGGAAGACTCAGGGCAAAAAACAGAGGAGCAGGATCGAGCTGCTCGTGTGCGCGATATGATGCGAGAGAAACTTCTGAATGGTGAACTGGAACAACGTGAAGTGGAGATAGAAACGGCTGCCCATACGTCTCCAATGGTCCAGGTTCTTTCCGGTCAGAATATGGAAGACATCGACATGCAGGTTCAAAATATGCTGGGTGACCTGATGCCAAAACGCTCTCGCAAAAGAAAGGTAACGGTTGAAGAGGCTCGCAAGATACTTCTTGAAGAAGAGCTGGACCGCCTTGTAGATCACGATCGTGTGCAGATGGAAGCTGTCCGCCGTGCCGAACAAATGGGAATTATTTTTATTGATGAGCTGGACAAGGTCTGTGGAAAAGGATCGTCCGGCGGAGGTCAGGGTGGTCCGGATGTTTCCCGCGAAGGTGTTCAGCGTGATCTTCTTCCCATAGTGGAAGGTGCGACCGTTACAACCAGACAGGGGCCTGTAAAAACGGATCACATATTGTTTATCGCGGCAGGTGCCTTTCACATGTCAAAACCATCCGATCTGATCCCTGAACTGCAAGGGCGTTTCCCGATTCGTGTTGAGCTGGAAAAGCTTACACAGGATGATTTTAGAAAAATTCTTACGGGACCCCGGAACTCTCTAACCAAGCAGGCTCAAGCTCTTCTCTTAACGGAAGGTGTTACTCTGGACTTCAAAGATGATGCTCTGGATGAACTGGCAAAAATTGCATTTCAGGTAAACGAAGAGACTGAAAATATCGGTGCTCGAAGACTTCATACAATTATGGAGAAACTTCTGGATGACCTCTCCTTTGAAGCTCCTGATCTTCCTCCGGAGCAGAAAAATATTTCGGTTGATCGCCCCTTTGTACAGCAGAGGCTCACAGGAATTGTGGAAGACCGGGATTTGAGCCGATACATTCTTTAATGTTACACCTGTATTGGGAGGCCTGCCATGAAGGAAAAAAACGAGCTGACTCGTAATCCCGGAAGTGTTGCAGGATATTTTCTCGATAAATGGTTATTTCACTTTACCGAAAATTCTGAGAAACAGTCCGAAACGATTGATGCGGTGGCGCCGTTTTACTCGAAAGGTCCACGTCTTATCATACCTGTAACTATTCTTCGCATCCTGCCCCTGCTATTTTTTTTCGGACTTGTATCTACATTCCTGATTTCAACGGACAGAGATTTTCATAATTGGTCCGGTGATCCCATCTCTTTACTACAACTGATTCGAACCATATCTGTTGCCGGATTGATCGGATATTTTACGAACTGGCTGGCTGTTAAAATGCTCTTTCATCCCGTTCATCCAAGACCCGTACTCGGGCAGGGTCTTATTGGTGCCAACAGGGAGAAGATAATTCAATCGCTTGTTGATGGGATTCGTGAGGAGATCATAAATGAAGATATGCTTATTGATAAATTCAAGAACTCTGCCATGGCAAAAGAACAGATTATACGACTGTCCGGCAGGTTACAGGAATTAACCAGAAATCTGGAGTTCCGTGATGATCTTGTGGATGTAATCCGATTTTATGCGAACCGGATTCTCGGAGATCCGATAATTATTGATATGATTGTTGATAGACTCATGCGAATTGATACATCAAAAATCAGCGGTGCGGAAGGGAAGGCTCTGAGCCTCTATCGCCTGCTTAGAGGCGAAAAAGGTGTGGAGAAAAAATTGCGCGAATTTATATCCGGAATTCCAATGCATTTCAGTTCGCAGGACGAAGCCCTTCATCGTATTATGGATGGACTTCCTGAAAAGCTGGAGCAATGGCTTCCCGAACTGGAGGAGCATTTGATCCGGGCTGCTGTCTACTGGATCAAGCATGCAGATATCCACTCATTGATTAAGGATAATCTGGAAAATTTTGATGATAGAAGGCTTGAAAAGCTTTTACTGCGAAGTTCTTCTGATCAGTTGAAATTTATTCAATATCTGGGGGGATTGCTCGGATTTCTCGGTGGATTTTTTATTATAATACCACTGGAGAGTTTTATAATTCTGGGGTGTGTTACGATTATGCTCTTATCTCTTGACTGGATTCTTCTTAAAAATCGCAATTCCAAGAATTGAGACCGGATATTATTTAACAACCAGCGCGATCTCTTTTTTCATTCCGTTAATAAACTTTTCATAAGTAAATCGCGAAATACTTTTCTGAAAATCAGCTGCTTTCCATTTTATGGATTCTGACTTCTGTATCGCATCCAGAAGAGATTCTTCTGACTGTTCACTGAAAAAAAGTCCGGTCTTTCCATCAATCACTGTCTCCAGCGCACCACCCGCCCCGTATGCGATAACCGGACATCCGTATGCCTGTGCCTCCACGGGAACGATACCGAAATCTTCCAGTCCCGGAAAAAGCAGACCCCGGGCTCGTCTCAAAAGATCTTCTGCCGTATCATCGTTCACAGCTCCCACCAAGGTTACATTGGGCGTCGCTATACTTTTCAGTTTTTCAAGTTCCGGCCCCTTGCCTGCGATTATCAGTTTTTTATCACTCTTTGCAAAGGCTTTAACTGCGATATCAGCTTTTTTATATGGAACGAGAGCTCCAAACATTAGATAGAAATCTTCTCTATCACTGAGCATATCCGATGTAACCTTATGATCATCAGATAGACAGGGAGGATGTACTACATTCGCTTTTTTCCCATAAAACCTCTCAATGCGGCTGGCTACAAATTTGCTGTTTGAAACATATCGATCCACTCTGTGAGCTGCTGCCACATCCCAGATTCTAAGCAAAGTTGCAAAGTAGGGAATTATGAATCGATTGGCAAATCCCCTGGGAGGAAAGTAGTCCTGATACATATCCCAGACATACCTCATCGGGCTGTGCACAAAACTAACATGAGGAGTTCCCGGAGGAACAATAACTCCGCGTGCAACACAATGGGAACTGGATATTACCAGGTCGTAACCATGAAAATCAAAGGTTTCAATGGCTACAGGAAAGAGTGGTAAATAGTGACGGTATTTGTTTTTTTTGAAGGGAAGTCTGTTAATAAATGATGTGAATATCTTTCGATTTTCAACCTTGAAACTTACCGATCCCTCATTGTGCAAAAGAGTGTAGAGATCGGCATCCGGGTAGATATCAAGCAACGCTTCAAGAACGGCTTCGCCGCCCCTCATACCGGTGAGCCAATCATGGATTATGGCAACTTTCTCGATTTTTTTTCCCATGAGGCAGTATTTTTCAGGCTGGAAATACTGTCAGCACTAAGCCCGAGGCGAATCCTCTTTTATAATGAACTGATCTACCAGTTTTCGAAGATTTTCGGCAATGCCTTCCATTTGTGTTGCCGGTTCAACAAGAGCTTTTGCGGACGTAGATATAGACTCTGTCTCTTCGGTAATATTCGTAACCGCCGATGTGATTTCAGTCATTGTCTGTTTTTGATTATCAGTGACCTTATCGATTTCTCTGGCCAGTTTAGTAATATTATCAACCCCATTGGCAATAGATACAACATTTTTGGTCTGATCCATTATTATACCTTTGAACTTCTCAACAGAGTGGTCAATTCCATTCACACCCTCAATAATCTCATGGAGGATGTTGGTTGCACTCTGAAACTGTTCATGGCCATGCTCAACAGCATCATTGGTCATCTCAATCAAACGTTTGATATCCGTAATACTTACAACAGTTCTTTCCGCCAGTTTTGTGATCTCTTCAGCGACAACGGTAAAACCTCGCCCGGCTTCTCCGGCACGAGCCGCTTCAATGGCGGCATTCAAAGCCAGAAGGTTTGTTCTATCGGAAATTTCAGTAATCAAATGGATAATTTCAGAGATCTGGCTGGATGAGTTTCTAATATCATCCATGGCTGAAGTAGCGCTGAAAACAATCTCTTCGCCTGATCGTGCTTTTTTGGCAGCATCTTTTGCAAGATTGGCAAGTTGCAGTAATGACATTTTGATAACCGTAACCGAGGCTACCAGGGGTTCCAGGTGCTTGTTCATTTCTGTAACATTTGTAGCCTGTTTGTTAACTGCATCTGCAACGTTCCCGATCGTATCGGAGAGTCCGAGAACCGCCTGCGATGATTCGTGAGCTGCCTTTGCCTGATTTTCAGATGTTTCGGAAAATTTACTGGCGGACCATGATACAATTGTAGAAGTGCTGGTTATATCTTCAGCGGAATCATGAATATTCGTAATAATCTTTAGAAGGTTATCGAGAAAGCTGTTCATCCTTCTATTAAGTAATCCCATTTCATCATTGGCGTCGGTTTCAACACGGAGGGTAAGATCACCCCGGGTTACACCTTCAATCTGTTCCACCGTTCTGTAAATCGGACGCGTAATAGTCCTTACTACAATAAGTAATACGATAATTGTTAAACCGAATCCTATAATGTGCATTCCCAGATAAAAATAGAATATAAGCTGGGCCTGCATCCTTACTTCTTTTGCATACGTGTTGAGATCATCTGAAAGCCTGTCTTCTACCTGCTTCAAAAGATAGAGGCGGCCGGTTGCCATATTCCACCAGTAGATGGGATCAACTCCAAATTTGCCATTGAATGCATTCTTTCTGGTTTTGCTGCGCATGCGATTTATTTCTTCCACATACTGACCGCGGACTTTAGATCTGTAGTAACTTATGTGTTCTTGAGAGGAAAGGTTCAGAAATACGTTTATGTATGTCTCCTGTTCGGTTACAAGAGTGTTAAATTTTTCATACATTCCATCGGCAAATGTATCACTGGCAAACGTATTATTCAAAATGGCACGTTCGATTTCTGCTTTCTCTTTAGCCAGTGCGAAGTTGGAGTATGCTATCAGTCTGCGCGTAATATCCGGATCGGAACTCAATCGAGCAATAAATGTTTCCAGATATAAAAGAGGATCGATGATGTATGTATAGTAATTCAAAACCTCATCAACAGATATTTTCAAAGAATCGACGGCCTGGCGGCGATTCTTCATTATCTGAAAATTTGTGATGGATCCCTTCAGTAAACTTGTAAAGTCAGGACCGAATTTATCACTGTCGAAATCAGACATAAACTCTTCAAGAATTTTGAGCTGATGATCAACAACCTTACGTTGTTCCTTCAATTCATTTTTGTACGTTTTTCCGGAGCTCCCGAGAAAACCTGCCGAGAGTCCACGCTCTTTTTGAAGCTCGTCAATTAGAGTACTTGTAATCACGGTAAGATCAGACAGCTGAAGCATCGACTGCATTTCATGAGTCACCTTCAACTTTTGAACTACTTCATGAGTGGCAAAAGCGATCAAAGTGATCATTGGAAGGCTGACCAGTAAAAGAACTTTGTATCTAATTTTTAGGTTTCGCAGCATTCACGCATTCCCGTTGGCCGAGCCATTGTTGACAATAACGGCAAACACACACCGTAACAGGTGGAAATTATTTTTACACTCACTCATCTTTAACCGGGGTGCAGCCACAATCATACCGAAAGAAACTTGCCTGTGTCCACCACTATATTATCGGTCATCAGTAAGACTTTGTATAAATTTTTATACTCACCAACCATTTATAGTTGTATGTATTCAATGCATGGTGTTAGCAGATTCTTATTTCTCGATGGAATTATATTTACAGTAATATCCGGATCAGTCTGATAATTGGATATTCAAAACACTCAATGTCATAAATTAAGCTGCGCGGGTAAACAATATCATAACGGTTTTATCTGATCAGATAGTAAATTGTTATGCAGTATGTCTCACCCTGCATTGATCTCTATTTTAAGAATTTTATTTCGGTAAACAGTAATACAGGAGCATAGAATTGACTCCCAGCCCCCTGTTGAGATAGGGGGTGGGAATGAGATTAGCTCACACCACGTGAAGTGAGATAGGAAACATATTTCTTGTCCGAATCAAGAATGTGATTTATTAACCAATCGCTGAGGAAGTCCATGAGTTCATAAGTAATGGTACTCTTGCCCTCCTGGAACTTGACCTGGAAATCCTTAACCTGTTCGGTCAGTTTGTCATGCTCAGCTTTATGAGTCTGGTGATCAGGATAATTATAAGTTTTGAGTAATTCTTCTTCTGTATTGAAGTGAATGATTGTGTAATCCACCAAAGAATTTAATACTTTGTTGAGTACGTCGTTGGCGGCTCCCTGGCTCATGGCATCGTGCAATTCGTTGACCAGCTTAACCAGACCCTTATGCTGTTCGTCGATTTTTTTAATATGGACACTATAGCTGTCATCCCAATTGATAAGCGACATGATATGTACTCCTGCTTCCGTAAGACTGTTATTCAAACCTGTATCGTAAATTGCGATAGAAATCAAGTTGAAAATTACATAAATGACGAATTTTCAACGATTTTAGTATACGTTAATCCTTTCTGTTTAACGAAATTTAGTATTTCTAATTTTCCGATTGTTTTAAATTGAAATCAATTCGAAATATTTTAATAACAGTGAGATTTATTTTCGTTTTGCAAACAATATACAATTTGTGTAGATCAGATTATATTTTTACAATCAGCTCTGTTTTCAAATATTACGACACATTACTTTGACGGCGTTTTTTCTTATAAGTTGATAACAATTTTGATCTGAATTGTATCCTGTAACAAAATAAATACAAAATTGTACAAATCCGTTCATTCCAGGTTTCCAGGAATCGGAATTTCCTTCAATTCCTGGATTGCCGATTCTACAAGATGTTCGGGACCAATTATAACAGCTCCATTGCCAAACGATCTCATAATCAATCGAAACCAGATGATATCAGGAACCCTGAATTGAGACTTGAACCATTGATCCTCACTGCCGGGATTCCGGTAAGGTTCACTATTTTCAATAGTAAAATAAGAACCGGCAGTACGGATTGTATCATAGCGAAAAGCCGCTTCCACCTGAATACCGCCGGGATTTTTTTTAAAAATGGGAGAATTCTCAATGAGATCATTCAGGTTATCAGGAATAGTTGAAATTCTCTCCAAATCCAGAATTTCAATATCTTCCATTCTCTCAAGGTGAAAATAGCGAGGTGCTTCTCGCAGGTGACAGTAACCAATCAAATAGGCTGCCCCCCCATGATATAATAGTGCCCATGGGTCAACTCTGCGTATAATTGTATCGCGAGAACTTATTGAGCGATATTGAAATTCTATCTGAAATTCTTCGTCAATGGCTTCCTGAATAATGCGATTTCTTGCATCGAATGGAGTCGTACTATCTGTATCCACCGGAATATTGCTGATTTTCTTTAACAGGGAAGGGTAAATATCTCCTGATTTACCGGAAGACTCTTCTGCATACTTTGTCAGGACCTCTCGAAGAACTCTGGCTTCCTCTTCTTTTAAGGCCAGAGGACGTTCCATTCCCTGAGGGAAATTCAGAAATACCTTCTGTTCTTCATCAATAAAAATCTCGATGAAATCGGAGGGGGTGAAGGGAGGTTTTCCGAACATCATTATGTGTTCAAGAGCCGCTGTTAAATCCCTTTTCGTTTCATAGGGAGATAGAGGCAGCACATTATCCAGGCTGATTCCCTGGTTTGCATAAAGAAGGGGTATGAGTGACAACATCTCCCTTACTTTGTCTTTCGCATGTTTTTTTTTCATTGTTGTGCCTTTCCGGAAATGGCTTTGCTGTACATGGAGATCAGTTCCCTGTGATACGTGACGAATCTATCATGAATGATGGCGGGGCCAATTTTTTCGATTGATCCGGGGTGTATGAGAATCCAGATAAACAGTGCTTCTGGATTGGTCGTATGAATCCTGTATTCATTGTTACCTGCCTCTCTGCAAATACCTGAGGGGGCACCCGTGATAAACTCGTGAAAAATCTCTTCACTTTGTTCGCTTATCACCACATTTACCAATTGCTTCTCTTCCTTGTGCAACGCCAGGGGATGAAGCGAATGATGACTCAGTTTAAAATCGGGATCTGCGGGAAATGTGTCATCCTGCAAAACCGGATTTTTTATTTTATCAACATAGAAATAGCGGATGGCATTTTTTTCGGAATCTTCTCCCACAAGACACCATCTCCCTCTATGAGTAATCAATCCTCGGCCTTTTACTAGTCGTTCGGTATAAGTCAGGTCAGCTGACGGGTATTCAAATGATACAATATTTCGTTTTCTAACAGATTCCGTAATAACAAACAGGGAAGATGAATCCTGAGTTGAGTTATCACTTCCGGTGGCGGGGATCTGTCCTGTACTCTCCACAAGATTGAACTGTATTGCCGTCGGATTTTTATACAACATTCGTGAAGCTGCATTTTGTAACAGCCGGGCTCTATCAGGATCTGTTGTTGTGTATCTGTTAATGCTTTCAAAAAGAGATGCAGCCAGGAGTGCAGCCTCATCACGTGTCAGATCAATGTCAGGGAGCAGTTCCACATCCTCTCCCGGAACGTATATATGATCAGTGG
This sequence comes from Leptospirales bacterium, assembly GCA_050295715.1. Lineage (GTDB taxonomy): Bacteria > Spirochaetota > Leptospiria > Leptospirales > Leptonemataceae > JBNKQE01. The sequence continues at coordinate 11,788 of JBNKQE010000034.1, forward strand.
CTTCGCGTCCGGAGGGAAGAATTGATCCAGGAGGATAATACGCAAGCTCCATACCAATCGCCTTTAACTCCTCCTTATCTCTTTCAAATTTTCTTCTTGAAGTCTGGGGATCTCCTTCATATGCAGATGGGATACTATCGCGTATTCTGGAAAAGGATATCCCCGCGGGGTTATTGAGAAACGTTATGAAGAGTGAACCAAGGCGATCAATTTTTTTCATACCTGTACCAATGTAGAGTCTAGCTCAAAAAGGCCAGGAAAATCCAGCTTTTTTTATATGTCAGTAGGATGGGAGTCTTCCGAGGATATCGGAAGGAGTTGGTTTTTTACCGGTCGCTTTGTAGTGCAAATAGTCTTCAAGAATTCTCACATGGTCAAATACTGGATCTTCTGGAAGATTACGAGGATCCACAACCAGGCACTCATTTGCATCGTCTCCGGCAGAGGGATTTCCCTTTGCACTTGCTATAAATGTTACTGAGAGTGTATGATGTCTAGGATCTCTGGCTGGATGAGAATAAACATAGAGTAAGTCAATCAAGTTGATTTCCAGACCGGTCTCTTCTTTAGCTTCGCGGATTGCCGCCATTTCAAGCAGTTCGCCCGCATCAACAAATCCTCCTGGAAAGGCTAATCCAACAGGTGGGTTTTTTCTCTTAATCATTATTATCTTATCATCCATTTCGATGATAACATCAACGGTTGGATACGGATTTTTATACTGACTCAATCCTGACCCCGGACAATTACTTTAATAGAAGCCTTGCTGTCTTTCGCCAGCTCAAAAGCACTTTCAATTTCCGACAGCGGCAAATTATGAGTGATCATAAATTTTTCCATACGGTCCCTGGTCGCTGGTTCTTTAGTCAATAGTGCGACAGCCCTCCGAAAGTCTCCGCATCTGGAACTTATCAGATGTATATCCCTTTTAATAATGGCTTCGACAAGTGGTGAGTTTTCCTTCCAGTCAATATCCTTATGCAAGAGTATCACACCTCGGGGCCGGAGAATGGAGAATTCCACTCCGGGCTGCGGGCGAATGACCCGGTCCGCTTCCTCCAGAGTTGCAACCAGTGCAAGGTCAAACCGTGGTAGAAGCCCTTCCGATGGGAATCCCCTGTGATTCCTTATTGTTTCGACTGCATCAATCGGGTGCATTCTATGAAAGACTCGATCAGGATTTTCATCCCTGATTTTTTGAAGAATCTTTTCGGGGAATTCCGGTGAAACATATACGGACCGGTTGGATCGAGCCGCCGTTTCTCCTTCCCATGTAAAATTCATATTCTCCCTGGAGTAGGGAAGGATGGAGTGCTCATCTACAACGAGGTCTGTCAGTCCGTGCATACCTGCGGTAATCTGGCCTGTCGTAGATTTCAAATGAACTATATTGCGTGAAAGGGCGAGTGCCTGCTCAAATCCCTCCGGATTTCCCGTCGTATCATACACGATATCAAAACTTCGGAAGTGTTTTGATATATCGGATCTAACCGTATCTATTATCTCGTCTGCACCAAGGTTTTCAGCAAGTTTACCAGGTTTTTCATTCCTGACTATCGCGGAAATTGTATATGTGAGTCCCTTCTCTTTTCGATGTCCATCCAGCGCAGCTATTATAAGTGCACCCAGCCGTCTGGGGCCAATCACAGCAATGCGTTGTCCATTTTGTGGAGAGAAGGACTCCACAGCATGCAGAGCAGCAGCAAATGGTTCCATTAATGAGGCAACCTCAGGTGTAAAGTCGTCGGGGATATCAATGATTGCATTGACAGGCGCAAGCAGCCAGGGGGCAAATCCTCCGGGGAGTCGGTCAATACCCATTGTGATTCGATCGGGGCATTGTGTTGGCAACCCGGCCGAACAAAAGGGACATGAGCCTGTATCATGACCCAGTGCGTCATGAGAAGCATTGATTTCCACTACGGCCAGGCCTTTCTCAGTCTGTACTACTACTTCATGTCCGATAATTTGCGGCAGCGGATAAGGAAGGAAGGCCCGTGCCAGATCTGTTGAGCAAACACCGCAATAAACAGTTTTAACCGCCCTGTATCCGGACGGAAGTTCGAGATGCTTATCGCCGTTTCTATAAATAATCCATCCTGATTTTTCATCACCCTCGAAAATATAATCAGATATTACGAATTGCCCATTTTCAGTATAGTCAGGGGCCTTAAATTCAATTCGCGGCATTATACCTACTTGCCATCATCCATTATAACTTTTACTTTCTTGCGTGTTTTCCATGTTCGGAATGGGGCGAGTGCTTGCATTCTTGCTTCGGGAACATAGAAAAGTCTATCTCCGTATTTTACCAGGATCCCTTTATAGTGGGCATATTTAGTATGGTGGTCCACAAGACCCACCTCTTCCACATGGTTCCAGTTTTCACATGTTTTTAAAACAGGTACGTGTCGCAGGTGTAACTCACGGATTGTACCATCCTTTACTGAATCTCTTAAAATCCGTTCCCACTGCATACTTAGCTCCCCGTATCATTTTTTTTTGAATTTGAAAAATAATTCAAAATTGGCTGCCTCGCTGCTCGAACCTCGTCTACTCTCTTGATATAGGCTCGTTGCGGGGCTTCATGAACAGATGCATCACCATCTTTCATACGCCTGGAAATATGGTTCATTACCTCGGCAAAATGTCGAATACTTTCAGGGCTTTCAGTTTCGGTCGGCTCAACCATCATAGCTCCACTCACATTTAATGGAAAATAAACTGTTGGAGGATGGTATCCATAATCAATTAGACTCTTGGCAAGGTCCAGAGTTGCAAAACCGGATTTTTTTTGTCCGCCATCACTGAAAACGGCCTCGTGCATGGAGCGCTCAGGCGATGCAATTGTGAATTCATCAGCAAGTGACTTTCGAGCCAGGTTTGCATTTAATACCGAGTTTTCTGCTACGAGATGGATGTTTTTTCCATAGGTTAAAACATAGGCAAGAGCTCTGGCAACAACTCCCGTATGACCTGGCCCGGATTTCATTCTCCCGATGCTATTTTCGGGATTTGTCCAAACATAATTTCCGGATTCATCCTTTGCTGCAATCGGTCCGGGGAGATAGGGCTTCAGTGAATCTGCGACAACTACGGCAGCAGCACCTGGTCCACCGCCTCCGTGGGGAGTGGAAAATGTCTTGTGTAAGTTCAGATGACTTACATCAACTCCCATTTTTTTCAATGAAACAATTCCAATAATCGCATTGTAGTTGGCTCCGTCCATATACAGATAAGAGCCATTATCATGCAGAAGATCTGCAATCTTTCGAATATTATATTCAAAGATCCCCAGGGTGCTTGGATTTGTAATCATCATCCCGGCGACATCGGGACCCATGTTTGCCTTGATATCATCAATATCCAGAAGACCGTCTTCTTTTGATTTAACCTGGCGAACCTTAAATCCGGCAAGAGTACATGTCGCAGGGTTCGTTCCGTGGGCACTATCGGGTATGAGAATAACATCACGCTTCTCATTTTTTGCCTTAACGGCTGCCTGAATCAGGTATAGACCGGTCAGCTCTCCATGCGCACCGGCAGCCGGCTGCAGAGTGGCTCCATCCATATCTGTCAAACGACAGAGTAAATCCTGCATATCATGGTAAATCTTAATTATATTCTGTGAAAATTGCGGTGGAGTATCCGGATGTACATCAGCAATAGCCGGAAGGGATGCGATTTCCTCATTGATTCTTGGATTGTACTTCATTGTACATGAACCAAGAGGATACAGGTTCATATCAATTCCATAGTTCCAGCTGGATAATCTTGTATAGTGCCGTACTATATCAGGTTCAGACACTTCCGGCAACCTCAGCTCATCCGCATTTCGAACAAGTGATGATTCCATGGGAAGTGGCAGATCGGTATCATCTTCAGGAAGGCTGAATGCCACTCTTCCTGGTTTCGATCTTTCAAAAATCAGATCTTCTTCGTAAACCTGTCCATTTCTGGTTATGCTTCTGGGTGTATTATTTGAACTCATAAATTATTAATCCTGAAAAAATCATCCTGCGCTACAGGCTTCTATAATTGACTGTGCCCATCCTTCAATGTCTTCGCTGAGAAGAGTTTCATTGAATGAGCAAAGAAGCATATTCTCACCAATTACTGTTCCCGGGGCGATTCTGTATGCCGTAACGCATCGATTAAAAACAGTCTGCGCGTTTACAGGTGTTTCAATGACAAATTCATTGAAAACAGGAGAATCCTGGTGGATAATTTTAATATCTTCCTGCTTGCTTATGAGTCTTCTTGCATACTCAGTGAATCGTGCACTTCGTTCTGCGGCTCTTCTTGTACCTGCTTTGCCCATTGTGGATAGATAAATGGCGCATCGAAGGGCCATCAATCCCTGGTTTGTGCAAATATTTGATGTTGCCTTTTCACGGCGAATATGTTGTTCTCGTGCGGCAAGTGTAATTACATAAGCTCGACGATTATCGCTATCAACTGATTCCCCAACAATTCGTCCTGGTAAATTTCGGACATAGGACATACTGGTCCCGATGAAACCGAGCCAGGGGCCGCCAGCGCTGAGAGGAATACCAAAACTCTGGCCTTCTCCGCAAACAATATCCGCGCCCTGAGAACCGGGTGACTGAAGTAGTGGGAGAGACATTGCTTCAGTTACAACAACGATAAGAAGAATTTTCTTATCCTTGATGAGGTCTTTGACATTTTTTAAGTTTTCAATAATTCCGTAGTAATTGGGAGACTGGACAACAACAGCCCCGGTTATACTTCCATGCTTCTGCAGTTCTTTACTTAATCCTTCCAGGTCAATTCTACCCTTTTCGTCATGTCCTGTGGTTGACCAGGATAGTACATTACCGGCTGCATAAGTGTTCAAGGTTTCAGTATATTCCGGGTGTACCATATCTGAAACTATTATATGATTTTTTTTTGTTACACGTGCCGCCATCAGACAGGCTTCGGCCATCGCCGTTGAGCCGTCATAAAGGGAAGCATTGGAGACTTCAACACCCATGAGTTCAGCCATCATTGACTGATACTCAAACATAGCCTGCAGAGTCCCCTGGCTTACTTCTGGTTGATAGGGTGTGTAAGCAGTGAGAAATTCTCCACGTGAAATCAAAGGATCTATAACGGAGGGGATGTAGTGAGTATGTCCATTTCCACCCATGAATGATCTACGAATACCGGGTTCGTATTCTTCCTGGAAATATCGCCGAATTTCAATTTCTGAGTAAGGTGCTGGAAGCCTGTCTGTAGTATTCTCTTTAACGTCCTCAGGTATTGTTTGAAAAAGATCTGCCGGGGATTGAAGACCAATCTCTTTTATAATTTCGGACTTTTCTTTTTCTGTCAGTGGCAAGTATTTCAACAATTTTCTCCGTATAACTCTGGGTAATTATTCAATCAGTCATCCAGACTGGCGACATACTCGCGATAAGCTGCCGAATCCATAAGGTTTTTAAGATCATCATTATTGAAGTCTTTGAGCTTTACGAGCCAGGAACCGTATGGATCACTATTTATAGATTCCGGTGAATCGGCAAGAGTTGTATTAATTTCCTGAATGATTCCACCTGCAGGTGTATAGATGTCTTCAGCGGCCTTCACCGATTCAATAGTCCCAAGACTATCTCCGGCTCCGAGCTGAGTACCTTCCGCTTGAATATCAACAAATACGATATCGCCAAGTGAGTGCTGGGCAAAATCCGATATCCCAATCACAAGAGAGCCATTTTCTTCTTTTGCCCATTCATGTTGTTTTGTAAAATAATATCCATCAGGTATATTAGTCATTATTGCCCGTCCTCTGTGTGGTGGTAAGTTCCACCTCTGATCAAAAACAAAATATTTTTCAGGCCTTATCCTGTAAATAACAGTTTCAAAGGAATTTTTAATTACGGGTAGGATCAATAAATGACTGTAGATTGTCGCTGTGATATGAATAATTTCACATTGCGGAAGGTTACTTTCGGGAAAATACGTTAGTTTTTTAATTCATATATTATAATTCCGGTATTCACCCAGGGAAAGAACTCTGAACTTCCCTGCGTTTGAAGTGGAAGGCAAGTTCAGAGTTTTAGATCCAAACAATAGAGTGCTACCTGTTGCTATCTGCCGGCTGTTCCTTTGACAAATGGCCCTTTGACTATTTTTGCAGCTATCATTTTATTTCGGATTTCAATATTGATGATTTTTCCGGTCTGAAAATATTCGATCGGAAGAAGGGCTGTTCCCATTCCTTTTTTAAGAACCGGAGAATGACCTCCACTCAGAACTTCACCAATTTGATTTGAACCTGATTCATCAAAAACTTTGTAATGGTCTCTTGGTATACCGGGACCTTCCAGCAGAAACCCGCAAACTCTTCGAGCTGTACCATCCTTTTTTTGTTTCAGGATTTTCTCCATCTGCGGGAAGGCAGGCTCGGATTCTTTTACGATCCAGCCTATCCCGCTCTCTACAGGCGTTAGTTCTGCCGACAGTTCGTGGCCGTAGAGTGGATATCTTGCTTCAAGGCGAAGAGAGTCTCTCGCGCCCAGGCCTACCGGAATAGGACGATAGTCTTCCGGTGCATTGAGGAGTTTCTCCCACAATTTTACGCCCATGTTTATCGGCGTGTAGATTTCAAATCCATCTTCGCCGGAATAGCCGGTGCGGCTAATTCTCATGAATCCGTCGCCTGATCCAAAGTCTTTGAAATGAAAATACTTAATATCGGAAAGATCCATCTGCAGAGCCATTTCAGTTGCTCTGGAGGCAGCAGGACCCTGGATGGCGATTTGATGCCAGTTATTGCTTTCATTGGTTGCTTTGACTTTATACTTGCCTGACTGGTTTTTTATGTATTCGAATGCCGCATTTACATTGGCAGCATTCGAGCATATAAAGTAGTTGTTTTCTTCTATCATGTAGATTGTAATATCATCAACCAGTCCGCCATTCGCATTGACGAGAGCATTGTATTGAACTCTGCCGGGAGTCATATCCTTTATGCGATTGCAGGTTATGCTTTCAAGGAATTCTACTGATTCCTCTCCCTCTACTATTATCTCCCCCATGTGGGTTACATCAAATATACCACATTTTTCGCGTACAGCATTGTGCTCCGCGACTATGGATGTATACTGTACAGGCATTTCCCATCCGGCAAAGGGAACCATTCTTCCCCCGTGATTTTTGTGGTGATTGTTCAGTGGAGTTTTTAACAAGGACATTGTTGTAATGATCGGGTCCCGTGTTTTTTTACAATGTTTTTTTCGCATGATGTAATAAAAAAGATTTGTTTGGGATACGGATGTCGGGGTGTTTCCTTTTAATGAGATTCTTTTCTGTATTATGTATCCTTCTTTCCCGGTGTTTTTAACGGTTTCTTCTAAATATATATCTCACAGGAGGCTGTTTAACCGTTTCCACGAGGGAGAAGCTAAGTAATACATAAAGTATTAAAATGTTACTAAAATTTTTATCCGGCTTAAAATTTTATTTTGACGTTTCCGAGGGATGGTAGATTCTCGCTATTCCCGATGTGAACCCGGGGCAGCAACTTCTTCGAAAAGAGCAGGTTGAATCAGGAAGCTCTCACTAATTAATTAAAAGTTTTTGGTGATTTTGCTTTCGCGCGAAAGATGTCGGATGATGTATGTGTTTCGCGCGTAAATTTAAGGCTGTTTTTGATATATGTTTGGTATGTTTGCAAAATTTGAAATACAGAGGGCTGTAATGAACGACATTCCGGAACGGGGAAGTCATAATGATTCGAGTAATGTATCCGATGATGGCGATGTTAATTCGTCAGATGGGGCAAAGGGCGGCAAATCTGTTTGCCGGGTTTGTGGAAAAGTTACTGATAAACTGTATCAGTATGATACGTGTAAAATCTGCCTTGTCAGTACGTTTCAAAGATTGAAGCCTGTGTTGAATTCACTCAGGGATCCGGACAGGGCGAGCTGATCAGTCGGATGTGGTCTGAAATATTTATAATTAATTTAGAATTTATTCAGGCTGCAAAATGTCCGCTTTCGGTGTCAGTTTTTTTTGCCGGGGAATCCGGTAAAAAAAAGAGTGACGCAGAAGATCCTCCGGTTTACTCTTGGTAGAGCTGCGAAGCTGAGGATGTGAAATGAGCATTAAAGTAAAAAAGTCAATGGCGGAACTGAAGCATGCATTGTTTGCCAGTCTTGTGACAATTCTGGCTGCCGTTGTGGTATCCGTATTTATTCATGAATTCCACGATGCATTCGTTTCTAAAAACGAGATAGTAGAACACCACAGAAGTTATGAAAAGCTGCCCGGTGGCGGAGTCATTGTGTATGACCCGGATGATGGTGACCCGGATGAGTATCGCAATGATCTTGAGATCCTCAGTCGACGATTTCTCCGCGGTGAGTTTCAGATGGTAACAATTCCAGGAAGTGTCGAGGCGAAAGAGATCAGGGCAATGGTTGCAAATTCTGCATCAATGTCGTATCGAGTTGATACCAGAAACGGTAAACCCGCATTGTTTATCGATGCGCGGGGAATGAAGGCTGTAAAAGCTGTGCATGAATATCTGCAGTTTCTTGAGAATCGATGGATGGTCACCGTTAAGTAGTAATTTTATTCGCTATGTAAAAGGCCAGGTCGGGGCTGTTGGCTTCCCGTAGATTCCGGATCAATTGGAGTCACAACCTTCTGCAATATCATGGGTGGATCGTAGAGACTATAATCGTAATTCCCGGGCCTCACATTGTTTTTCAGGAAATATCCGCATCATGCCTGCTAATTCTACGGCAGGCAAAGGTGTTATTCCGCCTGTCTGTCTATAAAATCCATATAAAACAATCTTTGATAAATCTAAAATATGCAAATATACCCTTCTGCGGGTTTTAAAATGAAAAACCCCGCTCATTTGAGCAGGGTTTTTCGGGTTTCTGGTTGAATCAGGCGTGGAATTACATCATTCCCATTCCGCCCATTCCGCCCATGCCACCCATTCCTCCCATGCCGCCCATATCCGGGGCTCCTGGTCTGGAATCTTCTGGCAGATCAGTAATGCTTACTTCTGTTGTAAGAACCATGCCTGCGATGGATGCAGCGTTCTGAAGTGAACTTCGAACTACTTTAGCCGGGTCAACAATACCGGCTTTCAGCAGGTCTTCCCATTCGAGAGTTGCAGCATTCAGGCCGATCGATCCTTTTTCAGTAATCGCACGGTTTACAACTACACTGCCTTCCAGTCCTGAGTTGTAAGCAATCATGCGTAGAGGCTCTTCCAGTGCACGGAAGACAATTTTAACACCGGTTGCTTCGTCGCCTTCCAGTTGCATATTTTTAAGGGCTTCTCTTGCGCGAATCAGTGTAAGTCCGCCACCGGGAACGATTCCTTCTTCAACAGCGGAGCGAGTTGCTGCAAGCGCATCGTCCACACGGAATCTTTTCTCTTTCATTTCAACTTCAGTGGCAGCGCCGACATTTACGACAGCCACACCGCCGGAAAGTTTTGCAAGTCTTTCCTGGAGTTTTTCGCGGTCGTAATCGGAAGTCGTATCATCAACCTGCTTTTTGATTTGAGCAATGCGGGCATGAATATCAGCTTCTTTACCGGCGCCTTCAATAATTGTAGTATTTTCTTTATCTACAGTAACCTTAACCGCTTCACCGAGTTGAGTGATGTCAGCAGTTTCCAGTTTCATTCCAAGATCTTCGGAGATTACTTCGCCGCCTGTAAGGATAGCAATATCTTCAAGCATAGCTTTTCTTCTATCGCCAAAACCGGGGGCTTTTACAGCACAAACTTTAAGAGTTTTTCTTATGTTGTTCACAACAAGAGTGGCAAGAGCTTCACCTTCTACTTCTTCGGAGATTATCAGCAGGCTGCGATTTGCCTGGGCGACTTTCTCAAGAATAGGGAGAAGTTCTCTCATGTTGGAGATCTTTTTTTCGTGAATCAGAATGAATGGTTTTTCCAGGGTTGCTACCATAGATTCGGGATCAGTTGCAAAGTATGGGGACTGGTATCCGCGATCAAACTGCATACCTTCTACAACATCAAGAGTCGTATCGATTCCGCGAGCTTCTTCAACGGTAATAACGCCATCTTTTCCAACTTTGTCCATGGCATCTGCAATGAGGTTTCCGATTTCTCGGTCATTATTGCCGGAGATAGATGCTACGTTTGAGATGTCTTCTTTGCCTTCGACATCTTTCTTCATTTTTTTGATTTCTTCGATGACAACAGTCACAGCCTTGTCAATTCCTCTTTTGAGGTGCATTGGGTTGGCGCCTGCAGTTACGTTTTTCAGTCCTTCGTTTACGATAGCTTGAGCCAGAACTGTTGCAGAAGTGGTTCCATCTCCAACGATATCGTTGGTTTTTGTGGCAACTTCTTTAACCATCTGGGCTCCCATGTTTTCAAAGGGATCTTCCAGTTCAATTTCCTTGGCTACAGTAACACCGTCTTTTGTGACAGTGGGAGCGCCATATTTTTTATCAATGACTACGTTACGTCCACGTGGCCCCAGTGTTACTTTTACTGCGTTAGCAAGTTTGTTTACGCCTGCCTGCAGCTTCCTTCGTGATTCTTCGTTAAATTCCAGTTGTTTTGCCATCTACAGCTCCTCTTTGTGACTGAGAGTATAATATTTTAGTTTTATGAATATCAGCCAATTACGGCAAGGATGTCGCTTTCGCGAACAATCAGATATTCTTTACCGTCCTGCTTTATCTCGGTACCGGCGTATTTTCCGTAGAGAACTTTGTCTCCAACTTTGACTTCCATTGGTGTTACTTTTCCACCGTCGTTCCTGCCTGGACCAACAGCTTC
>JBNKQE010000035.1:0-22159 GCA_050295715.1 Leptospirales bacterium
AAGATTATTTATTAAACCTTTATCCATCTGCAACACTGGAACGACTGGACAGTGATTCTGCAATTAATGCAGAAACAGTGGAACAAACAATAGGAAGGCTTGTTCGCGGAGAGATGGACATTCTTGTTGGAACGCAGATGATTGCTAAAGGACTGGATGCTCCCGGGGTGACTCTTGTCGGAGTCCTCCAGGCAGATAATCACCTCGGTCTTCCCGATTTTCGCGCTGCAGAAAGAACATTCAGTCTGCTCACTCAGGTAGCCGGTCGTGCTGGCCGTTCCTCATGGAAAGGACGAGTGTATTTTGAAGTACTGAATCCGAATGAGATAGTCATCCTTGATGCCGCCAGACAGGATTATTTGTCTTTTTATAAAAGAGAGCTTGAAATCAGAAAAATAGCAGGATACCCTCCTTATATGCGAATCATACGATTGCTTGTGCGATCCAGTGCAAGCGAGGAGGCATACAATCTGTGTCTTGGAGTGGCAGAGAAAATACGAGAGGCTATCCACAATTCCCGTGAAGTTCAAAATTCCGAATCGGTCATTGATCCAATAATTCTTGGACCGGCTCCGGCGCCGCTTGAAAAACTGAACAATAAGTATCGTTACCATGTGTTGATTAAGACAAATCAAATTCGCAAGGTAAGAAACATTCTCGATGAAATTCTCTCCGATCTGAAAAAAGGAATGCATAAAGATGCCTACCTGGAAATAGACTTTGATCCCGTTGATTTATTGTAATCATTTTATAACAATATTTCAGGATAAAAGGGGGAGTATTCAGGGATTAATACCCGAAATCCGTATTACGGTATTTTAATATTCTGTGGAGGAAATATTTTTTTCTATTCCCTTTTTTATAAAATCGGCACAACATTGAAGATATATCTGGCAGACTTTTATAGTTGCCTGTTTACTGTCTGAAATATTTTTGTGAATTTCAAGATAGAGCGGCTACCTTTATTTAATTCATATATGATTACTCTCCCAATCCAGGAATTTATCAATCTGATTGTAACGATTACGGCCGGTATTATGGCTGTAACAATTATTCTTCAGGCTCCACGGAGACAGTTGAATATTACCTTTTTTCTGCTTTTGCTTATTTATGTATATATGGGAGTCGTTCATTTTCTCTATGCTTCAGGTATTGCTCATCCAGCTATATACGCTGCAAATGCACCTGTTGCATGTTATACCGGGCTTGTTATGTATCACTTCAGCAAAAGCCTTGCATCCAATACATACAGAATTACAGGCAAAGATCTCAAGCTGTATATACCAGGACTTTTTTTTCTCGTATATACTGTATTTCGTTTATCAATTCCGTCCTGGCGTGCGGAATTGATTCGGAATACGCATTATATTGACGGGAAACTTGTACGTGAGTCATTGAATAGTATTCCATATTATTTATATATGGTATCTATTATTATTCCACTTCTGGCTTCCTACAGGGTATTCTTTCAGGCAAGTTTTTTTGGGGATCCAGTATATCGATTCAGGAATCGAGTGGTATTCTTTTCCCTTGTACCCACCGCTGCTATTTTTATCGTTTCCGCTATGATTCTTCCCCTGGTTGGATTTCCTACAACCTACACATTGCGGACAGTGGCAGCCACGATATCGCTTATGCTGATTACATTTACAGTATTTCGCCAAAAATACTGGAATGAAGAACGTATGCTTCGCATGCTGGAAGCCCAGGAATCTGATCTCCGAGACAAGAATAACCGAATGTCTGAACTTATGGATGCAAGAGATCATTTCCTCGCGTCTGTCTCACATGAACTTAGAACACCTCTGACACTTATAATAAATCCGCTTCATAATCTCATATCGGATAATCGGATAATACAAAATGATAGAGTCCGAAAAATACTGCAGATGATTCTCCGGAATGCCAGACGTGTTTTGCGTGAAGTGAATCACTTGCTTGATATGAGTGTACTTGAATTTGAAAAGAAGAAGCCGGAACCGGTTCTTTTTCAGCCGTCTGTATTTATTGAAAAATATATTGAAATGTTTGCTCCGCTGGCTGAGGAGAAAGGACTCCGGATTCGATCGACAATTGAGAACGGTGAAACCACAGCATTTACCGATATGTATTTGCTGGAGAGGATTATATTGAATCTTTTGAGCAATGCAGTAAAATTTACACAATCTGGCGAAATCTATGTATCTTTCAGGGTTCAAGATGATGTATTCATATTAGACGTGCAGGATTCTGGACAGGGTATTTCTCTCGAAGAGAGGTCATCTGTATTCAACCCATTTCTAAGAAGTAAAAAGCCGGACAAATCCATCATGGGAGCAGGGATTGGACTTTCGATCGCAAAAAATGCGGCCCGTATCATGGGGGGAGATCTAACTCTTGAAAGCTTATCGAAGGGTTCTCTCTTTCGCCTGATTGCCCCTCTGCAAATATCTACTCCGACTCCCGTGGAAAACATTCGTCGGGATATTGTGGAAATAGACAGTTTTATGGAGGATAGTTTTGATAGCTCATCACCACTGCAACTGGAGTTACTTGCGGCGAAACGGAAACCTGTACTGGACGATTCCGCAGGATGGAATCATGAGCGGAAGATAACGGAGAAGTATGAGGAGTATAGTAAAAATAAAAACTCCCTGGAAGATAAGGCTGTTATTTTGATTGTAGAAGATGATCTGGAGTTGCTGGATTATTTAAGTGAACTTCTAATGCCGCATTATCAAATTCGTACAGCCACTCATGGAGGTATGGCTCTGGACGAATTGAAGAAATTCAAAACCGACCTTGTTATCACAGATCTTATGATGCCGGTAATGGACGGCCTTGAGCTGATCAGTCACATTCGCCAGCTGTCCGGGGAAGAGAAGAATATTCCTGTACTTATGCTTACAGCAAGGGTCTCGATTAATGGGCGTATCCAGGGCCTTTCAGCTGGAGCCAATGATTTCATGGAAAAACCATTTCATGACGATGAGTTGCTGTATCGCCTTGAGAATTTGATGAAGAACCGCTTTCATGCAAGTCAGGTTGAAGACTCGATTCGGGAAAAATTTTTTACGGATATTCACGACAACTTTGGTGCAAAGATTACTGATTTAAAGATACTGGCGAGTAAACTCCATGATGAATCACCGGGAGACCTGGCTCAAATGATTCTTAATAAAACGAATGAGATCGCTGTCTCATTGCGAAAGAGAATTAATAATCTGGAAGACCGTCATTCACTGGAGAAGAATCTTCTGGAAGGAATGCAGATGATAATACTGCGACGATATGCATCAGTTTCCGATAGATCTTTTTTATTCAAACCTGACCCGGTTCTTCTATCGGAAAAAATAACCCTGGCGGATCGTCATAAAGCAGAATCAATGTTCGGTATTCTCAATGAGATCATTAACAATGATATAAAATATGGTCATGGGAAATCAACCTGGGAAATTTCAAGAATGGAAAATCAGGATCTGCTGATTCGCTTTCAGGCTCAGTCCGATTACCAGAGTCCATCCGCTGAAAAAGGCCATGGAACAAGAACTCTCCATATGCGGGCGCGAACAATTGGCGGGACCCTCTCCACAAAGCTCCGGGACGGAATCTATCATCTTGAATTTCAATTCCCGCTCGGTGATTCTCCTTAATATCCCGGGTAAGGAAATACTCTCCGGTGTGAATATTTCTGACTTCCTGTTTGTTTGGTCAGTCCGTTAGCCGTATTTTTAATAAAACAGTTGTTTTCTTTTAACTAAAATCGTAGCTTAACAGTAATTACTGAGAATATTACAAACGGAGGCAGGTTATGCCTTATATGGCTGTTGGATCAAGACAAATACTCTACTCTGATTCTCCTGCACCGGCACAATCCGGGGATACGCCGAGAGAGGTTGCTAACCTCACAGACAATGATACACTCGAGGCACGTGACGTGGAGAGGGTTTCTGCACCGGAACAGGCTCCACCGCAAAGTGTAGATCACGGACGGGTAGAGGAGTCGGAGAGACGGGAGGCCGCAGTCCAGTCAGGTGTGGGTAATCAGGTAGACAGACAGGCTTAGCGTAAATACTTGCCCCCGCGGACGCCCTTTTACATCCTGGGTTTGATTGGCACCAGGGGGTAGAGTTTTGAAAATCGGCTATTTTGGCAGTCCGGATATTTCCGCGTCACTTTTAAAGGCATTGCTGGATGATAGTAACCATGAAATTGTTTTTGTGGTTTCAAACCCTGACACTCCACGCGGTCGTTCCAAAAAATTAATTCCAACAGATGTATCAGCCCTTGCTCTCGAAAGAAATATTCCGTTATTTCGTTTCCCTTCTTTGAAAAAAGAGGATCACTCTGAGGAGCTCCAGTCTCTTGCGGCAGACCTTTATGTAGTCTTTGCGTATGGCCGGCTCCTGCCGGAAAAAGTTTTTACGATACCTTCTCTGGGCAGTGTTAACCTTCATGCCTCTCGACTCCCGTTGCTACGTGGAGCTTCACCCATTCAATCAGCCATAATGGATGGATTGAACACCACCTGCTGGACTCTGCAGTATCTTGGAGCTGAGATGGATGCAGGGGATGTCATTGCCTTCAGTCCTGAAATTCCAGTTGAACTCTCTTTCACGGCGGGAGACTTAAAAGAGAGGCTTCTCCCTTCCGGTATTAAGCTTGTACTGGAGAGTCTCTCTAAGTTTGATGAAATAAAAGAGGTAGCGGTAGCGCAGGATCACACCAGAGCAACCTACTGTAAAAAACTGACTCCGGAAATGTCTTTTGTCGATTGGTCGTTGAGCACTATGGAGATTCACCGTCATGTTATGGCTATGAATCCGTCTCCGGTTGCGAGAACACTGCTCCATGAGAAATTACTCAGGATTTTCAGGACACTTCCTCTTCTTGAAAATGAGGATCAAGCGGAGATAATTCAGGACTTGCATTCAAAGTCCTGGGGTACAGGAAACCTGATAGTAGTTTTAAATGGCCGCAAAAAAAGACTGTTCGTCAAAACCGGGGACGGTTTTTTAGAGATTCTGGAACTCCAGCCAGAGAATCGCAAGGTCCTCGCTGTAACTGACTTTTTGAATGGTTTTCAGTGGCAGGCTGGAATGAAACTGGAAAGCCCGGCTAATTAAGGATCACAGCAAAGGTTAAACTAATGAGCGAAATGACACCGTCCTCTACAAACACAGCAGAAGATTCCTCACCCGTTTTTTTTAAGAATGTAATTCGACTGGGAGTCTATTTAATCTTTTCACTGGGTGTATTTTTCTTTCTGGCAGTGATTGTATTTTCAATTCGAACTCGTGAAAAAGAGAAAGTTATAATGCCGGATGTTACCGGTAAGTATTATATTGATGCACACAATGATCTGAGCAAAGCGCGGCTCAGAATAAATATAACAAAGATGCGTCTGGAAGACCTTCCGCCCGGGATGGTTGTACATCAGAGTATACAACCCGGCAGTACATTCCACCCCGGAGACTCACTGGAGCTAACTGTCAATCAGCCAGAGCCTCTTGTTCGAATGCCAGATCTGGTAGGAAGTTCTCTACAGGCGTCGGAGACTGTACTCAGCCGAATCAATTATGATGATGAAGTATACAATCTTGAAATTGGTGCTGTTACACATATCCCTATTGATGGTGTTCCACCGGATACAGTTCTTGCTCAGTTTCCTCCTGTAGGTGAAATGATTACTGTACAGGATAAGGTATTTGTTCTGGTCTCCGCCCGAGTCAGTAAGGTGAGGCAGCCCGAAGTCTCTGTAGAGTCATTAAAAGGACAGAATATAGCAATCTTGAATGAGTATTTTATAAGGAACGGTGATCAATACAAAATTGTAGAAGTCAAAGAGCCGGAATCGCCGAATCAGAATGGTCATGTCGCAAATATAAAGAAAGTTGGTGATAAGTCATACTCTGTCAGTGTCTATTTGAATAAACCCCGGGTTCGATATAGATCCGGCTTTGAACTTCTTGAAATTGAAATGGAAGGTAAAGGTGTCTGTAAGGTCTCAGAGACTCATGAACCTCTCTTTGGAGATGCAAATGAGGAAAGCCAGACCAGGGATATCTACAGGTTGAAGCATGATGGAAGCGATGCACCAGTTCGAGTGGTCTATTTCCGGAGAGGAGTAAGTCATGTTAAGGCTGAATGTGGAGAGGAGCAGGTTTTCAATAAAGATATCTCCCCTGATGACTTTGGATAAACCCTGTAAAGGACTAACACACATGGAGACCAAACAATGAAAGTTTCACCTTCCATTCTTGCTGCAGATTTAACTGATCTAAAAAATACATTGGACGAAATGGACCCGTCTGTTGTGGATTTAATCCACATTGATGTAATGGATGGACATTTTGTTCCGGCGTTATCCTTTGGAGAGCTTTACACAAAGACTGTAGGAACGCATACGAATATTCCTCTGGATGTGCATTTGATGGTTACACATCCGGAAAATGAGATTCCCAAATATCTGGAAATGAAGCCATACAATATAACATATCACAGTGAGGCGACTGCCTTTCCAATCAGGCTGTCGCAGGTTATACGGGAGGCCGGTATAAGAGCAGGAATCGCACTGAATCCTGGAACACCGGTCAGTGTTCTTGAACCTTTGATGGACCATGTTGATCTGATTTTGCTCATGAGCGTGGAACCCGGTTTTTATGGCCAGAAGTTTATCGACTCTGTTCTGCCCAAGGTGAAACAGGTTTCAGAAATGATCAATGGGCGTGACATTGAAATCCAGGTGGATGGTGGTGTCGGTCCTGCAAATGTGAATGCTCTGGCCGAGGCGGGATGTAATATTGTTGTCGCCGGTTCTGCATGCTTCAAGGGGGGGGCCGTCAATGATAATGTTAAATCTATTAAAAATGCTGCACAAGGTTAAATACTGTTGACAGTATACCTTTGCTAAAAAGGATAGTCTCGTGGTAAAAATCAGACTTCAAAGATACGGAACCAAGAAGAGACCCTTTTATCGAGTGGTTGCCGCCGACTCTCGTGCTCCACGAGATGGACGGTTTATTGAACAGATTGGTTATTTTGATCCAGTAGCATATCAGAGTCGTCCTCAATTTAAGGATGAGCGTGTTAAATACTGGATAGAAAAAGGGGCTCAGCCCACTGATTCTGTACGCTCACTGCTTAAGAAAAGCGGTCTTATGGAAGGATGAGGGACTGTTAACGAGCGGTCCCTCCGCCAGGAATTATATGGAATTACTTGAATATATAATCGAAAACCTTGTTGAGCATCCGGAAGAGGTAAGTATTACTGAAATCCCGGGTGCCGAGGAACACATTGTCGAAGTCCGAGTAGATGACGAGGATGTGGGCAAGGTTATCGGTAAGAATGGCAGCGTAGCCAAGGCCCTGCGGACACTTCTAACAGCCGTAGGTGCCAAGAAAGATATTACCTACTCGCTGGAAATCATAGACTGAAACCCTCCGAACTACTTGCTATTGCTCGTATCTCTAAACCGGAAGACGGGAAGCCTGGCAGGCTTCGTGTTACAACCGGAGGCGATGCACTATACGACATAAAACTTCCAGCCGAAGGTTGGATATATTTTGTGGCTGATCCGCTTTCATCCCGGGATATGCTGACCCCGGCTGTTGAAGAACTGAAAGATGAGAATAGGATCGAACCGGTTAAGATTCTCCGACGCAGCGGCCGCAGTAAAAAGGGCTGGATTGATGTTGAGCTTCCAGGTGGAATCAGCCCTGAAAGCCTTACCGGGCACTGGATCTGTATCCCCAAAAGCGAACTGGGCAAGCGAAAGGGGGAGCTTTATTATTTTCAGATAGTAGGGTTGCAGGTGAAAACAGAACCGGAGGGTGATGTTTGCGGTGTCGTCGAAAACGTTTTTGAAACTGCTGCCCACGGTGTTGCATCCGTTCGAACACCTGATGGACGAGAGATACTTGTTCCACTTGTGGATGAATGGGTTACGTTTCACCTGGATCAGGGGCTTCTGATCATCCCAAATTTTTCTGAATTTGATATTCAGTAACAAGACCTTATCTGCATGATATTTCAGATTCTCACAATTTTTCCGGAAAGATACGCAAGTTATATTGAAACGGGCTTGCCAGCCAGAGCCAGTAAAAAAGGCTTGTTCAGAATTCATACTGTACAATTGCGGGACTTTGCCGATGAGTCTCGTCCTGGGAGAATTGATGATTCTCCTTACGGCGGAGGCCCTGGTATGGTCGTACAGGTTGGACCTGTCGACAGGGCACTTAGCAGTCTGCCGGAAAAGTTTCCGACAGTTATGTTTACGCCGAGGGGTCAACGTCTTACGCAAAAGTTGGTACGGAGTTTTTCCGAATTGGAAGGACTGACATTGATACCCGGATTTTACGAGGGTGTCGATGAGAGAGTGGCTGAAAATCTTTGCGATTACGAGATATCTGTTGGGGATTACATCCTTAATACAGGGGATCTGGCAGCGCTCTGTCTTATTGAGGCAGTGACCAGGCTGATTCCGGGATATATGGGGTCAGCCGAGAGTGGAATTGTAGAGAGCAATGAGGATGGACTTCTTGAGTATCCTCAATACTCTCGGCCGGCTGAATACAAAGGCTGGAAGGTTCCTGAGATACTCTTATCCGGTGACCACGGAAAAATTGCTGACTGGCGAAAACAGAAGAGTATCGAAATTACAGATAAAAGAAAAAACGAACTTATCGAAGAACTGAATAAAGGATTTGAAGAAAATGTCTGAGAATACGACCAACGAAGAAGTGAACGAACAACCACAGGAAGAAGCTGTGGGGGAAACTGCAGCGGTTGCAGATGAAGCACAGACTCCAGTTGAAAAATCCAGTGCTGCGCCTGCAGTTGGAACTGTAATCCGTATGAATGGCGGCGCTTTGACAACATCTCTGGATGCAGAAAAAGTGTTTAAGGAATGGCCAAGATTCGATGTAGGCGATAATGTGAAAATACACTATCGAATCGTTGAAGGTGATAAAGAGCGAATTCAGGTTTATGAAGGAACTGTTATCTCGATTCGTGGTGAAGGTCTGGGTAAATCGTTTATTGTTCGTCGTGTTTCTCATGAAGTTGGGGTAGAGCGTATTTTTCCCTATCATTCACCTTCCATTGCAAAAATCGAAGTTGTACGTTACGGTAAAGTGCGACGCGGAAAACTTTTCTTCCTTCGCTACAAATCAGGCAAGGCCGGACGTATTAAAGAGTCTCAAAAAGCTTATGCTAAAGCTGAAGCCCAGAAGAAGACTACTACGACTCGAAAAAAAGGTCGAAAGAAAAAAGCTGCAGCTTCGGCTGAGTAATTAAAGGAGGGGGGAAATGTTAATCTCCTCTCGATTTGAACCACTGGAACTGAACCTTCTCAAGGAATTTCAGGGCCCCGTAGTGGGAGTTGATGAAGCCGGCCGGGGACCTCTGGCCGGTCCAATAAGTCTTGGGCTGACAAACTTTTCTTATGAATTTCTATCCGGTTCCTTGCCCGACAATATCACTAAGTTAAACGATTCTAAAAAGCTTACAGAAAAAGTTAGAGAAAAACTCTACCCTTTTATTAAAGAGCATGCGAAATTCTCTGCTACAGTCCAGGTATCCAGTAAAATAATAGATCGAATTGGTATTGCAAAAGCGACCGAATTTGCTGTTATCCGTCTTGTAAGACGGTGCGAACTAGCCGGCATTAAACCGGGCATACTGCTGATGGATGGAAACTACCGTATGCCCGATCTTGAAAAAAGGTTCCCGTATATGCAATACAGATCCGTGATTGGCGGGGACAGTCGTATATTCAGTATTGCTGCGGCATCAATCCTTGCAAAAGTCGAACGTGATCGGCGAATGATACAGTTCGATTCCATTTATCCTGGATATGATTTCTCAAAACATAAAGGCTATGGAACAAAAAAACATAAGGAAGCCATAGCAAAACTGGGTCCGGCACCGCTGCACCGTCGAAGTTATACCTGGTAAATTTCAAAAAAAGAAATTCATCCGTCTTAATCGTCCTGTCAGTGTGTTATAATGAATTCCATATTAAACTGAGTTCTACTATTTTGCTCCGGTCATTGTTGCAGGTAACATTTAAAAGGGATTTAAGGTCGAATAGTTGAGCACCGGATTGCGTCAAATAATACGAATATATGAAACAGGATGCCATACGACTCTCCATCAAATCCGCTGAAATTCAATCTCTTGTGCGGTCCGGTCTGGTCAGGGGGGCAAAGGTTCTCGCTACTGTTCTGCAGGGAGCAAAAAGCGGTGAGACCGCAACGCTTCGCATTCTCGGCCAGGTTATCCAGGCAAGACTTGAAAAAACATCCATAAAAACAGGGAGTCGTATCAGGCTTCTTGTTGAATCCAGAAATACTGATTTGCTTCACTTGAGAATTCTCGGATCTGAAAGTGAGAGTATTCAAAGTTCGACAGGGCAATACCTTCAAATTCCCGGGATACCATTTCCAGTCTCTATCGAGTTCCTCTCCGGTCTTGAAAAATTCTTTAAAAGTCTGCTACGTGAGAAGGATAATGCGGTTGAAAGAAACAGTAAAAAGGAGAGTGTCTCTGGTTCGGATATCTTTTCAAGTATGATTGGGACGAATGAGTTCTTGATTGACGAGGAGCTTTATTTTTCTAGAGATTCGAGAGGCAACGGAAATGGTGAAACGGATGATGAGGGTCCTGCAGTTTTGCTTGGAAAGATTCGGAACCACCCGGCGTTTCTGCTGAGAATACCAACTGATAATCTAGGAGTGATCGGTGTTGTGATTATTTCTCACGCTGAGATCAGGGATAAGATTCATGTTTCATTGTGGAGTTACAGCGGTACTGTAAGAGAGTATCTGGACAGTCAATGCTCTGGATGGACAAAAACTCTGACGGAATTTGTTCCTGAGTTCTCCGGAATTCGAGTTATCGATCCTGAAAAGACCAAACCATATGCGTCCGGAGAGGGATGGTTTACATAATTTTTTTTGGGATAATATGTAAAATAATACTCTGTAACTGTATGTAGAGCAAAGTGCATCGCAGTAAATAGTGCTGTAACCGATCTGGAGTGAATGAAGTCATTTCAGTATTTTAGATTTTTCTCCGGGGTATTTATAATATGGGTAAATCAAAAAAAGATCTGCTTGCTGCTGCTTTGAAGTATGATTCGAGTCAGGATGGTGCTCCAAGACTGGTTGCGAAAGGATCTGGTTTTCTTGCAAAAAAGATAATTGATACCGCAGAAAACCAGGGTATACATATAGTCAAAAACGAACTTCTCAGTGAGAGCCTGCAAAGCCTTCCGCCTGGTTCCGATATACCGGAAAGCATGTACCGCATTGTTGCAGGTATCCTGGCTATGGTTTATGATCTCGATAGAAGAGTAAAAAACGGTGAAGGGTAAGGCATCAGGCCTGAAGCTTCGCGGACGACTGGATTACCGTTTTCTTCATCCCTCTGAAAAGCTTGCTGCAGATTATCTGGAGTCACTGGGCCATACTTTATTGAGGCATAATTACAGAAGCCGGCGAACAGAGATTGATCTGATCACCTATGAATTATCGCAGAAAGTATTCCATTTTGTTGAAGTTAAGGGGTGGATAAAGCACAACCTCTATCATCCATTGCAGTCAATACCCCTCCGGACAGTAAAGAGAAGAAAGTTACTCGCCCTTGAATTTGTGGGATTGTTGCAGGGAGAATCAAGTTCTACAGGCCGCTCAAAAGTGATATCAGAAGATTCCGCTGCTTTGAAAAAGATAAGAAACATTGTCTCGGTAAACGATTACGGATATCCATCAATGAGCTTTGATCTTGTGTGGATTCGAGATGATTTTGTAGAATACTTTGAGGGTGTTTTTTGAAGGTTCCTCAATGCGAGGCTTCGCTGCGATGTGCGATATGCTTTATGCGTGTTCGTTTCATGTGAAACAGTTTATGTCGTATTAGTAATTGTTGTGTGGCAAGATATTAAAAAATATTATCTAATTGCGAAGGGACATAATAATGATTATCCGGACCGCACAGATTGACTGTCGCGCTGCAATGAGACAGAAGTCAAGATGATGTCCCATAAGCGAAAGGAAAACCTGGCACTTATGTCCTGGATGCAATAAAAAGATTTAGTGAAATCGTCCTGGGGGTCGAATTTTATGTAAGAGCGGCCACGGACAGGCTGCTACTGTTCAGGGATGAACAGAAAAATAATTACAGGGATGTAAACAAATGAAAGTGCTCAAGGAGAAGGCGAGTAACGCCGCAATCCCGGAGTATGGACCGGATCCTGTGCTTATGAAAAAAATAGGCGCACGTGACTATCGATCCAGAGATCTCTCCTATTACAAAAAAAAGATAAAAGACAGGGAGTATATGGACCATGCAATCAATCGTATTGCTATGGAGCTGTCTCATTTTCTCTCAAGATGACGGGGGAGGTCGTATTCCAGTATTCATCAAGAATTCTGTAGGAAACGGCCTCTAAAATGTGTGCCGCATTGATTACGTCTGATTGCTCGATATCAGCTATGGTTCGAGCAATTCTGCGTATCCCGGATAGGGCTCTTCTGCTTACCGTACCGCGCTGGACTGTTCTCTCAAGAATAGTCCGCGCCTCGGTATCAGAGAGAGGGATAAATTCATCGAGTTCTTCTGCAGGAACCATCCCGTTAAACCTATAGGGTCTGTTCCTGTACCTTGCTAACTGACCTTTGGAAGCTATCTCAATATTACTCCTTATTTCACCGTAATTAAAAGGCCGTCTATTATGGCTGATCTCAACTCTTACTTCCAGAGAAATTCTATCACGAAGGGGGCCAAGAATGCGATTTCTGTAATTTTTAATAGCGGCAGGAGTGCAACTGCATTTCTGTACAAGACTCTTGAGATAACCACAGGGGCAGGGATTCGTGGTCGCCGCCAGAAGGAATCGTGAGGGCATAATAATACTGCTGCCGCCTCTTGTAATTGCCACCTGACCATCTTCAATTGGCTCCCTCAAAGATTGGAGTACGCTTCTTGAGAATTCAGCAAATTCATCGAGGATAAGAATGCCATTGTGAGATCTGGTTATCTCACCGGCATCTATAGGTATTCCTCCTCCGATCAGTCCTCGAGTGGTTATGCTGTGGTGCGGACTCCTTGTTGGACGCATTATCGCACCTGTATCAGAATGTAATTCAAATTCTCCTGTCAGATGTTGTATGCTCATGATTTCCATTGCCTCATTGAGATCCGGCGGGGAGATGATTGAGGATAGCTCCCTGGCCAGACTGCTCTTCCCGGTGCCGGGAGGACCAATGAATAGAATATGATGCCAGCCGGCTGCGGCAATCGTTACTGCGCGTATTATCTTTTCATCCAGCAGGAATGAGGTCATTTGCGGTTCCGGTGACACAGGGACTATATCGCACACTCCCTCAAGCGGTGAAGGTGGATCGGGAAGTATGAGTTCTCTGAGCCATTCAATTGGCCAGAGCCGAAGTCCGGTTACTTTACTTGCCTGCTCAAGATCATCCAGAGGTATGATTGCATCCGTAATTCCTGAATTTCTTGCAGAGAGCAGAAGTGGAATTAAAAGATCAACATGCCTGATCTGCCCGGATAAAGAGAGTTCTCCAAAAAAATATGTTGTATTAAGAGGGAGATTTCGCAGAATCGATCCTTTGCCTGCCTGTTCGGTGCATATCATCAATGCTGCCGCTATGGAAAGATCCAGATAACCGCCTCTCTTTCGCCAGTCTACAGGTGCCAGATTGATTTGAATTGTTGAAAAAGGGAGTTTGATTCCGCTGTTTTGCAGAGCGGATCGAATACGGTCTGTCGTCTCCCTTGTTGGAGTGGAACCAAGGCCACTAACCTGAAAAACAGGAAGACCGCGTCTGATAGTTGCCTCCACAGTCACTTTACTTATTTCAAATCCTGCATGAAGGGCTGCCGTAAAAACTTTTGCATATTCCATAATATGCGTAGTAAAAAAAATAAGATTGTTGCAGACATTTCATTGAAAAAAGTATCTTTCTCTTGCATGCATGAATGGGAAGTTACAAGCTTGCTATGATGAACAGAATCTCAACTATATCAGTATTAATTCTCTCCGGAATTATGCTTTTCCATTTAACGGCATGTGCTTCAGGTATTATTGAAGAAGCTGTTGTACAGGAATGGAACCGGGAGTTAAAGACCAGGGTCTTTATTGTGAAAGAAGATTTGTATCCGGGATTTACGGGCGCCGGTAAAAGCAAATCTGCTCCGATCTTCAAAAAGGGTGAGAAGGTCCGAATCTGGGAAGAGAGCTCTGATGAGTGGATTCGTGTAAAAGCATATAAAACAACTGCAAATCGGGAACAGGCTACCGGTAAAACCATTATTTATCTGTTTCAGGGTGATTTTAGAGAAGATGAGGACCCGGTGCAGAGAATCAATGATGAAATTATGAAATTTCTTGATACTGAAGATGGCCAACCACTACAGACTGCAGGTAGTCCCGGTCGATAATTTATTGAAATGATAACGAATGGTGCCATGATGAAAAAAATCCTCCTGTCTGTAATTACCTCTATAATTATCTCACTTCCCTTGATCCCGGTTCATACTGTGGTTGGTGAAGAGTCAATAATGGACCGTCCTGCCCAGGAGGCTCCTGAAAATATACGTTACTTTTTAATGGATATGGAGGAGGTGGATGAGATTGACCGTGAGATCGCGAAATACTTCTCCAGCCTGAAGTCCGGTGAAGGTCTTGATGTCGATGCAGATAAGGTTGAGGATATAATAGACAGTGATGCGGATCATGCTGCTGATTTCTATGCAGATGAGGCCGATGATACAAGTTTTCAATTTTCAAATATCGGGGAGTCCCGGAGTGAAGAAGCGGGTGATATTCATCGCCATACGGTTGCAAAAGGTGACACTATATGGTCTATTGCTCGTGAGTATAAAGTAAAACCGGATCAAATTCTAGAACATAATCCTGAGTTCAAGACACGTCCTCTCTATATTGGTGAGGAAGTATTAATTTATGCGAACGAAGCCTTTCAGGGAAAAGTCGTTGTAGAACAAAAAACCATCTATCATAGAGTCAGGTCAGGGCAGACTTTATCACATATAGCGGCACGTTATCATACAACCCAGAGAAATCTAATAGCCTGGAACAGAATCAAGGATCCATCATTAATTCGAATCGGGCAGACAATCAAAATTGTAAAGAAGAGTAAAAAGCTTCCTCCCGGATATAAATACGCAAATGTATTTGAATGGCCAATACGAGGTCGAATTACTTCCACTTTTGGACGCAGGCCAAACCCCTTCATGCGTTCCAGAAGAAATTTTCACAAAGGTCTGGATATCGCCAATAAAATGGGTACCAAAATAAAGGCTGCCAGAGATGGTCTCGTTATTCTATCAGGGCGTATGGGCGGTTACGGGAATGTAGTCTTCTTGAAGCACGCCGGTGGATATGTTACTATATACGGTCATAATAAGGTAAATCATGTTAAGAAAGGTGATGTGGTTAAACAGGGACAGGTCATCGCTGAGGTTGGTAGAACAGGTACCGCTACAGGCCCTCATCTTCATTTCGAAGTTCGAAACCAGACAAAACCCATTAATCCAAATATTGCATTGCAGCTGAGAGAGGTTATTCCCGTTGGAGGGAATAAGGTTGCAGCGTCCATGGCATCACCCTGAGGCTCAATAATTTATGTCCGAATATCTCTTAAAAATCCAGAAGAATATCTATGTTATAACTCTGGCTTCAGCAGCAATATTTGGACTCTCTGTAGCTTACTTTATAGCTAACCTGATTCCCTTTTTTCTATCGGGTTCAGCAATTCAGGTAACTGCCGCCGGAGCCTCCAGGAGATTATCCCAGAGATCTCCGGCTCAAACGTTTAGAAGCGTAGAGAATTTCTATACGATTGCTTCCGGAAACCTGGTTCGTGATACTGCAATAAATGCTAACGCAGAGGAAGTTGCAAGCAGTGGACCTCCGTCTGCTGGAGGAGATATCACCGTTCTTGGAATGATTTCAGGTTCACCCAGTTTTGCTATGGCTGCAATTCAAGTAGATGGTGAACCGGCGGCGAATGAATACCGTGTAAATGAAGTGGTTGCTGGATTCAAGATTCTGGCAATAGAAAACCGAAAGTTAGTAGTAGAGAAGAGTGGTCAAAAGTATTCCATAGGTGTCGGGGAGAGTTCGAAGGAAATTGGTGGCAGCCGTTCAGAAGGGAGCCCGGGAGATAATCAGATCAGTGGTGAAGGACCAAAAACTTCCGGTAGAGCGGATAAGACAATCAGTATAACCCGGGATAAGATGCTCTCTTTGACCCGAGATCAGGCGGAGATTTATAAGAATAAATTTACTCCGGTAATAAAGAATGGTGAGATGCTGGGCTTAAGACTTATATTCGTTCCGAACGATAATTTCTTATATGAGCTGGGCGCCAGGTCCGGAGATATTATACGACGAATCAATGGAGAACCATTGAAGAACAATGAGAAGCTGATGGAATTCTATCAAAGTTTGAAAACTACGGATAGTGTAACAGTGGATCTTGAGCGTGGTGGCAAGATTGTATCTTACAATATTGTAATCAGGTAGAATCATTGATAGAAAAGAGCAGAGACCTGTCAGTGTTCCGTTAATAGCAGAACGGAAGCCGGTGGATGAACTGGTCAACAAAGATAAAACATGCAGCGAAAAAGCTATTGAGATCTGCATAAATGACCGGATAAAAAAATGGGACGAAAAATAACAAAAATTATAAGCACCGTAATCATCACATTTATGATGATTGGACCGGCAAATTCACTGCATGCCCGGGAGACGTTTCGTCCCGAGTTTAGAGATATCGAAATTAAGGATTTTCTCAAAACGATGTCTCGAATTATCAAAAAGAATATATTGATAGATGATAATATTAAAGGAAAAGTCACTATCGTATCTTATAAAGATATCCCGGTAAGTCGAGCCTTTGATTTCTTAAAGCAGGTTCTTGAAGTTCGCGGTTACGCCGTTTATGATACAGGTAATTTTATAAAAGTAATACCCGGTGATGTGGCATCCGGCCTCGTTTCTCCTGATGCCAGGGGGAAAGAACGAGCCGGTATAGTATCCCGTGTTATTAAATTGTCTTCGTCCGTCAGTGCAACGGATATGAATAACCTGTTGCGTGGCATTGTTGATAAAGATACAAAGATTGCTGTGTACAAACCAGCTAATTCTATTATCATTACCGGTTATGCATCTTCGGTCAATCGGGCTATTGATATTATTAAAGAACTCTCTCCCGGAAGCCCCGGAGACGGAAGCGGACCTGATCAGGGCGATCTTGGAAATGAGGCGATACATATATATAGATTGAAAAATCTGCCCGCGGATAGTGTAGCGCAGGTGCTTGTTCGTCTGGATATGCCGGATGTAGGTGAAGGCGATGGTGATAGTAAATCGAAAAGGCCTTCGGCAAACAATAAAATCAAGGCTGTCGCTCACAAAGAATCCAATTCACTGATTATTACAGCATCGGGCGCTGAATGGGAAGAGATTCGAAAGATTATTGAGCGTCTGGATGGACAGAGAAAGCAAATCCTTCTCGAAGTTCTTATTGCCGAAGTCTCTTCCAATAACGTGAATGATTTTGGAATCGACTGGCGATACCAGGGGACTGACGCTGCCCATACACAGTTCAATTCCGGTTATGCTGCTGAAGGAAATCTGGTCGATCCATCCACCGGAGCCATTACCGGAGCGAACACGCTTTCAGGTTTCAGTCTTGGATTTCTGGAAAAGGGTGGAGATCTTCTTGGCATTTTTAATGCAAACCTAACCCGATCGAATTTTAATGTAGTATCTGCTCCACAGATACTGACCCTGGATAATCAGGAGGCCGAGATAAATGTGGGGCAGGATGTTCCTGTAAGGACCCAGGAACGAACATCGGGCGGTGGAACATCGCAAGCCACAGTCAACTCCTATGAGTATCGACCTTCAGGAATCAAACTGAAATTTACACCTCATGTAAGTGCCGGGGGACTTATCTCACTTGATCTGTTTACAGAGGTAACGAATATTGAAGGTGGAGCCAGTGCTATCTCCAATCCGGTATTCAGCAAGCGTAATGTTAAAACCTACGTAACGGTTGACAACAAGCAGACAATCGTAATCGGCGGTCTTGTTTCAACGGAAAAGTTACAGGCAATCAGCAAGGTACCATTGCTGGGAGATATTCCCGTTGTTGGTTTTCTTTTCAGAAGAACAACCTATACAACCAAGAAAGTAAACTTGATGGTCTTTTTAACTCCACACGTCCTGAATCAACGCAGCGATGCAGATCGTGTCAGTAACTTCAAGCGCGGTCAGCAGATTAAAGAATCTCGCAGAACATTTAATGGAACAAAACTCTGGCCGGAAAAGCTCTCGCCACCTGCTGATAGACAACCAATGGACTGATATTTATATGAAATCTGATTTATCTGATTTTTTACTGAAAGAGGGCATTATCGGTGATGATGCGTATAAGGAAGTAAAGAAACTCCGGGAAAAAACCGGGGCCAGGGTGGATCAGATCCTTCTGCGCAAAGGGATTGCCGACGAAGAGACCGTGGTCTCCGCCATTGCCAAACAATACGATTACGAGTTTCGCGCAAAGGTTGATTTCCATGAAGATAAAGCCTTTGAAGCAGTCCCTGTTGAATTTGTAAAACGATCTCGAATTGTTCCCATCAAAAAGAAACAGGATACAATAGAGGTAATACTGAGAGATCCATCTGCTTTGCAGGCCCTGGATGATTTACAGCGTTACCTCAAAGAGTATCATGTTCAATTCTTATTAACTGTTGATTCGGAAATTACAAGAATCATTCACACACATTACGATGAAGCCTCCAGGGCCGCCCAGGAGGTCATGGATGGAATCACTTCTGATGATTTTGCAGATCTAGATTCCCTCAGTGAAGACTCTCTGGATATGGCTAACGAGGCCCCTATAATCAGGATGGTCAACGCTATCCTGAGTCAGGGTATCCAGGAACGCGCTTCGGATATTCATATTGAGCCATACGAGAAGATTCTCGATGTTAGATATCGTATTGACGGAATACTGCACAGACGTCTGACTCCGCCAAGAGCCATACATGCCGGACTTGTTTCCCGAATAAAAATCATGTCCAATCTGAATATTGCGGAGAACAGGCTCCCCCAGGATGGACGAATTAAATTGAAGATCCAGGGAAAAGATATAGATATTCGTGTATCCACATTCCCCACAAGATACGGGGAACGGATTGTAATGCGACTTTTAAACAAGTCGGATATGAATTACAGCCTGGATTCAATGGGATTTGATAGTGAAGTCAATGCACAGATTCGAGAACTCATTAAAGAACCCAATGGTATACTTCTTGTAACCGGTCCAACCGGTTCCGGTAAAACTACAACTCTTTACTCTTTTTTAACTGAGTTGAACCAGGAATCCCGTAATATTTTGACCGCAGAAGATCCTGTTGAATATGAAATGGAGGGTGTATCGCAGCTTCAGGTTCAGGAGAAAATTGGCCTGACATTCGCTTTTGCTCTTCGTTCTATGCTCCGTCAGGACCCCGATGTTATTATGGTTGGAGAAATTCGAGACCAGGAGACAGCGCGAATTGCTGTTCAAGCATCTCTTACCGGTCACCTCGTTCTATCAACATTGCACACAAACGATGCGGCGTCTGCTGTAACTCGATTGATGGATATGGGTGTGGAGCCCTATTTGATAACAAGTACCGTTCGAGCCGTTCTCGCACAGAGACTTGTTCGTCGTATTTGTCCTTCCTGCAAAAAAGCCTATAAGCCCGATGTGAAAGAACTTGCCGGACTCCAGATGAAAGCAAGCGACCTCAAAGGCGGAGTCCTTTACAGGGGTGAGGGATGTGATGAGTGTGTGGGAACAGGCTATCGGGGGCGAATGGGAATATATGAGCTCTTTATGATGAATACTGAGATTCAGAGAGCCATAATTAAGGGTGCCGATTCCGATGTATTGAAGGAACTTGCCATTAAATCAGGAATGCGTGTCCTATCCTCATACGGTAAAGATCGTGTTATCGATGGAGAAACAACTCTCGAAGAAGTAATGAGGGTGACCTGATGCCAATTTTTCGATTTAATGCTGTAAACAGAAAAGGCAAGGAAGAGAAAGGGATAATTGATGCTCCCGGAATGGCGTCCGCACGCAAAGTATTGAAAAGCAAAGGCCTGTTTGTAAGGACTATTACAGAGGACACGGAAAAAAAAGACCGGGAACTATTCCCGGCGCTATCGGCAATTTTGTATCGCGTTTCACGAAGAGATGTAAGTCTGTTCGCCCGTCAGCTGGGGACTCTCCTTGACGCAGGCTTGCCTCTGGATCGCTCATTAAATAATATAGTAGATCAAACAGAGAATCCCTATCTAAAAAAAGCCCTTGTTGAAATCCGAAGTGATGTAATAGAGGGTGAATCACTCTCTCTGGCATTAAAAAAACATCCGGATATATTTCCTCCGGTTTATCATAACCTTATCTCCATAGGTGAGCAAACCGGAGCATATGAGAAAGCACTTATCCGACTGGCTGACCTTGAGGATAGAAACCTTGCTATCAAGAACAAAGTATTTACTGCATTGTCCTATCCATTATTTATGATATTTCTAATGAGTGGAATTGTTGTATTTCTTCTTGGTGTTGTTTTACCTCAGCTGGAAGAGTTGTTCTTACAGATGGATCAAGAGTTGCCTTGGATAACCAGGTTTGTCCTTGGACTTTCAGGCATTATTACATCTTATAAGATTTTTTTTCCAATAGGAATAATTGGTGGTGGCTTTTTTCTGTTTCGTGATTACATTTCAAAGCCAGAGGGGCGTTTGAAATATGAAAAATTTATGCTGGGGCTTCCGTTGATCGGTAACTTCTTACGAAAGTTACTGCTGGCCAGATTTTCAAGGAACCTTGGTGTAATGCTTAACAGCAATGTTCCGCTTATTACAGCCCTTCATGTGGTGGCAGGGGTAGTCGGTCATACGATTTTTAAATCAGAAATTGATACAGCCGTTGAAAGAATCAAGGAGGGTTCAAAAATTAGCGATGCTTTTCAGGACTCTATCGTCCTCAGTCAGATGATGCTTGGAATGATCTCGGCCGGAGAAATGTCAGATTCCATTCCGGTTATGGTTGAAAAAATTGCCGATATTACAGAGTCAGATATGGATGCCACAATTCAAAAACTAACCGGTCTACTGGAACCACTGATGATGGTCCTGATGGGCGGACTGATTATCATGGTGATGATGGCTATGCTTCTCCCAATGTCTGACTTGACGAACAGAATGTAACGATGAAAATGGGAACCGTTACAGGTTATTATTGAAATTTGCAGGTTTATAACAATGAAAGTATTTCAGATAAAAAAGAATAAGAAGAGAAGAACTGGTTTAACCATGGTCGAACTGGCAATCGTTATGCTTGTTCTTGGTATTCTTATGACCGTTCTTTATGCCAACCTTGATATTGGTGGCGCCAAGGACAGTGCAAACCGTTTTGCCATCAAGAACACAGCCACACAGCTTGAGGTTACTCTGGAAAGATATGAGTTCAGTAATGAACCTCTTCAGGATGGCGATTCTTTGATGCTGCTGGCCGAGAAAAACTCGAATAATCCGGGCTGGAAACCGGTAAAAGAGTCTCTTGTAATGGATCCCTGGAAGCATGCTTATTTTATTTGCACTGATGATACGGGAAGCCGTCAGATCTGCACATACGGAGCAGACGGTCAACCCGGTGGTGAGGGTAAAAATCAGGATTTTTATCTCACTGATAGCTCCAGTTGGCCTGCATGGCTGAGTGGAAAAGGTGAGGAATAAAAATAAAGTCCATCTTCTTAAGCGGATGGATTCTACCACTCCTTTAACGTGAAAAAACGATGGAACAAGAAGGGGTTGCGCCAGGGTCTCACAATTGTTGAGATCACTATAGTCATGCTTATAATTGCAATTCTGGCTGTTGTGATCGCTTCAATGATCAAGAACGTAGCCTTTTTACGCAGTGCCACCGATGAATCCGGAGAGCTTTTACAGGCAATGGACTTCGCACGTAAGGCTGCGATTCGTTCCAATCAGACGGTTTATATTGAATTCAGCCTCGATCGGGAGGCCTATCGTGTTTTTCGATACAATCGAACAACTGATGGCCT
>JBNKQE010000036.1:0-21811 GCA_050295715.1 Leptospirales bacterium
ATACAAGAGTTATTAATGCTGAAGTGAGAATTGCGACAGTAATGCTGAGAAAGAGTATGAGAAAGGATTTCATGCCCATATAAAAGTCGCTAATAGCTATGCTCATTCCAAGACCGATTATTGGTCCCATTAATGGAGAAACAAGCATAGCTCCAATAATTACAGCAGGGCTATTGATTATCAAACCCAGCGTTGCAATTCCTATGGACATGGCTATAAATAGCCAGTAGGATACAGATCTCAATCTTACACCAGAGTCAATATCTTCGTGCATTAATAGAGCATCACTGCGAGTAATGTTGAGACCAAAAGGCAATTTTGCCAGTAATTCGTGCAGCCATCCTCCCGCTGCTTCCAGCCTGGTCATAAGATCTTCCTCTTCCTGTTCTGGAGCAACCTGGACAGTTTGTTGTGCAGTTATTTTGGGATTTGTCTGTATTCTCTTTTTGCTCATTTATGCATTTCCGGATTGATTAAACTATTCGCATTTCTCAATAACTAAAAAAACACCTTCATTTATAGAGTTTAGAATTGCCTTAAAGAAATTTGGCAAGTAAATATGATTTCCGGCTAAAAATATCTTTTACAATCTTCAGAATGTAGAACCAGAAAGATTAATTTCATGTGGAATACAGGGAGGCTGCATTGGTTAAATCATTAAATATGGAACGATTATTTTGAGTGAAATTAAAGGATATGACCTGATATATTTATTAATATTACTAATTGATTTTGGTCAAAATTAAAGTAAGATTTGATAAACTTTTTAGGAAAAAGCCACATTTAATAATTAAGTGCAATACTACAGAGATTTAAATGTGTAAGAAAGCCAGGGGATTTTCTCGGTCTGATTCATTCTGGTTTGAAGTAATTTAATTTCTGAATCTGAAATCAAGGACAAAATTGTTTTCTTCGGATAAATTCGTCGTATCAGTCCGTTTGTATTGTATACAAAAATTTTCTCCCGGCAATGATAAAGATTGCCGAATTATGTTTCAAGATTCAAGTCTAATGCTAGATCAGAGTGAAAGCAAAATTCAGAACCATTGTCATAATTAATTGTTTATCGCAACCTTTCTGGAAAATCTTCGAATACTTTGATAATGGTTCGATTCGTATTTTCCGCATATATATCCTGTAGTTTAGCGATGAGAGTGAATGCTTCCCGTAAAATTAATCGTGATGTTTTTGATTTTCGAGAAACAATGGTTTCAGCTTCCCAATCAACTGATAGAACACGATTATTGATCTCGTCAGGTCGAAGATTTATGAAATCCGATCTGGATTTTTCGGAGCCCTTTTCCCGTTATTTCCTACTATTTTCATCTGCTTCCTATGTGTTCGGATCAGATATTTTATAAAGATGCTTCGTGTCTTTGTAGGTGTACAGGTAAATGGATTCAAAATTTGTTTTTTGACCCGGCATATCAACTGGGTATCGACTCATGATCTGTCAGCTGTTCACTCAGCATTTAGTTTTCAATCACATACCTGCTAATTTCAGGATTCTTTAACGATCTCTGATATGAAATCGTTTCTTACGGTCAGTGGTTCGCTGATCAGCCAGTGATGGTAAATAATTTCGGCGAAGACCAGAACCATTTCTATTGATTTCTATACTTATGGTGGAGGGATTTCTTTTTAGTTTTTCTTTTTCTTTCTGGTTTTTTCTTGCCGTCAGCATTAGAGCCAGAAGCTCCTTTTTTAAAGGGAAAATGATTCTATTCTTTATTGGGAGGCATTTTGTTGTGGTTTTAGTTGGTGATTAAACCTTTGATTGAAAACCCGTTGCTTTCAACTATTTATTCGATTACTTTAATTGCTCTTTGTGATTGAAGACGCCTATTACATAAACAATTGTGTAAAAAACTGAGACGATTTAACTCTTTTTTTTTTGAAAAAACTGATATATTTTGATTTATTTTACGCAGTAAGTTTATGGTAAAGAGTCCTGACTGTCACAAACCCATTCATCTTAATGTTAATAAAGTAATGCCTCCATCTTCCCTGCCTTCAACACCCGGAACACTATTACTTCCGTCTGATTATGAAGAGTTACTTGAGCAAAGAATGCAGAAGTTGGGAATTCCTTCCGTTGGTATATATTTTCACTTTCTTCTTCAAAATTACAAGAACTCTATTTTTGATAAAAAATTTCCAAAATCTAACCGTATTAAAACTCAATACCAGGATAGTGGAAAGCAGCTATTACGTCTTAGTTTGAGAGTGTCCAACAATGACTGGATGGTTTTGTCCCAGATTTCCCTTGCAATGGGATACTCTCGGTGTCGTGTTTTTGTGATGTTATTGGAATTGGACCTTGGCCTTGTTGGAGAAATTGAAGGAGTTCTTACGCCTCGATGTAATAGTGAGGGGAAAATAATTCAATATGCAATCGTGATTACGCAAATAATCTTCCCATCTGGAGATAAATACCAGAAAAGACTTCGATTGTATGAATTATCAAGATTGCGAAACCCATTGATCAGATCTTATCCAGAATATTATAATATGGACGGATCTTTTAAGTTAAATCGGAATTAATATGTGTATTTAAGAAATTAAAGTATTAATACTGTCACGTGTATAATATGAATATTATTTTTATATACCCGATAGGGAGTGTAAAAGTCCTGATTCTCTGTGAATTTCAGTATTTAGACTTCCTTTTAAAATATTTGCTCCTCCCAGTAAAATGAATTTTTTTCGAGATCTTGTAACTGCAGTGTAAATCAATTCCCTTGTTAAAATTGGCGAAGGATCTTCGGGAAGGACGAGGACAACAGTATTAAATTCACTGCCCTGACTTTTATGGACCGTCATAGCATAGCAATCCGTATGTTCTGGTATTCTTTCTGGCGGAAAACTGCGCAGCGAATCTCCACTTTTCAATTTAATATTTTCAAGTTCAGTATTGGAAAAATAAGCATGCAATCGGTCACCTGAATAATGAAAAAAACCAGTATCTCCATTGCTAAGGTTTAACGAGCTATCGTTCTTTTGAACCAATATAATACGACCCTCGTAGTAATGACTCTGACCTGGTTCAGGAGAGATCCATCCCCTCTTTGTAAGTAATGAGGAGATATAGTTATTGAGATTTTCAGTACCGGATGGACCTTTGCGAAAAGGAGATATTACGCGAAATTCATCAAGTTTGTTCATCTTGTCATCCAGACTTTCTGTAGTGAAAAAAGAATGGAACCCATCAGTTAAAATATTTTCTACTCTGCTATCTGAATAGGGATTTTGGATCCAGAGAAGGTCATCACTTCCTTCCGATAGCAATGATATTGCTTTATCTGTCTCTCCGTTGCGAATTGCTATTGATAGTTTTCCAATTCCACTTTCTTGAGAAAATCTATAATTTTTTCGAAGTTCAACAATACAGTCAGAAGGTAATGTACCTGCTACATATTCAATTGGTTCCTCAGGAATAGTCAGATTTAGACTGTGTAAGTAAAAATGTGTTTTTTCATCATATCTATTCAAACCATTACTGAATTCAACTGCCCTGCAGATATCACCAAGGACAGCACCAGACTCAACTGAAGCAAGCTGGTTGTGGTCTCCAATCAAAATGATTCGTGCATCAGAATGAAGCGCCGCCATAGTTTTCGTCAAAAGAGGAAGGTCAATCATCGAGGCTTCGTCTGCAATGAGAAGGTCCAATGGAAGTTGTCGATCCTTATTATATTTTGTTTTCAAAGTTCCAGGTCGGGCACCTATCAGTCTGTGGATTGTCATCACTTTTGACGGAATAAGTAATTTAAGGTCATTCGCTATGTTAAGATTATCAATAGCACCGGTTATAGACTCCTGAAGTCGAGCAGCAGCTTTCCCTGTAGGTGCTGTTAACTGAATGCGAAGGTTTTTCTGGGCTGACAGAAGTGCAGCAATGATTTTAACAACAGTTGTCGTTTTTCCTGTTCCTGGACCACCTGTTATCACAAAGAATCTGCGTCTGGAAGAGAGTGCAGCAGATAGTTTCTGATAGTCATCAGTGGTGTTTGCAGGGAAAAGATTTTGTAGTGTCTCCTGAAATAGTGAATTTTCAATATCCGGCAGCAGGTTTTCGGTTTTTTCGTTTATTATTCTTAAAAGATCATACTCGTAATTGTAGTAACGTTTAAGATATAATCTTTTACCATCAATTATAACTGGTTTAAATGAATCTCGATTGGAACCAACGATATTTAATGTTTGAACTATAGTTAAGTTTTCACTTGAAAGTCTGACCATGGGTAACTCCGGGTCAATTTCAGGAATTGTAATGGATTTTTCAACTACAAGAATCAAACAGATATCCCCATTTCGCGTGCGATAAGAAAGGTGTGCAAACAGCTCGGCAAGCCATGTGGACGAATTTCCTGAAATATCGCACAATAATCTTGATAGCTGTAAATCCAGAGGTTCGTAATTTTCCACTTGATTTTCGTTTTTGACACTCATTATTAATTATCTCCAAAAATATGGTTGGAAAACCATCTCAGTAGATCCATCGAAGGCCTGTCATGGAAAACTCCTGATTTACCACTTCTATTCATTCCGCGTAGAAATATATAAAGAACTCCACCTATATGAGTTTCGTAATTGTAGTTAGGGATTGACATTGAAAGGTGCCTGTCCAGAACAGCGAGATATAAATAATATTGCAGTATGTAATTGTGATGTATCATAGACTCTTTCAACAAATTAGAAGTATAAAGGTGGCTATCGTCTGCGAGTCGATTGGTTTTCCAGTCAAGTATCCAGTATTTATTATTGCGACGAAATATTAAATCAACAAAACCGTTTAAATAACCCGGGATTGATTTGCTATTTAAATTTCGAAGACAAATAGCCAGAAGACTTTCCGGTTCCGGACAGGAATCAACGTCAGGAAGGGTTCCTGTAAAATTCGTCTGAAATCCTGCTTCAATCAGTCTGTCCGAATCATGAATTGATTTCAATAGAAATGGATCATTCTGAGAAATCGGTGTATTCAAAGTATCTTCAACTATTGCGATACTCTGATAGATCAGTTCCTCGTGAATTCCCCACTTTTCAGCCTGTTGAACGGCAACCGCATGAATTTCTTCGGTTACTGCTGAAAAGGAGATATTTTCAAAGATGCCATGAAAATAAGATCCAATTTTAACTCCAGCGGGAAGCCCGGCTGACTTATCCCGGATTGTAGTGTTGATTCTAATGTCTGAAAACGGGTTTCGATAATGAATTGAAAATTGACCTGAATCATTATCCTTTTCCTGGATATTAACTGCATTTGTTAATGAACTGAAACTGTGGGATCGGTAACCAAATGTCAGGTCACGATCCAATCGTGCAAATTCCGCAGAGACTTCAGCAATTTCACGGTTAATATTTATCTGATCGGTAATATCCGGGTTGCTGGATATCGATATTAATCCTCCAGAACTTTCTGAAAATTCTTTCAGGTCTTGCGAGATATTAATATCTTTTAGCTGATTTGCGCCTGAAATAAGAGCAGGTAATTTTGATAGATATGCGGGCGTCGTTTTGTGTATTAAAAATCCCGGTGCACTATCGTTAACATTACCTGTATCGCACCAGTTCAGATAACATCGAAATTTAGCACGTGTGAGTGCGACATAGAAAAGTCGTATTTCATCACTGAGACTCTCAATAGCGTCGTCCATGATCTTCTTTTCAAGAAATTCATTTATGCTTTTACCTTCCACGGTTTGATCTAAAAGAAATTTATGTTCCGGCAAAATTCCTGTTTTTTGATTGCTGTTTTCGTAGATAAAATATTCTGCTTTTCGTTTTGGATTATAACGAAAATTCCATGGAAATGGTATAAATACGATTCCGTATTCCAGACCTTTGGACGCATGGACGGTTACAATCTCAACTGCATCTCCATCACTTTCCAGACGTATTTCAGATCCTTCCCTGTCGGATTGTTCATTCTGAATACGCTGATTTAACCATCGAATATCAGCAGCTATTCCTGAATTTTTCGCTCGATGAAGCAATTCGGCAATGTGCATGATATTAGTATACCTTCTTTCTCCATCTTTCAATGATAGAATACGTTTGTTGATTTCAAATAATTCAAAAAATCTTCTAATTACAGGCATGATGCCTGTATTAGTTCTGAGCGATGATAGCCTGTAGAAATTACTGAAGCATTCTTCCATCAATGTTTCATCGTCCAGTCTTGATAAGGAAAATCCCATTGTTTCAGTGATGAGAGCTGAACGAATTACTGATGCAGATCGTGGTCTCTCAATTGCGCGAAGAATGAGAAGAATATCCATAGCTTCAGTTGTTTCATAAACACTCTTATCTGTTCGGATAACAGCCGGGATGCCATGTTCGACCAGGCTATCCTTAATACGATCTGCTTCAGAGTGAGAGCGTACAAGAACGGCAATATCACCGGCAGTTATATTTCTTGAATCATCACCTTTTTTTACAAAACCGGTTCCTGATAATCCGCAGCTTATTAATGATCGTATTCTTTGAGATGTAAGTAATGTGGATCGTTCCAGAGCCTCGCCGGAACTAAATTTTTCATTTTCATCAATGTATTGAATTCTTATAGAACTTAGTTGCGAAAAATCATTATCTGCAAGTTCCAGAGACTCCCATCTATCGGAAAAGTCAGAATTTTCTCCGTATGATTTAGATTCTACATGTGGTATTTCCGGGTTGAGATAAGGTCCCCATTCACTTTGACTCCATTTCCATTGGAAAAAATGATTTACTCCATTTACCATTTCCGGAGTGGATCTGTGATTTTCTTCAAGCGAATATCGATGGCTTGCTTTGTGGGATGCTTTGAGATAGGTTTTTATATCCGCCTTGCGAAATCTGTAAATGGATTGCCGCGGATCGCCAATAAGAAAAAGTCCACTGGATCTTGATTGGAAAATCCTTGAAAAGATTTCCCATTGCAGTGGATCCGTATCTTGAAATTCATCGATAAGAGCGGCGTCATACGTATTTTGCAAAATTGATAATAATCGTGGAGCTGTTCTGGGATTTCGCAGAGCCCTTGCCGGAAGCTGCAGCAAATCATTATAGTCCAGTAGATTTTTTTCTTTTTTCGTAACTATAAGTCTTGATCTTACATGTTCCAGACAATCATTGTAGTGATTTAAAAGTTGTATGTAAAATGATTCCTGAAGTTTTTGTTCCGCAATGCCTGCGTTTTCCAGTAATATTGATACCTCTGGCGCTCTTAAAGATTTTCCCTTTTTAGTGTTTGTCTCAAGACTTGTTTTTCCCCATTTTATGAGTATATCAGCATCTCCTGTAAAAAAATCCGACCTGAAACGGTTGCGCATTATTAAAAGGTGTTTCTCAAATGTTTGTTTACGAAAAATATTAAGATTCAGGCTGTCTTTATTGGATTCATAAAAGTATCTCAGTTCAGCCTCATGGTTTTTCCAGTTTGAGCGAATGCTTGAATGAAGCTTATTGGCCGTGTCATACAATTCTGTAAATTTATCTGTTTGTTTTTTAACAGGAAGATATACTCCGTTTAGATCATTGCTGATTAAGTAATGAGTTCGTCGCAAAAAAGAATCCGGAGTAATATTTTTGCCCAACAAAATGTTCAGGAAACTATTCTGCTCATTTGCAATATACATTCTCCAGTACTCTCTTACATGCCGTTCGATTAATTGTGAAGAGTCTTCAATAAGTTGGGGATTAAATGATATGCCGCTTTCAAAAGAGAATCGGCTGAGAATTGTATAGCAAAAGCCGTGGATTGTATGAATGGCACTTTCATCAAAAGAGGAAAGTGTATTGTTGATTACAAGCAATGAATGGTCCCTGTCGTATAAACTTAGAATATTTACCAATGTTGTATCTGTCTTGCTTATTTTGGCTGTTAGATAATCTCTGGCTTCCATTAAGAGAGAGCGTATTCTCTCACGCAGTTCTCCAGTGGCTGCTATTGTGAATGTTACGACAAGAATTCTTCGCATTGCATCGGATGGATGATCCTTCCCCAGTTCCAGCAGAAGTCTCAAATATGTGCGGACAATATTGTAGGTTTTTCCTGTTCCAGCGGCTGCCTCTACAGATATTATACCCTTAACCGGAGTAGTGTGGGGACTAAAAATCTCTCTATCATTTGCTTTCATCGCAAAGCCTCTATGTTTACATCTTCAACCAATAAATTTTCAATAAGGGGTCTGTATATGGTTTCTGCAAGAACCGTAAATTCAGAATCTTCCAGCGGATTTATCCCGCGAAAAAGTATTAAGTCTGTTTCGGTAAATTGTGCGGAATACGAAAACGGATTGTTCATCTCATTTACGAGTGAAGTTAGAGGATCGAAAGGTTTGCCTTTTGATCTATCTGCGGATTGAGTTTTTAACTCCATAAAGCGGTATGAGATATCCGGAAATAAAGAAATTGGATATAATAATCTTTTTTCATAAATTTGAATCAGATCCCGGAGAGCCTGACGTGCAGAAGAATGTTTTTCATCCGATTTTTTATTCTGTATGCAGTGCCACTGAAATCCGTGGTCCTTTACCCTGTATAAATACCGAATATATTTATGTGAATATTTCTCTATTTCCGAAGAGGTCACAAGAAGATACAGAAGCCACGCAGTAAAAAAAGATCTTATGCCGAATTTGGAATTTCTATAAAAAATAAATTCATTATCGGTTTGAAGCTGTGGCAGTGTACCTTCGATTATAAAATCATCAATATTGGCGCGGATAGTCGTATTTTCTAGATGAAGATTTTTAGTGGATTTAAGTTCTCTAATAATCTCCACAGGGGCATTGAGTTCAGTTATAAGCTTATTTAATGCTACCTTACCAGATTCACCTACTGGCAGCATAGCTTTGCGGGAAAATTTTCGCGTGAGTTGCTCTACTGGATTATCTCTCCAATTTTCTTCCGCAATCGCATTTTTCAATATAGAATTACCGGCTGCGTATGAAAGCAACCCATCAAGCAGTGCCGGTTCCCACTCTTCAGGATCATCTACCCGGTAATCCGGTATGATGCCGCATCTGTGAATGAGATAATACTTTGACGGGTTTGTGAAATAGTATATCATGTCATCCAGATCGATAGGAGTTGAGTTGACTGCGTTAAGCGCAGACAGATCTCTTTCTGTATCTATGAACGGCGAAATTTCATAATTATCATGTCTGTTATAGGTTTGCGATGATACACTATGAAATTTTGAAAAGCTCTGATCGTATGAACTGTCCTTGTTGAAATATTCCGGATAAAAACCATGTAATCTATTTTGCTGCAGGTAAGGGATGCTATCTGATTCTGAAGAGCGACTGTCAGAATCGCTTGTAATGCTCTGTAATGTTTCAATCACTTCTGTGACGACAACGGAAGGTCTACGTTCGGAATTGTTTTGTATATTTTTCCCTATGTAGGAAAGATACAATTTTGTTCTCGTGCATAATATAGCTTCAAGAAAAAGCTGGCGGTCATCAATTCTGCGCAAGCGGTCTCCTTCAACAGGATATTTTGAGATCAGGTCAAAGGAGGGTCTTTTTTCTGAACCGGGAAAAGAATCCATGTTTAAGCCGAGAATTGCGATTACTTTAAAAGGAACACTTCTCATGGGTATCATGGCGCAGAATGTTATT
The DNA here is from genome assembly GCA_050295715.1 of Leptospirales bacterium. Taxonomy (GTDB): domain Bacteria; phylum Spirochaetota; class Leptospiria; order Leptospirales; family Leptonemataceae; genus JBNKQE01. The sequence goes on from JBNKQE010000036.1 coordinate 9,612, forward strand.
CCACCGGATAAAAAACCGCGCCCAAAACCTTCAGCAGAGTAACGAAACTTTAATTCTTCTATTAACTCTAGAGCTGTTATGTTTTCAGTATATCCGGTTTTTTCCGGTAGCTCTCCCATATCACTGATAACCTGTCTGAGAGTCATCGTGTGCGAATCTTCAATACCGCTTTCCAGATTGTCAATAACCTCAATCAAGAATATGCTGCGTTTGTGCATATCTGCATTCTGTAAAAAATTATTATGAAAAGATTTGATAAAATCAATTGCTTCTGCGAATCTCCCGAGGAGAGACGCTTCTGTTCCCTCTGCAGAATTGAGCGGGATAATGCTCTCAAATTCAAGATCATCATGTGGGGGAAGGGCATATCCTAGCAGCAATCGACGAAGGGCAAAATCCCATGTGTATTCGTCTGAAGATCCTGCGAATGTTTCCTTTAAGTGATTTTCGTCAAGTCCGTGTCTGGCCCCTGATTCAATTATCCAGTTTCTGATCAGGTCCATATCCTGACCGGAGAGATTGAACCTTTGTGAAATTACAGGTAACTCAAGAAAAGGAATTATATCTGATGTCGCATAAGTGCTCTCTGTCATTTCCAGTAATGATAGCAATACATCAAAGTATTCCTTCTCTTCTGTCGGCTGCCTGTCAGCAATTGTATATGGTATTACAGGATTTCCATCCTCGTAAGAGAATACAGATTCTATGAGCGGAGCATAAGCATCAATATCCTGTGTCATAACTACAATATCAGAGGGAAGAATATCCGGATGGTTGGAGAGAGTTCTGTAGAGTTCATCTTTAAGCGATTCTACTTCTCTTAATGGAGAGTGACACGATGCAATTCTGATACTATCATCGCTTTTATTGAATGGTATAAGCACCGATTCATTGCAGGTTATAGATCTTTGAAATCCTGAAAGAAGGTTTACAGCTACAATTTCACTGTGCAGGGAATGCTCTACAAGTCTGGCATTAAACCTTTCAGATTCTTTTTTAAGACTTTGTATAAAACCATTTACAGATACTGCTGATGATTGTGTAAATGGATGCATTTCATCATTTTCTCCATGAAAGGTAGAAGATGAAAGTAAGTAAAAATTAATATCTGTGTATCTTGATAAGATCATTAATATCCGCAGATGAAATGCCGGTAAAGACGAAATACCAAAGAGATGAATTCGTTCCGGAATTACTTGTTCAGTAACATTTCTTAATGAGTTATCCAACATTTCCAGAATGTGTAATGGATTGACTTCTGTGATACTATCCTCAAAGAGTAATTTCCATAATGATGGCTGCCATCTGAGTTCATCCTCTATTCCGGAGTTTTCAAGGCACCAGCTTGAGGCCATCTCGGGACGGTGAATCATATACTTATCAAAGAGATCGGAAACCGTATGGCTGAAAAAGTATGATTTTAAAGGGTCTGCATTTTGAAGATAGCTCCGGATGCTTAAAAATTCATTGTGATCCGGGAGATTATTCAATTTCCCACGAAGCTTCCAGCGCGTCAGGAGGGAATCTACCGGAAAGGCGGATCCTGTCAGGGATGCCAGTAGTTTGCTGAGAAAATGGTTGGGAAACGGGAACTGCATACCCAGCGATGTACATCCATCATCAGCCAGCACCATTTTTATATATCGCTCCATTCCTCGACTTTGTACGAGAACGATCTCAGGTTTTAGTGGATCGTTTCGAGATTCTTTGATATGGCGGGACAACTCCCCGGCGAGCAATTCTGTTTTGTTACTGGAATAAATGGAAAAAGTAGCCATATAAAAACCTCAGTGGATTATGATAATGTACATAATTAGCACTGTCTATCTAAAACGCAGTGTAGTGGATGGTTGTGACATTTTAAGAGATTCATTCATTATAATTTTTTTTTGTTTATGTGAAAATGCAGCCAGTAAATCCTGGTCTTCTTGCGGAGAGATTTTCGTTTTGATTCATGTATAGATGATATTCGAATAAGAAAAGATTTTCGCATTTTTTTAGATAAAATCAAATGCAATAAATTAACCTTCAGTCCTTTTCTGGGGCATAACCTGTCTGTTAAAATGACAGGCAGAATATTATTGGAACGGATATATAGAAATGCGATATTCAATCTGGCGAGTTTCTGAAGATGGTTCTGGCTTTCAATTGACTACAGCCGGAGAAACCTCTATGAAAGATCGTGCAATGGAAAAAGCACGAGTTTACAATCAGCGATTACAGGAAACAGAACCTGAATCAACAGACCGATATGTGGTAAAGGATGAAAAGGGTAAAGAAATCGCAGAAGAAGCAGTGAACGGTTGAATTGAAATACGTTCCTTGCTTCAAGCTGAGAATTTTTACAACGATTATAGGAACATTTTTTTTCTTTACATATCAAATTTTCTGTATTTAACTGGCTGCAAGTTACGTTAATGAGTAATCGTTTCTATAAATATCTGGCATTTCTTACACTTCTTGTATTCCCGTTAGTTTTGACGGGAGAAGAAACACACAACTTGCTTTTTCATCAGAGTTTTGATAACGCGTATGGTTTTAGCGATTATTCTTCACAGGTAAACAATAAAACTGACCTCGGATTGGTCAGTGCATGTATTCACTCGGGCGCACAGGGTCTGCGAAACATTTTTACCTACAGTGCGCAGGCAGGTAATCCGACACCGGATTATTTTGCGAATAAATTTTCTATTAAATATAGTAAGAATCATTATTCAAAAGACTTCAGAATTGCTCTCCCAAGAGCTCCTCCAATTGTTTTCCACCATAAAACTGTATAACCGACTTTTGACAGTGTCTGCTATGTCGAGATTTAAGAGTCTCATGCGTATGTCTGTCAGGCTGAAGATTACAGTGGCCTGAATGAACCTTGACTATCATTATGCTGGCCTGTCCTGCAATAAGAATTTACAGCTGCATTCAGTTGTAAAGCAGGAACTCGGGATGTATATGATGGTGCATCTCTCATAAATGATTGAGATTCTAATAAAGGTTATATTGATCCTGTCGTTTACGGAATTGATAGGTCTTTTTTTATTCAGTCCTTTGGTCATTAAATAAATTATCAACATAATGTTTGTAAAAAGATAATTGCAAATTTCGTATCGTAATGATCCGGGACATGCGAATGCGATATAGTAAAAAAATGTGAAAAGCTGTGTATGCACAGCGAAGAATAAATACGAGAGATAAATGAAATATATAGCTGAAATGTTTAATAAAACAAGAATTGGAAAAAGTATATTATTTTCTGCAGTTATTGCGGTAATGATTATTGGATTTGAGAGTTGTGCACCTGGTGACGAAGATGATGTTACATCAGGAATACTTGCTTACTTGCTGTCAGGAGCCGGTACGGATATATGTTCTATGACTATGTCGGGCGATGCTCAGTATACCTGTGCAAGTGGAGTTCTTTCTGTAACATCCGGTTCTCTGTATGTCTATGGTAATAACTCTTATCATCCACTGACTTCTGCAGAAATGAAATACCAGCTTGGTTCTGGTGGGTCAATCAGGTTGCTGGGGGGTATGGGAAACCCTGATGGTAGTATTGCTGACGGCCATGGTTTTGATCTGACAGAAACTACCGGTAAATTTGTAGGCCAGGATTCATCAGGAGGCGAGGTTATCAGTAGCAGCGTTTATACTCCAGGAACTACCGCAAATACGATTTGTATGGAAATTCATGGAGATGAGAATCCTGCTCATATACTTGCTGTTTGGAGTTATGATAGTTGCGATAGTGTATCATCTTCTGCGGATGCAGATAATGATTCTGAAACTGTTTCGTTAAACAACAACGAAAACATTTCAGTTAAAAGATACAGAGGACTCGTTGTGTCAGGAAATGTCACTATCTCATCTCTGAGATGGTTTGCAGAGGAGCATTTCGCACATGGCGGCTAATAATAAAAAAGGGGGGCGACTTCATATCGTCCCCGGAATTATTTTATATATTGCATTTCATTTTCTTGTTCTTGTGGTTACAGGGTCACTCTTTTCGCAACAGGATGAAGATCTCGACAAACTATTTGATGAGCAATCAGCTGTTCAGCCTGAAACTGGTGAGACGACGTCATCCTCAAGTCAATCCATGCTTTCTGTGCAAACACCTGGCGGTAAGAATATCTCTCTGGACATAATGGCTGCGGCTGACCTTGTAGGGGAATGGGATAAAGAGAGGGATACAGGTATTGTGCAGGAGGGTCGTGATCCATTTACGTTTGTTCAACGAAAAATTGATGAAAAGTCTGCGCCTCGAAGTTCGGAAACTTCCAATCGTGTATTTCCTCGTTCTGTTGAGATCGGTTTTTTTTCGGCTGTGGATCAACTGGCATACGGGAATGTTACTCTGGCAGCACATGATGAGGGGGGAGAGACGATGTATGATGTCCATGAAGCATCGTTGTATTTTCCCGTTACATTTATACCACGGACTTCGCTTAAAATCGGAAAATTCTTTCTGGATGCCGGGCGACTGAACACTATACATCAGCATGACTGGAAATTCATTCGTACACCGCTTGTTCATGAGCATATGTTCGCAGATGAGGGCGTCTCTGATACAGGTGCACAGTTGAATTTTTTAATGCCATGGAATTTCTGGCAGGAGTTGACTGTAGGAGTTTTTAATGGGATAGTTTTCGGTCATTCGCATACCGGAAGTGAAAAGAAGCAGAATCCACTCATCGTAGTGCACTTGAAGCAACACTTTTCAATTACGCAAAATACTGGTCTGTTATTCGGTTTCAGTTACTTGAGATGGAATCCTGATACGGATCGTAATCGTATCTCAAACCAATCGGGGTTTGACCTGACTGTAAAGCGAGATAAAAGAGGTCGGGGTTCTTTCGAATGGACTAACGAGTTATGGTATCGTGAAATTACCGATAATAAAAATCGACCTTTTGATAGTCCGCCTGCTCCCACAGAGACATCAGTAGGATTCTATTCATTTTTTGATTATGCAATACTGGATCACTGGAATACGGGTATACGTTTTGACTATTACGAAGAACCCTCCATGACTGCGGACGTGGGTTATAATGAGACGCCGGGGCTTACTCTTACAGATATAACATCTGTTACAAAATCATTACCTCTTTCAAGTGATATTACGGATTCGATTCATCTTACAGATGGTTGGATAGATTCCTATACAGTCAAGAATGGAACATACGAAGGCACATTTGTTTTAACATACAAACCTTCTGAATTTGCCAGATATAGAACCTCGTTGACTTACAGATATGAAAAACTGTATCACGATACTGATACATTGTTGTCCATGCAGGCAACGTTTATACTGGGAGCTCATCCGGCTCACAACTATTGATTGGTGGGGGAATAAATGTTAATAAAAATACATAAAATTAAATCTATTTTGGGTTCGTTGCAGTTTGTTAAGATGCAGTCAGTTAAAAATAGAAATATTCTATTTTCAACTGTGTTCCTGAACCTTTGCTTTCTTTTTGCTTTACCATTATATGCTAAAAACAAAATATCAATTGTTACCTCAACTTCAGATCTTGCATATTTTGCAAAACAAGTGGGGCAAAACAGGGTAAATGTGGAATATCTTGTTCCGGGATCTATGGACCCACATTATGTGTCCGCACGACCAGATTTTATTATAAAGGCAAGTAAAGCAGATATCTTCTGTTATGTTGGATTGGATCTGGAAGTGGGATGGCTGCCTGCAATCTGGAAACAGGCTCGAAATTCGAAAATCTTGCCGGGAGGTCCGGGTAACTGTAATGCCTCCAGAGGTATTCATTTACTTGAAAAGCCTTCAGGTAAGATTGACAGGTCCATGGGACATATGCATGCAGCCGGCAATCCACACTATCATCCTGATCCAATAAATGCACTGATTGCAGCGCGAAATATCAGGGATTCATTGATTGAAACCGATCCAGAGGCTAAAGAAATATATAATAAAAATTTCAATGAATTTGCGCAAAATCTCAAGGCGTTTACAAAAAATCTTATAAATCAATATCGCGATCTGCGAGGTTTGAAAGTAGCAGTGTATCACAAAGAATTTTCATATCTTGCAAATCGTTTTGGTCTCCATGTTGCCGTTTCAATCGAAGAAAAACCAGGTGTTCCACCGTCTGCATCATATCTTGCACGGATCGTTGAGCAAATGAAGAAAGAGAATATTAAGGTTATTCTGATTGCACCGTATAATAATGAGAAATATGCGAAATACGTGGCTTCGCGTACGGGTGCAAAAGTAGTGTTTATGCCGCTTTCTGTGGACAGTGTAGAAGGGATTGATACATACGAAAAATCTGTTGATACGATGCTGTCAAGAATTCAACAAACTATGATGAGTATTAAGTAAAATGACTATATCAGAATTAGAAAAAAAGAACGCTGGACTCATTTTTAACGGCGATGCAGGTTATAAACAACCTGTTGTGAGCGATGTAAGACTTGAAATTAGCCGGGCTGATATTTGTCTTCTGACAGGTCCCAATGGCGCCGGAAAAACAACACTGTTAAAAACACTTGCTGGAATTCATTCTCCATATTCCGGAACGGTAATTAATATGTTTTATCGCACAGCGTTTGTTCCACAAATCAGTGATATCGAGAAAGCATATCCTCTCAAAGTTTGTGATGCAGTTTCGCTTGCTGATCCTGTTAACATGAGAATTTTTAGTATGTTTCGAGGAGATCATAGAGTCCGGAAGAAGAAACTTTCCAGTATTTTAGATTTTACCGGGTTGAATCATCGTCGTAATCTTTTACTTCGAGAGTGCTCCGGTGGAGAGTTGCAGCGTGTGCTGATAGCACGAGCCTTGATTACAGATCCGGAATTATTGATTCTTGATGAACCGACTGGTTCCATAGATCATGAAGGCAAAGAAGAGATTATGAAATTATTGATTCGCGTTCGCGATGAAAAGCATACGGCGATATTGATGACATCACATGAAATGAATGTAGAATCTGCCCGTTTTTTCAATCGAAAACTTATAGTTGAATCCGGCAAACTGACTGAGGTAAGATATGTCTGAATATGTTTTATTCTATAAAGAACAAATAATAATGGGATCTCTTTATGGGGCTGCTGTATCCATTCTTGGAGTATATGTTCTTCTAAATCGAATTGTATTTTTTGGCCTTACTCTATCTCAGGCTGCTGCATTTGCTATGTCAGTTGGAGTTTTGGTGGGGAAGGGGAGTCCACTTATCGCACTCGGAGTGACAGCGTTGGTAATGATACCTTTTTATTTTCGTAAGGAAAGCATTATGGGAGCAGGTAAAGATGCCATGTTGGGAACAGGATTTGTATTTTTTGCCTCACTCTCATCACTGGTTCTTGCCGCAGGTGGAAACATGAAAACACATGTAATGGCCGCCTACTTCGGAGATATATTAATGATCGGCGGTGATGATACAACGTTTATGTTTTCTGTATTGATAATCGCTATGGTTGCATTTGGAATATTTAACAGATTATTTACGGCAGTGTTATTCGATCCAATTCACGCGACACTGGCCGGGTTACCTGTATTTATTGTTCAGTTTTTATTTTTTATATTACTTACTTCAATGGTTGGTTTATCGGTTTTAAAAATGGGTTCCTTCTATACCGTAGCGCAGCTAATAATCCCTGGATTAATCACCCTAAAATTTTCACGTTCTATGCGGACTGCAATAGTTGCAGCGGCTTTACTCTCTTCGTTTGCTACGATTGCTGGTTTTATGATCTCTTTCTATGAACTCCCGATGGGTTCGGAAACCATGCATTTACCAACATCGAGTACTATAATCATTGTACTGTGCATGCTGACTTTGCCAGGACTATTCTTAAATATATGGAATGCAGGTCGTAAAAGTTTAATGAGTTTTTGATTAATATGTAAACATGTGGAGTATCTTGATGTGCTAATTATAAAATGACATTCACCTGTCTGGACAAGTTAGCTGCATTTTGTTGCTGTTTATCGTCATTCTGCTGATTTTTGTCTATGTTTGGATAATCCTTGTTATCTTTCTTTCTCTTAAGTCTATTAATATTGAGCAAAAGATCAATGGATTCCATGTTCTTTTTCTGAAATCTGGATTAGTTCCACCATTATCCAAACAGATGACACCCATATCAACAAGCATCAAAAAAACAAAAATATAACAACGAGAATAACCAGTGGCATTCGAAATTGTCGAAAGCCGAGCCCAATCCCTTTGATCAGGATAGAAATTAACCCGACGAAGGTCCTGCCCCTCTGACTGGTATATTTTCTTCCATTTCTGTGTGGTAAGAAAACTCAATTTATGATGGAGCAGAGGATCATCCAGCAAACACTGCAAATAAAGAGAAAGAGGTAAATTCCTAACTTTTTTGTAGATATTGAAATACTGTTCGTAATACAAACCTGGAATAAGCAGGGTTGACCGGGAGCTTGAGTAGGGCTCTGCAATCTTTCGAATTTGTTCCTTCATACAAATCTATGTATGAAAATATCAAAAATTCCCAGAAATCTCAGAAAAATCGGCCATACAATCCGGGTATTTGCTCTAATACAGCTGCTTTCAAACTTATATGAATGCTGCTCGAAATAAGACTATCGATATATACGGCCTTGATAATGTCTGGCGAATTATTAAGTGTTCCGGGGGTCTATATAATGAAGATTTGCACTGAAGGTCGAAAAGAAGGGAATTGTATTATCTAGTAATCATTATAACTTGATGCTTCATAATGTATGAGACTCAGGAATTTAATTGTAATGGTCTATGATAGAAGCACACGGGACCAATAGGATAAAAAATGTTTGCGATAGACAAGTGCGAGAACTCCCAAAAAGGCTTGTATTTTCAAAACAGGAAATTTCATAGCAAATCAAAGGATTCATTATATTGGGGAATTTCACATCTCCAGCCTAACTCAGATTCTATTCGTTCTTTCATGGCCTGGGCAGCATCGGCCTCTCCATGATTGAGAAAGGTTATTGCAGGAGGTGAGTTGAATTTACGTAACCAACTCATCGTTTCATTATAATCGGCGTGCGCAGAGAGTGATTCCAGAACACGCACTTTCGCGTGAACATCCACAATGTCTCCGTGAATCTTGATAAACTTTGCCCCCTGCGTAAGGATATCCCCACGTGTTCCCGGGGCCTGGTAACCCACAAAAAGTATTGTGTTTTTCTTAATGGGGGCCATGTGATGCAGGTGGTGCAGTACTCGTCCACCTGTTGCCATCCCGCTGGCTGAAAGGATAATTGCGGGATGATCGCTTTCCATAAGTCTTCTGGAATCTCTCGAATCCGAAATCAAACGAGTCATATGAATGATCTCTTTGCACTCTTCTCTGTCCAGTGCCTGTTCATCATGAAAGTCACAGAAGATATGAGTGGCGGCGATTGCCATAGGACTATCCAGATAAACCGGAATATTTGGAATCTGACCTGACTTCATCAGTTTATGAATCATAAAGAGAAGCTTCTGCGAACGCCCTACCGCGAATGCTGGTATCAGAAGTCTTCCGCCTTCGTCATATGTTTCGCGAATGACATTGCCCAGTTCCACTTCGGGGTCACTCTCTCCATGGAGGCGATTACCGTATGTACTCTCAAGGACTAAAAAGTCAGTTTTATGTACAGTTTCCGGAGGATTCATTGTGACGGCTGTCATTCGGCCAAGGTCACCGGTAAACAGAATGCTTCGACCGGCAAACTGGACATGAACCATGGATGAACCAAGAATATGACCGGCTGTTAAAAAATTTACTGTTACTTCGTCACCGACTTCAACCGGGCCTCCACGTCCCACTGATTCAAGGTATTTCAAAGATTTTCGAGCATCTTCAGCTGTATATAAGGGTTTCGCCTCTTCGTGCTTGGAAAATCCTTTCTTGTTGGCATAATCGGCATCTTCTTCCTGAAGATGTCCGGAGTCAGGTAGAAGTATTCCGCAAAGCGCAATCGTCGCATCGGTGGCATAAATGGGTCCTCGGAAGCCATTTTTAACAAGTAGAGGAAGATACCCCGAGTGATCAATATGGGCATGGGTTAAAAATACGGCTTTTAAGTCAGCGGGATAGACCGGTAGAGGAGCCCAGTTTCTTTGACGATAATTCTTTATTCCCTGGTACAACCCGCAATCGATCATATAGTTCTGACCGTTGACTTCAAGAACCTGTTTAGAGCCAGTTACAGTTCCATTGGCTCCCAGAAAATGCAGTTTCATTTTTAAAGATCCGTATATTATTATGACAACCCGGTAGCTGAGAATTTTCAGCTAAAATTAGACATATGCTAATAAATTGAAGGGTGTCGGTCGATTGCTTGATTTGATTCTCAGCTCGAATTGTAACAGAATCTTTTTATCGTTTATTCTGTCAAAACAAACAGTTAAACTCTGTAATATCTTAAAACTTCGTATTATTCGTATTATATGAAAAGCATCTGATTTATATTTTTTTCTAAATTAGCGGGAATAAGAATCTGTTGGTGAATGAGATAGGCTGTCTGTTTTCAAAGAGATTCAAAATCATTACAATCGAACCTGACAAATCGGTTGTAATTCTGCTGCGGTAAATGAAACTGGATATTGTGCCTGATAGAGGCTAATTTTTCGTCTTATAATTTGATTTTACAGGAGGAATTCATGCAATTCAGATATGTTGTTTCCAGCTTTTTTACACTCGCTCTAATACTGGTAAGTTCGTGCTCATCCAGTCAAATTCAATATGTAACGGATCCACCAAAGGGTTTTTCCATACCCTTATCCAGTCAACCTGTTTATCTTGTCGTTACAGATGGACGAGAAGTAAAGACTCCGGGAGATTCCGGAGATGATAAGGAGAGTGAAGCCACTCGAAAACTGGAAACCAATCCTGAAGTTGCTGTTTTTGATGTGGTTTCTCATGTGCTCGTTGCCAATGGTGTGCCAGTTGCAAGAGAAGAAAACAGCAATGTTGTAGAGATTGTAATCAAAAAATTTGACATTAAGACTGAAACTCTGACTAAACGAGCAGAGGTAAAACTGCAGGTCCAAACTTCAGGTCTTAAACAAATTATTGAATCAAGTTTTGAAAATTCTCATGTAATGGGCGGACCCGGCGGAGTTAAGATACTCAGCAGAGCTCTATCCGATGCAATAGACAAAATAAACTGGGAAAAACATTTTCCTGAGTAATTATTGAGTGGGCTGATTTCCCGTTAGCCTTTCAAAATCAGTTTTAGAAAATACAGTGAACCCTATACGATTTCCATCCGGATCCCGGAAGTAGATCGTATAGTTGCTTCTATGTTCAATTTCCACACTCTTTGATGTAAGCCAACTTTCCAACTCATCAGTCGTGTTAAAATCTGCCTGAAAAGAAAGCAGGTGGTAACCCATTTTCTTATCAGGAAATTCATCGGTTTTCGAATCAACGGGTAATGTGCTGCGCTCAAACATGAGAATCGTTCCATCGGTTTGCAGCCAGACAGATTCTGTTAATCCAGAGTCATTTTCTCTTTTGTAACATCTTTTTTGATTCAGAATCGTTTCATAGAATCTGGAGAGGCCCTCAGGTTCCGGAGTGGTTATCGCAATATGATGCAGTCGAAAGTTTCTCATAAATTTATTATACATCAAGTAGATTGTTTTCTTCGTCTGATGGGGCTGCAATAATGATTGCAACGACCACAATTATTTATTTTCATTTTCCATATTCGTTATAGATCGACCTTCAATGTGTTCTATGGCGGCGATGATTTTATTGTTGATCCTCATAGGTTGCGCGCTTTCTGGATCAAGGGCAATCAGGGTGGTTCTTCCCCCTCCAATATAGGTTGAAGAATCGCGGTCAAAGATTCCATAATTAAATTCTAAAAAGCTTTTGCGAACTGAGACTATACTCGTGCAGATACGAATGCACTGATGCAGATAAGCCTGACTGCGAAACTCCATGTCAGCTTTGACCACATACATGGGAAGTAAATCAGTCAGGGTTTGTAACACATTCTCTCCGGTATGTTCTTCGGGGATTTCAAGACGTTTGGCGTAGGCAAGTCTTGCCTCTTCAAAAAGGCTCAGATACACACCATTGTTCAGATGGCCGAAAGGATCCAGATCTCGAAAGCGAACGCGAATATCTATGTGTACCGAATAATCTTCCGGTCTCCTTCCGTTTTTTTTCCCGGCCATCAGTGTGCCTCCTGCCAGTTCGCGCCAAATTTATAGTCTACATG
>JBNKQE010000037.1:0-21510 GCA_050295715.1 Leptospirales bacterium
GAGGAGACTCTTCTCTCCGAACGGAGTCTTTCCAGTTCAAATTCACTTATAGCCATTATAACGGGGTCTTCAACCCGAATAAGTTCGGGTATATTGAAGATTCCTTTTCTTCCCGATGGAACCACGCAGGAAATTGCGATTCTCCTGGGTGAATCAGTCGCCCCTTCAAGAACTATTGTATATCATGGATATACAGGATACGGGGAGATTAAAATGGGAGAATTTGATCCTTCCCGGAGCTTTGAAAAGTGGTCAGATAATCTAGAGGAGTGGTAATGACTCTGTACAGAGAAAAAATGCGAAGGGCTCGTGAGTGGCTCCGTTACCGTAATTCCAGAAGTAGAACTAATAACAGAAGAAAGGCTTTCACACTGGTTGAAACGGCCCTTGCGATGGCTATTGCGGCGATTATGCTTGTGACTGTTACGGCCACGATTGCCGATGGAGAGCGGCTTTTACTTGAAGCGGATCGATTATCTCTGGCTTTGTCTGTCGCTCAGGCGAAGATGACACAGTTGACTTCAGGCATTGGCCTGGAGGTTACTAATGAAGCAGGGCGTTTCGATGATAGGGCCGGACCGTATGCAGGTTTTGCTTATACAATTGAAGTTCGCGAAGAACAGATTGATCTGGCTCAGGTTGCAGAAACCGGAACCATCTCCAGCGCTCCGCCTCTCGAAGATCAACTTCCGGCTGGAGTTCAGAATCAGGAACTGCAGGAGAAGGCGGGAAGTTCAGCAAGCAGTGTGACCGGCGGACTTGTGGATGTTTATCGCGTCTCTGTTGAAATAACCTATCCTCGTGGAATCTCGGGGGAAAAGGGAACCTACAATCTTGTTACCTACAGGGAGAATAAGAAATGAAAAATTTTCCCTGTAAAAAGTCCTTATCCGGAAGGGCCTATAGTATTAAGAGAAGCCGTCAGGGATTCACCCTTGTTGAATTATCCATGGCAATGCTTGCCTTGAGTATTCTCTTTGCAATTATATTTGGTGTTTATTTCAGTCTTTCGCGCATTACGGCCAGTTCCGGTCCTCTCGGAACAAGGAAGGGGCTTGCGTCGCGTACTATTATGGTTATGCGCAAAACTATAAACAATAGTTATTATATAAAGAATGTAGATCGCCTGGTGTTTGTCGGAAAGAAAATTCAAGCGGGCGGTGATCGCAGAGATACATTGACCTTCGCTGCCGTCCATCCGGGGGCAGATACGGTTGGAGTTGCCTCTGTTCGTGAAGTATCTTACTATATTGCCGATGTGGATAGTGTTCCTGTCCTTATGAAAAGGGAAGATACTCTGGTTGATAACAATCCAGGAGAGGGTGGAACTTTTTTCCCATTGCTTGATAACGTGGAAGAGCTTTCTTTCAGGTATTCACTCAATGGTAAAGACTGGGTGGAAGAGTGGAATAGTAAAAAGAGAAAAGAGATACCCAGGTTGATACAGATTCATATTAAAGTCAAAGAGGGAGAAATAAGTAATAATTATGAGACCCTGGCGAGCCCCGGTGTACATGATGTTCAGCAGAAGAGCGTTTTATAATCTAACATGTAAATGAGTAGAAAGTAAATACTTGCATGAAATTATTACAGAAACATAAAAACAGCAGAACAGGCGCACTTGTTATTTTGCTTGTATCCATGATCGGAATTGCCGGTAATACGATTGCCATCAAATACTGGTCTGATGCGAATGATGCCTATTCATCAATTGAGAACTCGGCTCAGGGTTATCGTGCCACTCTGCTTGCTCGAACCGGAGTTCAGGCCGGAATTACGGCTCTTTCAACAATCCCCGAGGAGTATTTATACTCTTCCGGCATGATCCAGGCACCGCCCGATATTACGATTGAGGATTGCAAACCCATCTGTATGGTTACCTACCGTATGATTCCTGAGGATGGAAAACTCAACATAAATCATCTGGTTCGTCACTTTGATGATTCTCCGAATGAACAGTACAGGGTTACCCTTGAGAGATTTTTCAGTATGTACAATGTTCCTCTGGACGTAATTGACTCTATGATTGACTGGGAAGATGAGAATAACTATCGTGATGGTCTTGGGGGGGAATCAGAGTATTATGGTACACTGAATCCTCCTCGAAAAATTAAAAATGGACAATTTTACTCTCTTTCTGAAGCCGGAATGGTTAAAGGTATGGAGTATGACATGCTTTATGGTTCCAGAATGCCCGAGGGCTGGCTGGAGCAGCAAAATGAACTCACCTTTCAGACCGAAGATGAAAAAAACCTTATAACAGAAGATGATTGGATTGCTGCAAATAATCTAACAGCCTACTATCTGGATGATGAGAACAAAGATGATCGAGTGAATATTAATGCAGCACGTTATCATGTCTTAATGAGTCTTTCTGATTCAATGACAAGAGACGCTGTGCTTGAAATTTTTAAGATCCGCCGGGAAAACAATGGATATATAAAAAATGTGAGTGAACTGGCTGCGATTCCGGAATTACAGGTAGATACACCATCCGGTGTCACACTTTATGAGGAGTTGACCGGCGGAGGTACCGGTGGTAAAACAGGTCTCATAAAGACAAAGGCTTCTGTATACAGGGTTGTGGGAATCGGGACAATTATTCCACAATCTGGAGATATTAGTAAAGCAATAGTCAGAAAAGTGGTCGCACTTTACGATATTACCAATAAGCGTATTTTATACTACGCCGAGGATTGAATTGGATTTTTTAACAGAACACTATCTTGTAATTGATTGCGGAAGCAGCTATTTAAAAGGGGTATTATACAGCAGTAGCCCCAAAGGGAATATTGTCCTTCGAACGGAAATTATGTCACTTGAAGAGAGCCTCCTTGATGAGCCACTCTCAGAAGATGTTGCGGAACAGGAAGATCACCCTCTGGAAAATAGTGAAGACAATGGTTTGGATAGTACAGAAACCCGTGGGGATGAGAGTGATAAAGATGCAAAGAGCGAACCATCAGAGCTATCCATAAAAATAGCCCATTTTCTAAAAAGATATTTTCCGGAAGAGAAAAATGTAATCATTGGAATGTCCTCCGAGCATTATTTCACAAGAAATATGAATATACCCGTTGGCAAGGCGGAACAGGTAAGGGAGATGATACCTTTTGAAGTAGAGGGTATACTACCGGTCAGCCTGGATGATGCTGAAGTGCTGGGAGTATTGAGACACGTTAGCGAACAGGAGACAGAGGTTGTTGCCTGCGCTGTAACCCATGAAGGGATGAAGAGCAGCGTTGCAGGTGTTCTGGAAGCCGGTTATTTTCCGCGTATGCTGATTCCGGAAAATACAGGTCTTGCATCACTTGTTCGGCTTATGGATGATGGACTGTACAAAAACCGTACAATTGCTCAAATTGATATAGGCGGTACAGGGACGATCATCAATATACTGGAAGATGGGATTTTATCATTCTCCAGATCAGTTCCTCACGGCAGCTGTGAAATCACTCATGATATCGCCTCCATACTCGGTGTTACTTTTGAGACTGCTGAAAGAATCAAGCTGGATGTAACCTGGGATCTGACTCTGGAGGAAAATGATTCCATTACATACGACAACGAAGAGGGCGAAAGTGTCTCGATAACTCGTGCGAAAGTAAAAAAAATTAATGAGGCCGTTAAACGAGTCTATGATGAGATCTTGAAAGAGATATATCGAACTCTACTGAGTGCTCCCTACAACGAGGTTGCCGTTTATTACCTGTCCGGAGGCGGTTCTCTGTTAACCGGAATCCATTCCTATTTTGAGGAATCACTTCAGGTTCCAGTTCTTGAATACCCATTCTCAATAGAGAATGTAGGGTCTTTCGCTCCCTGGGCAACGGCTGTGGGTATTCGCGAGCATTCAAGGATTCGTGGGAAGGAGAGACTGGATTTTCTTGGAACCCCGGCAGGAAAATTGCTTAAAAAGGGTGATATTAATTTTCGAGAAATCTCTCCGCCAGTCTGGATAATGGGGGCAGCACTTGTTTTTATTCTGGCTTCTTTTTTCACAGGAATGATTCGTGATAAACAAGAGGCCGAGAAGTATCATGCAAAAACAGTTGCCCTGGCTGCCTCAATACCGGGTGTAAAAAAGACCGGTGATCCTCTGAAGCAGGCGGTGGCCATTTGCAATACAAGACTTCGTGGAAACTCTTACGCATCCGGTCAGGGAACCGTTCTGGATTTGATGCAGAGTGTGACATCTCTGTTTCCTCCGAAAGATGAATTGTCTCTGACATTCCGGAAGTTTGTTTATTCAGGAAAAGATCTGGATATTGAGCTGGAGATGGACAGTTTAACAGACGTGTCCAGTTTGCAGGAGAGACTCTCTAAAACCGATATTTTTAAAGATGTAAGCATCGATAGCGATATGAGGGCGAACAAGAAGGTTCGAGTCAAGATTCATATGACACCTCTGGTCAGCAAAACAGGAACAGGAATCGATTGCAAATGAGTATTTTTGACAGACTGAATCCCAGGGAGCGTCTCTTTGTAATGGGGGGCGGTTTACTTGTAATAGTCCTCGTAATATTTACTATTATACGTTTTATTGTGGTGCGCCGCATAGAAATAAGTGATGCCGTATCTCAAGAACGGGAAAACTTCAATCGAATACAAAGGCTTGCTGCCGATATCAAGCAGTTGCCCGCAGCCAGAGATATACCCGATGTCAATCGTTTGAAGTCTTTGATATTTACAAGAATGGAGAAGCACGGACTGAAAGCGGATATCCGGGATCGTGTTGAAAATATTTCAAGAACAGAAGAGAAACTTGTTGTTGATCTTAATTTTAAAGGGATGTCTCTCAAAGCCCTTATAGATTTTTTGCATGATATAGAATATGGAAGAGGGGTCAGTGTTCAGGTAGGACGATTCCAGATTAATCGTCCTCTTCCTGGAAAAGAGATATACGATGGAATTATTTCTCTGTACACAATTCGACCGCGCAATAATAAATAATTGAGCAGTAATGTATGAAAAACGAAGAGTGGAACATAAAAGGAGATGAGGTTGACCGCCTGCTCGTCGATGATGACGAAAACGAGGAGGAAGAAGGACTCGTTATCGTAAATCCCGGTTCACAAAAGGGTGAAAAAAAGGCTCTGCTTTCTCGTCATCAAATAATTATGACTGCTATTGTAGCGTCTGTCTCATTTTTATTTTTCCTGGTTGTTTTATTCCCGTATGGTCAGCTTGTTACACATATTGTATTGAAGCTCGCCAGTCCGGCAGTAATTCAGTTTACAACGTTTGAGCCATCTCTGTTTGGACCATCAGCTGCGACCGGACTTAATGTAACTCTTCCTGATAAGACAGGTATCGAAGCGGAAGAAGCCTATGTCTCAGTCGGAAAAATCCCTCTGGTTTTAAGCAATGCTGTTGGGAATGCGTATATTCGAGAATTCACTTATCAGAGTCGTGATATGTCTCTTTCCGGTCGAATGCTCGATGCATCTTTCGATATTCAGAATGCCATGGGGCCAATTGGAAACTGGTTTGGTACTTTTACAATCAATGGATCTGCAATCGAGCCATCCAAACTACCTTTGAGAGGATTTCAACTACCCCTGGGGCCGGAAGAGATGGTTATTTCCCGTCTGATTGTATCAGGAGAAGTAGATCAGGGCAGCTTTGACCTTTCAGGTTCCATACTGGAAACACCATTATTTAAAGTTAAGATTTTTGATGGGGGAAAGGCTCAAACTACTTTTGATTCCCTGCGATTAAATGGTCGTATTTGTATTGAGACAGTTAAAGATCTTGAAACAAAAAACAATGCAGTTTACAGTCTTTATCGGATGACTGCCGGAGATCGAACGGGCGATCTATGTTTTAAAGTAGGTGGCACACCCGGTTCTCCATCGTTTAATATGATGGAATGAAAATTCGGGCAGGGGGGAGGCCATGTTGAAAATCATGCGACTTTTGCGTATGTGGTTTTTATCTGTGATTTTGATCTCAATATCACAGACTTTTCTTTATGCTGACGGACTGGAATTTGCCCGGGCAAAGAAGAAACCTCAAGTTAAATCTGGAACAGGCAAGGGATATGCATGTCCCTGTACCAGTGAGCCCGTAATCAGAATACCATCTCCTACTCCAGGTCTCGAAGGTCCAAATAGAGTCATTCGATATTTTCCCCATAAACAACTGAATCTGCTGAACGAACAAATAATCAGTAATGGTTCGAATTATATGAGTCGCATTCGTGAGATACTGACTCCGGGGCTTTATAGAGTAGATCTGGATTGTCCCCTTGTTCGAAAACATCTGCCTGAAAATCTCAGAAGTACAAATGTGAGGGCCTTTGTTTTTACTTTTGAATGTCTGGAGGAGCCTCTCACCCGGTTTCTATCTGTTGTAACCTATGATCGAAGTCCGGATAAGATTATGGGAGAAGTGGGAGATTCTTATGTAGGACTTATCGAAGTGAATGGTTACTTTTCTTCAAGGGAATCGGTCTATGTTAGATGGAAGTTTGATTCAAGAACAGTAATTCCCGTGCCTGTTTCAAGTAATGATACGACAGACAAGCCCGAAGCGGATACGACAGACAAGCCCGAAGCGGATACGACAGACAAGCCCGAAGCGGATACGACAGACAAGCCCGAAGCGGATGTGTCAGACAAGCCCGAAGCGGATATGACAGACAAGCCCGAAGCGGATGAGTCAGACAAGCCCGAAGCGGATAAGGTGAAAGGTAAAGACGTAAGTGAAATATTGAGCGGGTTTACGAAGGCTACAACAATTCAAGATAAGATGAATCTACTTGCTGACCTTGAACCGGATGAGTATTACAATTTCGATGACTCCTGTCTTCTTCAACTGGTTGCATTTGAAGAGGGGAGTGATGGAATTTCTTTGATCCGCGGAAAGATACAATGCTTGGAGAGCCGTGATGATTATGATTTTTCCATTGAGCAAAAGCTGTCGGATGGGGATCGTGCTCTGTTAAAATCTCTCTCTTATGGAAATACATTCCAGGCTCAATTGAAGTTTGCCCGAATTGAGATTACAGATGAATTCGAGCCTTACCCGGTCTGGTCTGAGATTCGTGATGTTAAAAGTCATACCAGTACAAGCTTCACTATTCGTTGGTAAGCAATCACTTACTGTTGTATTGTGGAATTGGATAGGGCAGGAAGTCATTTTCTACTTATGAATTTGAATTTACATCCCTGTGTCAGGCTACAGTATTGACAGCTCACCCCATAAAGTAGGCTTCTAATCCAGAAATTGTATTTTATATGTCTTCTTTCCGGGGCCTGATTTATAATTATGAGTTCAAAAGCAAAAAAGAAGGGTCCGGCCTACCTCGAAAATAAGAAAGCCAGACACAACTATGAAATAACTGAAACTATTGAAGCCGGGATTGTTCTTGTTGGAACGGAAGTCAAAAGCCTGAGATTGGGAGCCGGAGATATTGGTGATGCTTACGCTCAGCCAAAACAGAATGAACTATATGCAGTGAATATGCGCATTGAGCCATATCAAAACGGCGGCGCATTCAATCACGAAGAGAGGCGCTCCCGGAAGCTTTTATTGAAGCGAAGCGAGATAGAAAAACTCTCAACGAAAGTCAGGGAGAAAAGACTTACTCTGGTTATTCTCAAGGTCTATTTCAATGAACGTGGAAAAGTAAAAGTACTGCTGGGACTGGGAAAAGGAAAGAAAATCGCTGACAAACGCGAAACAGAAAAGAAACAGCAAGCGCAAAAAGAGATACAGCGAGCCCTTAAAGAAGCCAACCGCTAACGTAAAAATAGATGAAACGAAAAAAACTTAAGAGAATTGCTCTTGCCGGACGTCGAAATGTGGGTAAATCAACCCTCTTCAATGCACTTCTGGGTAAACAGAGAGCTATAACCGATAATATTCCCGGGCTTACCCGTGATATTCTGGAATCCGAGATCAATCGATCTCCTTATTATTTTATTTTAACCGATACACCCGGACTTGATATTGATAACCCAGATGAGCTGGAAGCTAAGATCATTAATCGTGCAAAAGAATATCTTAAGACTGTTGATGGAATAATCCTGATGATGGAGGCTTCCGGACCCACATCTGTGGATCAGTTTTATATAGAATTCTTCAGAAAGAATGCGGGTAATGTTCCTCTATTTTTTGTTATTAATAAAGCTGATAATCCAAACCGCATAGACGAGTATCTAACGGAATTTTACGAAGCCGGGGTTACGGATCCTATTGCCGTAAGTGCAAAAGGTCGTTCGAATTTGAAACTGCTGTTGCGCGAACTTGCAAGGCGAATACCCGGTATCAAACAAAAAGAAGAAGATCTGCCTGAAACGGATGAGTCCGATGATACGGAAATCTCTCATGATAAGAAGGCTTCCACTCAGGAGTTCCCCGGTCAAGATAAGATCAAGACCGGACCTGGCGGTGAACGCTATATGGAGATTGATCTGGACGGCAGTTATGATGACGACGAGTCCGATGATCTGGAAGATGATGATTTATTCGATGAAGAGTATGAGGAACCTGTAAATAAACCGGGCGATCTCAAACGAGAACAGCGCGAAGAGAGACAGAAGAAGAAACGTAAAACCGGTGATGACTCTACAGCCATGTCCGATGGGATTGAAACGGCCACAACAATTGCCATTGTTGGCAGACCGAACGCCGGTAAGTCGTCCTTGCTCAATAGTATGGTTCAAAAGGAAGTCTCCGTTGTATCTGATATTCCCGGTACAACAAGAGATACGGTCGATACTATTATTACTTACTACGGTAAAACAATTCGAATCGTAGATACAGCCGGTCTTCGTCGGGTGGCAAGGTTGAAAGGCGAAACAAAGGACGTTGAGTTCTATTCACTTTCAAGGACAAAACGGGCCATTCAAGATAGCCGCGTTGTAGTGCATGTTATTGACGCCGAATTTGGAATCACCGATTACGATAAAAAAATCGCATCACTTGTTCTGGAATACAGAAAACCGATTGTTTTTGTAATCAATAAGTGGGATATTATCGGTGAAAAAAATACACATACGCATCGTGAATTTCAGGATCGTATGGAATTTCTTTTTCCCCACATGAAGCATTTTCCACGAATATTTGTTTCGGCTTTAACCGGTCAAAGGGTTAGCAAGATTCTTGAAATGGCTCTTGAACTTGAACAGAAGATGGGATTTCGCATCAGCACATCAAAACTCAATCAGCTTGTGGATACCTGGAACGATTATTTGCGAAAAGGCGGACGCAGCGGAGTAAAGATTCTTTATGCGACACAGGCAGATACCGAACCTCCCGTATTTGTGTTTTTTGTGAGAAATAAGGATAAGTTCCAACATGGTCATCTTGGATATTTTGAGAATCGAATTCGCAGCGAGTTCTCTTTAACAGGTATTCCTGTGAAGATACTGCTGCGTGATCCCGAAAGAGATAAAAAATAAATTTGAGGCCGTTTAATAACGGATGTGTTTGTTTCGAAAATAGATACAGGGTATTACCGGTCTACAAATGTACGAACACCTTCACGAAGAACTATATGATAATCCGGAGTGGTTTGCTCTTGAATATAGAGTGGCAACAGCCGAATCATTCCTTGATTATTACAAGAAGATCAAGGCTCAAGATATATATAGATGGTTGTGGGAAGGTGAGTATGGACCGGGAAGCAATCTTCCTGAATCAACTCTTGACCGTCTCACCTATGATCTGAGACTTGCAAGGATGATGCATGGTGCCCGCGAACAGAACCTGTGGGAACCCATGGGACTTGCCATGAAGATTCTGAAAATCAATCTTGTTCCGTATGCCGATACAGGCTGTCCCCTGAAAAGGCTACTTGACCTTTCCATACGTGCAACGGAGATGCGGCCCAACACCCTCCGTTTTAAGAGGGACTGGCATTTTATGAAAACTCAGATTCCTCCGGATCTTGAGATTACAATTGATCAAATGTCCGGTTTTGAGAATGATATACCCTTCCACATGACCCCGGAAATTTCCTGGAGTGATACATACATTGATACTTATGGAATAGGTTACAGGCTGGTACCCAGACATCTATTTTTTCGCTTCTTCCCGGAATATGAACCGGTGAATATGGAATACCTGCGGTTTGTTGACTCAGAAGAGTTTGAATAAGGCAACTTATCCTGATTGCCGATATTCCGTATTCATGTTAAATAACCTCTAAGATAATTTCTATGATGAAATCCTGGCTGAAATATGCGACCTCAGACTACTTCTTTTGTGAATGCCTGACTGTAAAAAGTAATCCCGCATGAGTATTTATTAATAATTGGCAACCATCTAATTTGATGAGTATGGATCAACCGGACCATTCAGCAACAATACAAGGGGATTGTCAAGAGGGCCTCGCGTCAGTTCACCTTGACTCGACAGGACATTCGGATGAAAAACATTTGCAACCTGCATCGGATCATATATATTCACCCCTATGAGTTCACCCATTAAAAATTCAGAAAAGTATCTACAGGGCAGACTGGCAGAGACAAGGGGACGACCCGATCTTCATCCCAGGACCATACAGGTCTATCATGAATTGATCAATATTATTCAGAGCGATCCGGAGAACTATCTCAACCGGGCCGGAGATATGTTCGCCACACTGCAGGCAGAGCAGTGCGATTATGAGTATGCCTTCCAGCTTCTCTATGAAAAGCTGGAAAACTCCGAAAGGGCCCGAGCCCACGGAGAGGTCCTGAAAGCTCTGGAGAGCGCTACCGGATATTCGGATATCTGGATGAAAAAAAGCGAAGCCGTCTCCAGTGTTAATGATATGATGAATGTGGGAATCGAAAAACGCAATGCGGTGATTCATTTTTTTGCCTCACTGGTCAACTACATGCGTTCGGTGGATACTCTGAAGCTGAAATTCAAAAATCAGGTTCTGGAAAACTGGATCGCACTGCAAGAACTGGACCCCGAAATCAGCTTTGAAAAGCTGAAAACTCATAAACCCTATTGCTATCTTACCTATTACGATAATGCCAGATATGCTCTTCTTGAAAAAGGGTTTCGCGAGGTGCTGCCATGAATCCCGATATCGAAGAATTCTTAAACAATTACCGTAAGCAGATCGACGGATACGCACAGAAGCTTCCCGGTGGGGACCGGACTCTTGACGAAGCGATGGCATACCTGGAAAAGATCGCCGATGTGGGACGTACTTGTAGCGATATCGGCACCTTCATGGGAAAGATGGTTGAAACCGACATGATGAACAAAATGACGCAGTATCTTACGGATCTGGCCATGGCCAGCTTGAGCAAAGAGCGCGCAAGCGGTAGCGTAAGGATTCCCACTCCCTCAGAGCTTGCCGATGGCTATCACAGATCCTACGATAGTATTGAAGATAAAGCAGGAAGCCCGGAGACATGCCGGGTCTACGAAAGGATCTTTGAACTGGAAAAGGAGTGTCAGGATGGGGCTGAGTTTCTCGCCAGACTTGTGGAGGAGTCTTTGTTGCTGAAAATAGCTTCTGTACCTTTGAAGGAGGTATCTAAGAAAGCCATGAATGATTCGGACAATATGTCGTTACCGACAATGGTGTATCATCATGAAAAGATGATTGAAATGTCCGAGATGGCCAAAAGTGCGCTGGAGATCCAGTATGAGTCTCAGAGATTGATGGAGCTGAATCGGTATGAACTTACATGTGATATGATGCTGACCAATGATCTTGTAGGCAACATCTCCATCCCCGTTATTGACTACTTCTTCAATCCCAGCGAGGAGAATCGCAGACAGGTGGAGAGTAGCTACAGGTTTCTGGCGGAATTTTTCGGTATCGATGCCGATGAGCTATTCAGTATCCCCCGGGTTTTGGACCATATCGAAAATGCAGTGCTGCGAGAAGTTCGCAAACAACATCCGGAAACAACCAGGGATACGTTTATCGAGGATGCTAAGAATATTATCAAAAAATGCATGCAGGGAAAGCCTGAATTGAAAAAGGGACCCGAAGCACATAACTCCTTTCGCATATGGGACAAACGATATCGTCTTGTCGATGCCCTGAAGGTGATGAAAAATCCTCCCAGGCCCGATGAATATCAGACCTGAATTCTATGGGTGCATAACCTTTTTTTGAACAGGTCGATATTCTTATCGGAATACCAATCAGTATTGAAATTCATACTGCTTCACGTTCCATGGTTATCCAGGATTTTTAGAAGTGTTTCTTTATCATTATATGAAGGGTGATGCAATACATGAAGAAGTAACTCACCCAGTATTTTACCAACTTCTTTTCCTCTATACCCACGATCCATTAGCTCTTTTCCCCCTATAACAAGATCTCCGATTACAAGTGGATAAGAATTGAAAACATTGATCAGGTCATCAGATGTGAAATAAAAGAGTTCGTGATTTGAACAACCAGCCAGAAACTCAAGGGTGTCTTTTCCAAGTCCCTGTTTAAGTGATGAGAGAAACATACGTATGCGAATAAGTTCTTCTTCGTTCAGTTTTTTATTTTCCAGTCTGAATGTATCTTTCACACTCTCATTAAATTTAATATAATTTTGGTACCACTGAATAAAACGAGTATCTTTGTTAGACATTTTCAAGTCTTTTGTAGTCTGGAACAGTGTATCATTCTGAATGCCAAGAGAATATAGCCAGTATGCCAGGCGAAAAGCAGGTGACGAATTACCAGTATTAATAAATTCTAAATCATTTCGATTCGCGGGGGCAGGTTTAATGTACTTTAAGAAAATATTTGCAAGACCTGTTCTCTCCAGATGAAGAACCATTCGCCCCGGCGAAGCGGAACGCATTCCCTTCCATATCTCATCGGTAAATCTTTCAACGGCGATTTTCTCTACTCTACGATGAACCTCCGGATCCATTAGAGACTGAAATGTCTTCTCTTCTATCTCAAAACCGAGTGTAGAGGTGAACCTACAGGCGCGAATCGGACGCAGTCCGTCCTCAAAAAATCGATCTATGGGATTTCCAATTGTACGAATGATACCGGACTGTATATCTTCCAGACCGCCGTGTTCATCCACAATATCACTTGATACAAGATTATATGCGATAGCATTCACTGTGAAATCCCGGCGCATGAGATCTTCACTTAAGGTTTTTGCGTAATTTATTTTGTCAGGATGTCTGGCATCGCTATAACCGGCTTCCGATCTGAATGTGGTGAGCTCAACGGGGATCTCCCCGAAAAGCACTGTGACCGTACCATGTTTAATTCCTGTGGGAATGACCCGTCGAAAAAGCGGAATGACCTGCTCCGGATGGGCGTCTGTTGCACAGTCTATATCACCGGTTTTTCGGTTCATGAGTAGATCACGTACGATGTCTCCGACAAGGTAGCATTCGAATCCATGTTTTTGGAGAGTATCAGAAAGCTGTCGTATTGCTTCCCGGGAGGCTGGTGGTAGTATGGATAGTAGTTCTTTATTCTTATTTTTGTTCATAAATATTGAATGCTCTACATTAAAAATGACCATGATGTTTTTGATTGAATCTGAATCACTTTGTGGTCTCTGTGCCGGATCGCAGTAAGCTTACCCCCGTAAACGCACCCCGTATCCACTGCGCAGGCATTCTTGTAAAAGACCGGAGCTGTGGTTGCGTGTATACCTATCGTCGGGGTATGGCCGAAGTATACATATTTTCCTTTCCAATCATTTATATGATTCAGCCACAGATGCCGTATCCATAACAGGTCCGTTTTCGATTGCTTGTGCGGGTCAATTCCACGGGAGCTATTAATTCCCGCGTGCACGGCAAGAAAATCATCAAAATCCAGATACATTTCAAGGGCATCGAAAAATTCCTGATGTGCGGCTGGCAGATCATTGAATTTTGATTTTAGACTGAGACCGTATGAATCCAGCGTCTCCTTACCGCCATTAATCTCCAGGTGCCAGCTATTCGTCTCACCTTTCATGTAATTTATCATCAAATCTTCATGGTTTCCCATCAGGAAATAAGATCTATGCTTTTCCTGTATCAGGCGGTCAATGACTCCCATGGAATCAGGTCCACGGTCAACATAATCACCAAGAAATACAAGCTTATCATTTACCGGGATTTCCGATAGGAGCATATTGAGTTCTCTCAAACAACCATGTATGTCACCAATTATCCAGGTCATGTCTCTCCTGTTTCACATAAAAAATTATTGCATGGTGGTGGAATTTTAACACTATTGGCCACCAAAAAAAAAGGTCCGCGAATCGAGGTAAAAATGAAAGTACATGAATACCAGGCCAAAGAAATTTTGCGCAAGCATGGCGTAAATGTTCCCGAAGGGAAAATTGTAGACAATGCTGGCGCTATTGGCCCTGCCTTCGATGAGTTGAACTCTCCAATAGTTGCTGTAAAATCACAGATTCACGCCGGGGGAAGAGGCAAGGGAACTCTATATGATGGAGAAAATCCTGAATCGGCAACAAAGATACAGGAAGGTGGCGTAAAAGTTGCGAAGTCCAGAGATGAAGCTATCCAGTTTGGAAGCAATATGCTTGGAAATTATCTGGTAACACACCAGACCGGGGGAACCGGCAAGAAAGTTCTCAAAGTCTACCTGGAAAAGGGGACTGAAATCGCAAAAGAGCTATACTTCAGTTTCTTACTGGATCGAGCACTCAGTAAACCAATCATCATGGCATCCACCGAGGGTGGAATGGATATCGAGGAAGTTGCTGCAAAAACTCCCGAAAAAATTGTTAAAATTGCCGTTGAACCGGCTCTGGGGCTACAGCCCTGGCAGGCACGAGAATTATGTTTTAAACTGGGACTTCCCAAAGAGAGTATGAAGCAGGCTTCTCAGTTTTTTATGGCACTGTGGAAGGCTTACGATAAAGAAGATGCTTCTATGCTGGAAGTAAATCCTCTCGTTCTTACAAAATCCAATGAGTTGATCGCTCTGGACTGTAAGTTTGAAGTTGATAGCAATGCAATGTATCGTCATGCAGAAATTGCAAAATACAGAGATGAAACAGAAGAAGATCCGCTTGAACTTGAAGCTGCAAAATATGATCTGAATTATGTAAAGATGGATGGAAATGTTGGATGCATGGTTAATGGAGCCGGACTTGCGATGGCTACCATGGACATCATCAAACTGGCCGGTGCTGAACCCGCGAACTTCCTTGATGTAGGGGGTGGAGCCAATGCAGAGACCGTTTCCAGTGGATTTCGAATTATCCTGTCAGATCCAAATGTGAAGGCTATTTTTGTTAATATCTTCGGTGGAATCGTGCAATGTGACCGTGTTGCCAATGGTATTATTGAAGCAGCGAAGAATGTGCATGTAAAAGTTCCGCTTGTAGTGAGATTGCAGGGAACAAATGCTGAGAAAGCACGAGAAATTCTGGATAATTCCGGACTTGCCATTACTTCAGCAGAAGAGATCGGTGAAGGTGCGCGTAAGGTTGCAGAGGCTATTGCGTAATATACCCTGTTTCAACCTGTGTGACCGTCGTCGCCGGTTAACATGCGATAATACATAAGAGTAAGGAATTTAAAATGGCTGTACTTTTAACACAAGAAACAAAAGTTATTGTTCAGGGTATTACTGGAAAGGAAGGCGCTTTCCATACCAAACAGATGATTGAATATGGCACAAAGGTCGTTGGTGGAGTTACTCCAGGTAAAGGCGGCCAGAAAGACGAAAATGGTGTGCCGGTTTTCAATACGGTGTCTGAAGCTCGCGAGGCTACCGGTGCCAATGCTACTGTAATTTTCGTCCCACCTCCATTCGCAGCAGATGCTGTTCTGGAAGCGATTGGTGCCGGAATTGAGCTTATTGTTACTATTACCGAGGGAATCCCTGCCGGCGATATGGCAAAAGTGAATACTGTTCTGAAAAACTCAAATTCAAGAATGATTGGACCCAACTGTCCGGGGATTATCAGCCCGGGTATAGGAAAAATCGGAATTATGCCCGGTTTTATCCACAAAACAGGAAACATCGGTGTTGTATCTCGTTCGGGAACACTTACATACGAAGCTGTTGCACAGCTAACAGCCCAGGGACTGGGACAGAGCACATGTATCGGTATTGGCGGTGACCCGGTAATTGGAACCAAACATATTGATGCGATTCGCTTGCTGAATGAAGATCCTGATACGCACGGTATTGTGATGATTGGAGAGATCGGCGGAACGGATGAAGAAGATGCTGCTGCGTGGATTAAAGAGAATGTGAAAAAGCCTGTTGTCGGTTTTATTGCAGGGCAGACTGCTCCTCCGGGAAAAAGAATGGGGCATGCAGGTGCAATCATCTCCGGTGGAAAAGGAACAGCGCAGAGTAAAATGGAAGCGATGAAGGACGCAGGAATTGCCGTTGTTGCATCTCCGGCTGATATCGGTGTTACGATGAAAAAGCTGATCGGATAATCATAACAGATTATTGATATAGCATAGCGTAATTAAACTTATGCGGAAAACCCGGCTAGATGGCCGGGTTTTTTGTTGTTGATCCTGAATTATAAAATTTAATTTTCGACGCGACATCCGGTTCGTTTGCTTACAATTCCTTTATGGAAATGGTTTGTGACTGCTGTAGCGGGATAGTCCACATGTACACTGATCCACACCATGTGGTCATTTTGACAGGTGATAGACGGAGACCCATGAAATTGAGTAGATTCGAGTGCGAATACAGTGAACTTGCTTAAAAGTGATACCGCGTAGCCTTAAAATGAGTGTTACTGATTCAATGCAGCCATCAAAGCGTTTACTTTATATTCTGATGACCTGTTAAGAGAATCGGGATTATGTTGCAAACTTTTATAATGAAATATGGCTTTTGACGGACAGCTTAGAGTAAATGTCACAAAGTGAATACTTGATTTTCCCCGGAATCAGGATTCTGATGTAAAACCTCATATGCCCACAGCAAGATAAAATATGTACATGCTGAGATTGGCAAGTAATCCGGCAATCTCAAAGCTTCTGGATCAGCCGTTATTGAATTCAGGAGTAAAATTCAATAACGGACCGCTTGTCAGGAAAGCATAGAAAAGACAGTATGGTTTTAATTATAATCTTTATTGAGGCCCTCCTTCATGTCTTTTCAAAATATATATTGTATTATTAAACTATCCGAACTGGATTACTACCAACAGCATGGCGAGGGCAGTGAACGACTGCAGCGTCTCAGCGAAAAAAAAAGACGTGAAATCGAAGAGAGCCATGATAATCAATTGGTCTTTGTGGAGAAACTGAACCGCCTGAACAAGGAATTGAAGATGGGTATTGTAATGGTTCCGGAGAGTAAGCTGGATGACATCGAGCCCACCAGGGAAGACCTTGTTCTTACAGCGGGGGGCGATGGAACGTTTTTATCAACTGCGCAACGCTTTCCTCAAGCCACCCTTCTGGGTATGAATTCAGATTTTGAGCCTCAGGCTGGTGCTGGCAGCCATGGAGCTCTGACAAAAATTAACCGAACAAATCTTGCCAGCAGAATGAAAGCCATTCAAGCAGGCCATTACGGAATCGAACTCTGGAACCGGCTCCAGGTGAGCATTAACGGGGAGCTGATCGATCGTTACGCCGTTAATGATATCTACTTCGGTCAGAGAATTAGCTACAAGACCTGCAATATCATAGTCGAGCAAAGCGGTGAAAGCGAAGAGTTCAATTGTTCGGGGCTTCTCTGTTGTACCGGAATGGGCAGTCACGCCTGGCACTATAATGCCGGAGGCAGCCCCTTTTCCAACGATCTGGACGCATTCGGATTTCGTGTCCTATTTCCCAACATGAAACACCCCTTAAAATTTACTTCCGGCATTGTGTCGCAGAGAAATCAGGTTACAGTCACACCGGAAAGGGATCACTATGTATTGAGTTTTGACTCCCAGGGAGATGTCATTGAAACCGAAATGGGAGATAAAATCATCATCCATCTGGCGAAAGACAGGGCGATTCGCATTTTGCTATTCAATGATGAGTAAACCTGGACAGATCAATTTCCCGGATAGAGTCCCGTTCTAATGCTGTATGCCGTTTTTATTAAAGGTTTGATTATTGAAAGAGACGTTTCACTGGTTAAGATGAAAAGGAGTCTTTCAACAGGTGGACATTTCTCCTGAAAAATTCAATAAATACTGATCATTAGATCGTCTTAATTCTTTGATTCCTTGCTTGACATAGATTAATGCATATTGTATCATCTTGATAAGACACAACGAGTAATTTCCATGAAACGAATACACATGCCCATCATTGCTTTCTTGTTTTTCTCTTTATTTTCCGGGTGTATCACCTACAGACAGGATGGAATAAAATTCCCTGTAATAAGGGATAACACAGTCCAGGATGAGGGAGGCTGGGAAATACACAGCGGCGATGCAATGGAAACTGAATTGTTGCGGGGCTATAAGATATATTTCAAATATCTGGCCATCAATCTTTCCGCTACAAATAAAAGTGGTAAAAAGAGAAAGTTCAAGTATTGGGTCCACAAATACGATGAATCGAATCTACGGTATATGATTGGAAAAAGCATCATTTTCCGGATTGCATACTCTCTAAATCCTGACAGTTACGATACAAAGGATTTTTACGAAGAGAAAGGCCTTGAAATTTCGTACAGAAGACCCGGCGATGAAAAAAGACGTGTACAACATTGTTCGGGAATTCCTGAATCATATTTCTGGGGAATACTCAGATCCACACGCACTCGTTCTTATACATCAGACTGGATATCTTCAGGCTCGACTCACAATGTAACGGTTTACTGCGGAATTGCGGATGACGCAACGGATTTTGAACTTAGTTATTACGGACATAAAATCGCATCTTATGGGCAGGCCGCATATGCTGAATCAGTCAAGCAATCTTTAAAATTGGATCGATAATATGAAGCGCTTAATTCTATTTTCCATCATTACAATCCTCTTCACGTATTCATGTGATACTTATACTTACCAGCAGGTGACAAATCCGAAAATCCTCAATCTGCCGGATTCGTACTATCCGCCGAAGCATACACTGAACATTGTGATTGCAAGCAACCCGCAGCTGGTAGACCTGGAGCGAATGCTTGAGCGGCGAGGTCATAAAATAACGCATATAGATCAAAGTGAATTTTCTAATTTTATGAAAAGCGACGAGGCAAAAAAATACAATGCGGTAATCGGGCTTCTGCGGCTCCAGAGAAAGAAATATTTTCAGAGTAATTTTATGGAATTTTTTACGATAATAACTCTGGGTATTATTCCATCGTATTCCACATATGGTTATAATTACGAAATCATTTTATATCTGCCTCAAAAGCATCGTTCGGGGAAAGTGGAATGGTCTCTTAAAGAGAAAGAATGGCATACCTTATTCGCTCCAATTGTGAATGCGATATCCTTTCCCAATCGTAAATACATGGCAGAATACACAAGGATGCAGCTTAAGGCTTCCTATCTTGTGGAGATCCTGGTGGAATAACAAATCCACACAGTGTTTCCTTTGCGACTTTGTTACCGAATTGATTTGACCTGAATTAGAGCCACAGCAATCCTGAGATCAGGAGAGATCGATATGAATTCCAGGCTGTCAGCGGCTCAAACACTTGATATCCCCGAAAAATTCGTTATCCCTTTCGGACACGATATTAACAAAATTGATTATCATTTTCTTGAACACACCGCACAATCCAGGGGAGATCTTGTACTCGTTTCAGCAATGACTCCCACGCCGGCCGGTGAGGGTAAAACCACAGTATCCATCGGGCTTGCCGATGCTTTTAAGAGAATAGGCAGGCGTGCCGTTCTCTCTCTTCGTGAACCATCGATGGGGCCCTTTTTCGGTAAGAAAGGGGGAGCAACGGGGGGAGGACGCGCATCTCTAACACCCGCTGACAGGATCAACCTTATGTTTACCGGAGATTTCCCGGCCATAACGTCAGCTCATAATCTTCTTCGCTCCGCTATTGAAAATCATATTTATTTTCGTAAATCTCCGCGACTTGACCCGGGCAAGATTTTGTTTCCTCGTGTAATAGATCTCAATGACCGTTTTTTGCGTCATATAGTATCCATTCCAGGCGAAAAGAGCAATGGGTATCCGCTGGAGTCACACTTTGATATAACGGCAGCCAGTGAAGTAATGGCCATTCTTGCACTTTCGAAAAATTTTTCTGATTTAAAGGAACGACTGGGACGGATCCTTGTGGGATTGGATGAAAATGGAAACGGCGTGTATGCAGACAGACTGGGCGTTACCGGGGCAATGGCTGTGATACTGCGCGATGCCATACATCCGAATCTGGTTCAAACACTGGAAGGAAGTCATGCCTTTGTTCATACGGGACCTTTTGCAAATATTGCTCACGGTTCCAGTTCTATTCTCGCAACAGAGATGGCTCTTCGCACCGGAGAGATCGCCATTACCGAAGCCGGATTTGGTTTTGACCTGGGAGCGGAAAAGTTTTTCGATATTACATGCAGAGCAGGCGGTTTTTCTCCAGGGGTATGCGTTCTTGTAGTGACAGCCCGGGCACTCAAGATGCACGGAGGAATCAAGGACCTGGATAGGTTGCATGAAAAAGATGTCAAAGCTCTTCGTGCAGGATTCTGCAATATGGAAAAACATATTGAAAATATTGCGAAATTTAAAATACCGGTTGTTGTAGCAGTCAATAATTTTGAAGGTGATAGTGAGGATGAACTCCAGGCCATTGAAACTCATTGCGATAAACTGGGAGTATCCAGGTCTCGTGTCAGAGTATTTCAGGAAGGTGGAGACGGTGGTGTTGATCTGGCAGAGAGAGTAAACGAAATATTGTGCGAAAAGTGTCAGAATACATTGAAACCGTTGTATGAATTAAGAGAATCTCCTGAAGTAAAGATCGAAAAGATTGCCCGCGAAATTTATGGTGCAGAGCACGTGGACTATACAGAAGAAGGATTGCGCGATTTAAAGATGGTTTATAATCTCGGATACGATAAACTTGCTGTCTGTATCGCTAAAACACAAAAGTCCCTCTCTGATAATCCGGAACTGCTGGGACGGCCGAGAGATTTTATTGTAACTGTAAGGAAAATTGAGATTGCCGCCGGAGCCGGTTTTGTAACTCCTGTTACCGGAAAAATCTTACGGATGCCGGGACTTCCGGAAAATCCATCGTATCTAAGTATGGACCTGGATGACCGGGGAAATCTCATTCGTAATTAACGTTTCCTGTAATAAATGAGTTCGTCATTTTCTATACTTCTTTGATGCGATGGAAAGGAGCATGAGAATGTATCCTTCTCATCGACATAGTGAAATAAATAATAATCTCCCGGAATAATTACAATTGCCAGCATTGACATTAAAATGATAGATTTCTCCAGGCGATCGTAAAAACCGATCTTGCATGTTCCTTCATCGAACTCAGAATCCCGAAGTATCCAATTTATTAATTTATGGATAGGCAGTTTGTTATTTATTAATACTGGCTCGATTTTTACGGAGAGAGTGGTAATAATTTATTATCGCTTCAGTTCATCGCCCCCTGATCTGCACATATTTGTGCAAGAGAGGTAAAATAATAGAGAATTATTTATGAGGAAC
>JBNKQE010000038.1:0-21195 GCA_050295715.1 Leptospirales bacterium
AAGTATTCCGTTTTTTCAAGATAATGAAATAGGAATGGTTCAAACACGATGGGGACACATAAACGGGGATTATTCAGCTCTAACTCGAGCACAGACTCTTGGAATAGACGGCCACTTCATAGTGGAACAGGCTGCGCGAAATGGAAGCAATCTATGGATGAACTTCAATGGTACCGGGGGAATCTGGAGAAGGCAATGTATTCTTGATGCTGGTGATTGGTCCGGTGATACTCTTACGGAAGACTTTGACCTCTCTTACAGAGCCGAACTGATAGGGTGGAAATTTCGTTATTTGACTGATGTTGTGAATCCCGCCGAACTTCCGGCAACAGTGAGTGCTTACAGATCGCAACAATTTCGTTGGTGTAAAGGTTCCCTTCAAACAGCAGTTAAATTATTACCTCGAATTATTAAATCTGATTTCCACTGGAAAGTTAAAGGTGAGGCTTTTGTACACCTGGTCAATTATTCCGTTCATCCTTTGATGGTATTGAATATTCTCCTCACCCTTCCATTATTGCTTCTCGAAAATCGTCTTCCGATAACAATGGAATATATGAGCGGGAATGTTTTTTACAGCCTTGCCGCTTTTTTAAGTGTTGGGACACTGGGCCCAATCGTATTCTATATCTTCTCACAGAAGGTCCTGTACAGGGATTGGTGGAAAAAAATCAAATGGCTGCCCTGGTTGATGATAATTGGAACCGGCATTGCGGTTTCAAATACGCGTGCCTGGATTGAGGCACTAATAGGAGTAAAATCAGTATTCCAGCGCACTCCCAAATACAGAATTGAAAACAAGGGAGATCGTCTGGTTGACAGGTCTATGTACGTTCAGCCACTCGATCCAATTGTAATTATTGAGCTATTTTTTGGTCTCTACTGTCTGGCAATTATCTACTTTTCCGTGATAATGGACAGACTTCTTGTTATTCCTTTTATGCTTCTTTATTCTTCCGGATTCTTTTATATATCAATTCGTTCCCTGATGGACAGAAGACGGAAAGTTAAGGCTGTAGCCATGCAGGAAGCAACTGCAGATTCTTGATTGATCTCTCCCTTTCATTGTGTATTTGTAATATTTTATTGCATTTTTAGCCCGAAGGGTAATTATATTGATTCACCGAACATATACCGGTGTTGAATTTACCCGGAGCAACTGATGCACAAAAATATAACAACGATAGAACGCTTTATTAACAATCAACAATATGAGGTTCCCGATGCGTCCGGCTCTCTAACTCACCTCCTGCAGGATATTGCCCTGGCAGGAAAGCTTATTTCCAGTCACACAAACCGTGCCGGTCTCGGGGATCTACTGGGAGCGACAGGCGATAAAAATGTGCAGGGTGAATATCAGCAGAAACTTGATATATATTCTCATGATACAATGTTCAATTTCACCGCTCATACAGGCCGCATGGGTGCAATGGTTTCCGAAGAAGACGAGAACATACTTCATGCCAGTGAGGATGGAAAGTATATCTTGCTGGTAGACCCACTGGATGGCTCATCGAATATAGATGTTAATGTCAGTGTCGGCACGATTTTCGCAATATACAGAAAGAAATCAAACGGCCGTGTAACAATAGATGATGTTTTACAGCCTGGCAATCAGATTGTTGCAGCGGGCTATATCGTGTATGCCTCCAGTACAATGATGGTATATACTGCGGGGAAGGGCGTTCATGGTTTTACTCTTGATCCTTCCATTGGTGAATTCTTTTTATCGCATGAAAATATCAGGATCCCGGATCCAGGGAAGTATTTCAGTGCCAATCTGGGAAGATACTCTGGATGGTCACCAGGAGCGAAGAAGTTTACATCCTGGCTGCAGGGCGGGGATGACTCCGGCCTGGATATGTCACTCAGATATATCGGTTCAATGGTGGGTGATGTACACAGAACTCTTCTTATGGGAGGGACCTTTTACTATCCCGCAGACAAAACATCACCTTCCGGCAAGCTTCGTCTGCTTTATGAAGCTATACCAATGGCATTTATTCTGGAACAGGCCGGAGGAATGGCGACAGATGGGAGTCGCCGTATTCTTGACATTCAACCGGAAAAAATGCATCAACGAACTCCAGTATTTCTCGGCAGTAACACTTTAGTTGGAAAAGCTAACGATTACATTAAGGAGCTCGGGTGAGACCGATTAATAAACATACCTGGGGGAAAAAAATGAAGGCAGCATCACTTGATGAAACTATCAGTTTTCTCATTGCAAGAATCTGTAAAACTCACCGTGTATGCGGGGGAGAATTGTTGTCTGATCTTGGTCTCCATTCAGGTCAGGAAATGATATTACAATTGTTGTGGCTGGATAATGGGCAGACACCGTCCATGCTGGCCGAAAGGCTGGGACTCCAGTTGCCTACAGTTTTAAAGATGATCAAACGAATGGAGAGTGCAGGTCTTCTGGAGAGAAAGGCATGCTCCCTGGATCGAAGAGTAACCGAGGTATACTTAAATGAAAGAGGGATGAAGTTGCGTCCTTCTGTGGAAAAGGTATGGGGGCGACTGGAAGAAAAAACTACAGGGAAGCTTTCTCATCATGAGGAAGAAGAGCTTCGAAGACTTTTATCCAAAGTATATGAAAACCTTCATGAGGATAGTGAATCAATAAACGTCTGATAATGTAACACTAATTTTGAATGATTGTATCTTTGCAGGCAGTAGGAATGGCAGGATTTTCGTCGTATTAACTGACAAAGAAAAATAAAAAAAGATGGTACAAAGGTTTATTCTGGACGAAGCTAATAAAGATACAGAATATTATATCGTTCAGTTAAGTGGCTTTCCCGTATCAGGGAAATAGATTATCAGCCTTATGCGAAAAAATACACCCATAACAAAAAATGAAATAATCATCAAAGATGAAGACATTCTCATTTCCAAAACTGACCTGCAGGGTATTATCTCCTATGCAAGTCAAGATTTCATAAAACTGAGCGGATTTTCACATGATGAACTGATAGGGGAGGCGCACAATATTGTTCGCCACCCTGATGTCCCGCCATGGGTGTTCAAGGATTTATGGGATACAGTCAAGACCGGTCGTCCCTGGTCTGGAGTCGTAAAAAATCGCTGTAAAAACGGTGATTTCTACTGGGTATATGCTGAAGTATCACCACTCAAAAATAAAGAAAAAATAGTTGGATACATTTCTACTCGGTATAAACCATCTCGTGAGCAAATAGAAGCGGCAAAAAAACTTTATACTCACAAGGACGCCCGGCCAAAAGAGAGTATCTGGAAAAGATTATTCACATTAACAATCAAGCAGAGATTGTATTCAATGGTAACATTAACGGTATTGTTACTTCTGGCTCTTGCAAGTATATTTTATTTTACGTTTAGAGAGCTTGACAGAGAATCTTCGAAAACAATAAAAATTCTTAACAAAGGACATGCGATACAAGCGGAGTTCAAGAATGAACTGCAACTGTGGAGAGATGTAATTATTCTATCTGCAGGGAATGGTAACTCTGTAAATGCCAGGAAAGATCATAAAGAAAAGGTTGCAGAAGTTGACAGAAAATTCAATGCACTAATTTTATTTTTGGAGCAGGATGCAGATAAAAATCTGGACAAACATCTGGTCGAATTGAAGAAAATTCGCGAAGAGCATCAAAATTTTTCAAGCAAGTCTACTAGACTTCTCGATTCCGACACCGGTGCAGCAACTCTAAGCATAGCAGTCGCTGAAAAAACTGATTTAATTATTAGTAGAAAGATAACAGATGTAGTATCAACAATTATTCAGGATTCGAGAGTTCGTCTTGAGCGTATTAAACAGCTGAATCTAGTCCTTGTTCTGATTTCTACCGGCGGCGGAAGTGTCATGCTTTTGCTCTTCACATTTTATCTCAGCCGCATGCTGTTCATTCCCATTCGCGCAGTAATTAATGTGGCCAATAAAATGTCCGAAGGGGATCTCACGGGAAGAATAGTTGTGAACTCTTCGGATGAGATGGGGAATCTGCTTGATGCTATCCGAATGATGCGTATTAACCTGCGAGGTCTGACATCTCAGATTCTCGATTCGTCAATAACAGCTACCGGTTTTGCCGAGAAGCTCGGATATCACACTGAAAGTATGGCTGATATTGTTCGAGAACAGGCAACATCTACCGAAGAGGCGACAGCAGTTGTTGATGAACTGACATCTGCGGCGGAGCATGTCGTTGATATAATACATATACAGACCGAAAAAGTTGCCGAAAACCGGCAAAAGAGCCAGGGAATGGTCGAGTCGATGAAAAAAATGGGCACGGATATGGATGCTCTTAAAGAACTGGCAAAAGAATCCACGGATCGTGCAACCATCGGCGAAAACATGATCAGTGAAGCTATTGTAGCCATGCAGGAGATACGCAATCAAGCTTCACGCATTGTGGAAATCATTAATCTTATTACTGATATTTCGGATCAGACAAACCTGTTATCATTGAACGCTGCCATTGAGGCGGCCCGGGCAGGGGAGGGCGGCCGCGGATTCGCTGTAGTTGCCGATGAGATTTCACGTCTGGCAGATAGAACTTCCGAAAGTGTAAAAGAAATAGAGAAACTTGTCAGGATTACAAATGATGCTGTTGAAAATGGTTCCGATCAATTTCAAAGAGCTGCCGGTAATTTTACGGATATTATTCAACGTGTTTCCAGAATGGATTCATCTGTATCGGGATTGATGGGGGCTGTACAGGGACTTGTGGAGACTGCAGCACTCATTGGGCAGACAACAAACAAAGTTACAAATCTTGCCAATGAGATTGAAAACGCTTCGATCGAGCAGAAAAATGCAATGGTTGAGGTTAATAAAACGATTGAAAGTATCAGTGAAAAGAGTCAGACCGTTGGAGTCAGTGCTGAGGACCTGAAGGAACTTGGAATGGCAATGAAGCAACAGTCTGAATTTTTAACCGGTATGGTTGATCAGTTCAAAGTTCGTTAAGTAGTTACTCTTTCCATTTTAATTAAAATGGGAACATCGCGTTATATACCTTTCACTGTAATAACCAGGTGCCTTGCTCTGGCCGTTTTCAGAGTGTAATGGAGCAGACTTGATTCAAATAGATACGGGGATGCGGATGCCTGCAGCACCTGTAAAAAGTGCTCCAGACATCCTGACTCAAAAGTGTTTGATTTTGCTGAATTAAAATGCTCGTGCGAGAAAGCGATTCAGTCTTTTTGTGAAATCAGCCGGGTCCTTGAGTTCAACACCCTCCATCAGCTGCGATTGTTCCAGAAGTAACCGGGAAACATCCTTTATCAAATCCGTATCCGTTGTATTCTCAAGACCCTTAATAATTGGATGGTTAGGATTGATTTCAAGAATTGGTTTTATTTCGGGAAGATTATCCTGCCCCATTGCTTTTAACATATGTTGCATTTGAACAGTCGGATCAGTCTCATCTGCAACAATACAGGCTGGAGAATCTGAAAGCATTGCACTTGCCCTTACGGCTTTTACTTCATCTCCCAGAGCATCCTTTATTTTCTGAATAACCGGCTCAGCAGCTTTTTCGCTCTCTTTGTCGGCTTCTGTTTTCAGGTCAGCGGAAGCATCAGATCGATTGACTGATTTAAGTTCCAGATCTTCATATTTACCAACACCTGGAATCACAATTTCATCAATCTCATCATCCATAATAAGGACTTCAATGCCACGGTTTTTGAATGGCTCAAGCAGAGGTGAATTCCTGAGATTGAATTCCTTCTCTCCTGTTAAATAGTAAATCACCTTCTGATCACTTTTCATGCGGCTTTTGTAATCAGCAAGACTTGTATATCCATCAACAATACTTGATTTAAATCTTACAAGTTCGAGCAGGGATTCCTTATTGGCAGAATCCTGATAGAGTCCCTCTTTAATTGGTCTTCCGAATTCCATATAAAATTTTTCGTATTTCTCTTTGTCTTCGGATAAATTTTTCAGCTCGGATAATATCTTCTTCACGGAGGCATTTTTAATGTTCGAAAGGATTCTATTTTGCTGTAAGATTTCACGACTGACATTCAAAGGTAGATCTTCTGAATCGATCACACCCTTCACAAAACGTAAATACGAGGGTAAAAGTTCTCTGTCATCATCAGTGATAAATACTCGTTTTACGTAGAGTTTGACTCCTGCCTGGTAATCAACTCGATACAGATCCAGTGGTGCTCTGGAGGGTATATAAAACAGTGTAGTATATTCCAGTGTACCTTCTGCATGTGTATGAATATAGTGTAGAGGATCATCACTGTCGTGTGACAGAGTTTTATAGAAATCATTGTAGTCATCAGGTTTTAGATCATTTCTTGATCTTTTCCAGAGAGCAGAGGCCGAGTTGATCTGAGTGGTTTGTTCTTCGCTTCCCGTTTCCTTTCCTTCATCATCATATTTTTTTTCTTCATATGTCAGGAAAATTGGGAATGGAATATGATTGGAATATTTCTTAATAATATTTTCAATCTCCCATCGTGAAGCATATTCTTTCCCATCATCATTCAGGTGGAGAATAATGGTTGTTCCGTGAGTATCTCGTTGCCCCTCAGAAATTTCATATTCACCATTGCCGGAACTCTTCCAGGACCAGGCCGAATCTTCTCCAGCTTTTCGTGATACTACTTCTATGTTATCTGCAACCATGAAGGAAGCATAAAAACCCACTCCAAATTGCCCGATCAGGTTTGAATCCTTTTTATGATCTCCGGTGAGTTTATCTACGAAACTTTTGGTTCCGGATCTGGCTATGGTTCCCAGATTCTCAACAAGATCTGACTCATTCATACCGATTCCGGAGTCTGAAATTATGAGAGTCTTTTTATCTTTATCATCGAAATGGATCTCGATTTTGGGCTCGAAAGGGATCGATTTGTACGCTTCATCCGTTAGAGTCAGAAATTTCAGTTTATCCAGCGCATCAGAAGCATTGGATATGAGTTCTCTCAAAAAAATCTCTTTATGGGAATACAGGGAGTGAATCATCAGCTGAAGAAGCTGGTTAACCTCTGTTTGAAACGTATGTTTAGACATTTTGGTCTCCGAATTACATTGATTATTTGGTCGTAGATTCGACTTATAATAGTCAACCTACGTATCCGGCATTCAGTTCAACTTTTTTTTTATCGTCCATGTAAAAAGCGGACCGGATATATAAATTGAGTGAGTAGACCGACTGTGGTCTTCACTGGATGAAAATATTAGATAATTCCAGGGTGACTTTTTACAGTTTTTGCAGGTGAGAAGTGATTTACACGGTTTTATTGGTGATTTTTGAAGTTTCTCGGAAATGAAAGGAGTCCGCCAATAAAGTGGTTATTATTGGCGGACTGTGAATAAATGTTACATCTCGGCCAGTTGCTTGCGAAGACCTTTTTCTGATTTTCGAGAGAGGGTTAGAATTCGTTTTTTTGTAGGTTTCTTTCCCTCTTTTTCCAGTATTTTTGCCGCAAGTTTAAATTTTCTCCGTATATGGTTTACACCGGGCAGAGAAGTCTTGAATTTTTTTGCAAGTTCGTAGTCAACCAACCCTTCTTTATTTAAGTCATAAAATTTGGAAAGCAACTCATCGTCCCAGTAAATTCGAACATCCTGCTTTGAATAGTTGTGCTCTTTGATTCTATTTAGTGTTTTCTCATAGGAGCCTTTTGATTTTATTTTTTTCCAGTAAGGGTGGCGATTTCGAGCATATATAATATCTTCAATATTATATCCTCGTTTTTGAAGCCACTCTCGAGTAACCCTGGCCTTGGAATGTCTGGTTATTTTTGACTTCAAAGACAGGTCGATATATTGCTCGGGGGACCTTGCCGCCATAAGCTTTTTCTTTTCTTTCTCAAAGTTCATCATTGTACTCCCTTAATAGCAACCGTGCGGGGTGAATTATTGCTCGGCTGTCCTGCATTTCTGCACTGTCCGTCCTTGTCGAAGGACTACCTTTTTTAAAAAAGGCCCCCCATGCAGGATGGATCCGAACAATAAGCATTTTGACCGTTACGGACTTTTATTATCTTCCAGGAACACAACACAAACAACAGGCGTTATAAGTTCCAGAAAGATAACTGCTATTGTTATTATAATTATAACCCATCAGGCGGATAACGTCATCTCTTCTGGCTTGAAATGCAGACTGGCGGGCGTGAGGCGCAATTATAAAAAAGCCCCGTAAAAGGGGCTTTTGGAATAAATACCGCATAAAATTATTCAGTAGTTATGCGTAGAATGATTAGGATTTACAACTATAAATTTTCTATGCATATTTCAAGGAAGCTTTGTTGAAATCATTCCGTATACCAACGTTCCAATAAAGGCACCGAATATTCCATACAGTATCATCCAGAACCCACCACCCAGGAGTGCAAACATCGGTCCGGGGCAGGCTCCAATCATTGCCCAGCCCAGTCCAAACAGTATTCCGCCAATAACATTACCCGGAGTAAACTCTATTGGAATAGTTTCAAACTTTTCTCCTTCAATTGTCTTAATGTTAAAAAACTTAATTATCTGTAGACTGATCATTGCAGTAATAATGGCTGAAATAATAAATCCATACATATGAAAGGAATCCAGTCGGAACATTTCCTGTATTCGAAACCAGGAGACAACTTCGGACCTGGATAAAATAAATCCAAAAACAATTCCAATCAGAAAGAAACGCAAATATTTCATTTTAGAACACTCTCCATTATATAAGGATATATGACATGAGTCATGAATAAACCGCCGGCAAAAAAACTGGCTGCTGCAATGACCGATGCGATCTGAAAATATGAGATACCCATTATCGCATGACCGGAAGTACATCCA
Source organism: Leptospirales bacterium (assembly GCA_050295715.1). Classification (GTDB taxonomy): domain Bacteria; phylum Spirochaetota; class Leptospiria; order Leptospirales; family Leptonemataceae; genus JBNKQE01. Next base: position 8,798 of record JBNKQE010000038.1, read on the forward strand.
TTTGCGTATCTGGCACCAAAACCTACTAAAAATCCGCCAATTACAAGGAAGGCGACAACGGCCGGATTACTGGCCATATGTATTCCAAATAGATCTGCAGGTAAAATTGAACTAAAATCAGTTATGCCCAGTTCTTTCAATGCACTCACAGTTGCCGGATTAATATCAGGAGGAGCGGAAGCCGCAAAAACATGAAGGGCAAGGAAGCCTCCAACTGCAATTCCAAATACAAACACCATTCTCCAGACATCAGTTTGCCAAAGATAATTAAAAAACGGAATTTTTTTCCCGAACATAATTGCAAGTGGTGGTTTAAAACAAAGTGATATACCAAGCTGATGGCCGGTTAAAAGAATTAGCGCTGGAACAGTCAAACCCAGTAGAGGGCCTCCAATATACCAGGGCCAGAAAGAACTGAGAATTTCTAGCATATGTTTCCTCCAAATGAAATCCACAAAATCTCCGCTATTTGTTTTTTACAGAGCGATTTCTCGTTTTGAGACGAAAAAAACTAACATTGTGACTGAGTGGATAGCCGAAAAATCTCTTTTTTTAACAATTTTGATATGATTTTCAGAAAAAACAGAGTCCGCCTTTTCCACTGAATCACCTGCAAATAGTTTATACAGGACGACTCTAATTCAACTATATTAAAAAAATAGAAAATTAGCATGCTAACATATATCATGCTTGTAAACGAATAAACCGGACGGTCCATTCACAATCAACCCGGTTTAAAGTGTTACCGATGTATCGGGCTTCTCAAATGGGTATAAACCTGCCTGAATCCTAACAAAGTAGACCGGACTGATTACTTTCAAATAATCCTTCTTCAGAAATGGAGGAAAAGGATGCCCTGGAAGGAAGTCAGCATGCTAGAAGAGAGATATAAGTTTGTTATCGCCTACAAGTCAGGCGACTGGAGTATGACCGAACTCTGCAACGAATTTGGTATCAGCAGAACGACAGGTTATAAATTCCTGAAAAGATATGATCAGTTTGGCCTCGATGGACTTCGAGATCTTTCCCATGCAGTTCATTACCAGCCGCAAAAAACCTCCGAACAGACAACTCAACTGATTATAGAAATGAGGGAGAAATATCCCACATGGGGTCCGAAAAAGCTTCGGAAGAGATTGCAGGGGCGATACCCGGATAAGAACGACTGGCCGGCGGTGAGCACCATAGGCGAAATTCTCAAGCGAGAAGGCATGATAAAACCGCGTAAGAAGAGAAGGAAGAATCCTGTAAAAATATATCCACTTTCACATGTAAGCAATCCCAATGAAGTCTGGTGTGCTGATTTTAAGGGACACTTCACAGTGGGAAATGGAAAACGATGCGATCCATTAACAATTACAGACGCACACTCAAGGTTTCTTCTGGAGTGCCTCGGAGTATCCAAAACAAATACAGAACACGTTCAGAAAGCCTTTACAGGGGTTTTCAGAGAGTTTGGTGTTCCTGATGCCATACGAACAGATAACGGCTCACCATTTGCATCCAGAGGACTAGCAGGACTGAGCCGTCTGTCAGTGTGGTGGCTCAAGCTTGGTATCAGACTCGAAAGGATCAAGCCCGGTAAACCTCAGGAAAATGGACGTCATGAAAGAATGCATCGAACACTGAAACAGGAAACGGCACTTCCTGCGAGATCGTCTCTTGAAGCCCAGCAAAAGGCATTTAATGAGTTCATGGAAGTTTATAATTATGAACGGCCTCATGAGGCTCTTGAGATGAAATGTCCGGCTGCCGTCTACAATCGTTCCGCAAAAGAATTCCCTGAAAAGATACCGGATATGGAATATATCACAAGTATTGAACCATATCGCGTATCAGATGAAGGAAATATAAGATACGGGGTTCATAGAGTATTTCTCTCGTCGTCTTTGAGAAACGAAGTTATTGGCATTGAGGATATCAATGACCGGCAGAAGCGAATATATTTCGGGAATGCTATTCTCGGTATATTAGATTCTTTCAGTGGAAAAGTGTTGCACTATCAAAATCCCATGGAAATATTAGAATAACCACGGTGTAAGTAATCAACCCGGTTTAGTGTGTTCACAATCAGGCAGTTTATACAAATGCGACATAATATATTTTTGACATAATGTATATTATCGGAGGTCCATGGCAAATCATAATTAAAGGTAATCCAGACCCACCTTGATTCCACAAAATATGAACCAGAGTAAGTATACGGATCTTATGGAGCTACAAGGGCTGAAAGGCAGACCCTTGCACGGGGAATCGACAAAACCCTGTAGTGCCAGTTGATTTTTTTCAATACAATCTGATATATCTCTTTGATCGTGAAGTGAAATGAACCGATACTAAATAATAAGGACTTCGATATGATTTTTTCTTAACAGGAATATAATTACTCCATATTCACTCATGAAAATTTCAATCAAAACCATATTTGAGAATAAATCAGGATCAAGATGTCAACTGTTCACCGGAACATTTTTTCTGATGAATTATGGATATTGTGTATGATTTTTTGAACTGAGGAAATTGATGCATTCACCGGAATATATTAATAACATTTATTTTTCCACTCGACATGGGGCAGAACGGGTGTATTATGTTTTAACAGACTGTATAGACTATGACATCTTTGCCAATTATGATTTACAGGCTTTCAAGGGATAGATTGTGATTTTCATTAAGAACTTTGCTCGTAATATAAATCGAAAAATTCGAAATACGCGAATCAAGAGTAGATTGATATATACATATCTTATAGGTTTACTGTTCCTGAGCGGACTTGCAATTACAGTTCATTTTCAGATGGAACGAGTTGAACAGATCTGGGCAAGCCAGATGGCTATAACAGAAAATCTTGTCTCAATTGGCACTCGTAATGCTGACGAAGATGCAAAAAATGAGATACGCGAGATGAGTAAGGGGATCAATTCCAATGATCAACTTTTACGTGACCTGTTTTTTCATATCCGTATGTTCATATTTATTTCAATTCCGGTTATTTTGATTCTTGGTGCTGGAGTTGTTCTCCTTGTAACAAGAACATTTATCTCACCCCTGTTAAATGCGCTTCATGCAACGGAAAAAATGTCTCATGGAGATTTTACGGCGAATCTTGAAATTAAAATTATGGATGAGGTGGGCATTTTACTTCAATCAATTCGAATAATTCGAATTATATTGAGAAGTGTATTTGCTCAAATACGGAACGTGGCCGGGAAGGTGGCCGGTTCTGCCACTACTATGATTGAATATTCGAACGAATTTACCCTTGCCTCAACCAATCTGGCGCGGGCGGCCAGAGAGAGTTCCAGGTCTGTTGAAGAGATGTCAGAACTGGCAACAAAGATTGCCAATGTGATTACAGACGAAACAGTCAAAATCAAAGAAGTAGGAAGTGGAATTATAAGTTTGAGTAATTCACTTCAGAATGTTGAAGCTTCCGTCCAGGAACTGAAACAAATTTCAGCGCAGTCAGCTGATAAGGCCAGAGAGAGTGATCAGGCTGCTCAGACTACGATTCTCGCCATGAAAGATATTGATGCACGTTCTATTAGAATTCGCGAAGTCGTCAATATTATAACAGAGATTTCTGAACAGACAAACCTGCTCGCGTTAAATGCCTCAATTGAAGCGGCGAGAGCCGGTGAGTCCGGACGTGGATTTGCGGTTGTGGCTGAAGAAGTTTCGCGCCTTGCTGATCGTTCTTCTGACAGTGTCAAAGAAATTAAGGATGATATCGAGAAAACAAGGGCCGCTGTTGAACATGGTATACAGCAGGTAAACCAGACTGCCAGTTACATTGGAACCATTATTGAAGGTGCCGAAAAAATTGATAGTTATGTGAGAAATATTACCGAGGCTATTGAAAAACAGAGCCGTGATGCTACTATTATCAAAGATAATACGGATGCGATGATTAGTATGGCGACAGGTATTGAAGAGAGTGTAAAACATCAGACACAGACAGCCCTCTCAATCAAAGAAGTTGTACAATGGGTATCAGAAGAGGCTAATACTATTTCTGCCGGTTCCTCACGAATTGAGGCACTGGCAAACGAGAAATTCAGGACTGCAAAATTTCTTGAGAACCTCGTGGATGATTTCAATATCGATGGAAACTTCTTAATGATGTGGGATGACACATTAAAAGTGAATATTCAAATTATAGATGATCAGCACAAGAATCTTATCGATATGCTGAACAAACTTTACAACGTTGCTCAAACAGATGACTCAAAAGAAAATCTGGCACCCATCTTCGAAAGTCTCGTAAATTATACAGTTGAACATTTTACAACAGAAGAAGAATTATTTGAAAAATATAATTATCCTGAATTTGACGATCACAGAGAAGAGCACGAATCTCTAAAAAAACAGGTTCTGGATTTCAAAACAGAATTCGACAAAGGATCACAAACCATCACATTCGAGCTGCTGGATTTTTTACGTAAATGGTTAACACATCATATTCTGGGAACGGATAAAAAATATTCGGAGTTTCTAAACTCAAGAGGTGTATTTTAAACGAATTTTTTGTTATAAACTATAACTCTTTTACTAAAGCGTAATATAGAAGAGTTATAGTTGTAATTGACTGTGCAGACATCAAACTTTTATGAAGTGGGAAAAAAGTTCTCAATCGAATATTACATAGGTTCTCTAAAAAAGATAGGGCGTGTTCTTCTACTGCCTCCGACCGGGTCAACCCGCAAATGCATTTCCAGGGTCTCCATCGTATCATCGACCTCTTTCCCTGTAAGCCCTTCCCTGCTGAACTTCTCACGCAATAGATCCATCATGAATCCACGCTCTTCTTCTCGCAGCCCATTAAAAAACAAAACTTGTTTCGCATGGAAAACTAATTTTTTTCTGGCCTTTTCACTAAACAATGGATACCCCCGCCTGTAAAAGGCTACTGAATCAATGTGAAGGAAGTTTCAAAAAATGACAAGGCAATTTATCCAATAATTAATTAAAAAAAAAGCGACTCTGAGTATTCAGAAATCGCTTTTATGGTTCCAAAATGAAATTGATGGGTTCATTTTTTCATAAAATTTGGGATAAAAATGTATATTTCTTACTGCTGTTTATGTTTCTACTTTTGTTTTGCTTCCGAATGACAACCCAGGGGTTGCCATTCGAATCCAGATATGGATCACTTTTATTTGTTGCCTTTACACCTGGAAGATGGATCTGAGCATTTGTTTGATTCACATGAAGATACAGGTCGTAAGGGAAATTACCCAGTTTATCTCGAACAACCGGTTCGGTAAAAATGATTCTTAAGGAACTGAGTTTCCCATTAGATTGATGATTTAATTCAAGAAAACCAGGTTCTGTAACGGAGCTGTCAAAACCAAAGATATCAATTTTATTTTCCCGGGAAACAAATTCGTCATCTGAAACCTCAATACCATCATCAGAATAAACCTTGCGAAATATTCTATATTGAACATTGCTGTGGATCCCAAGATAAAGCCGGTGATTATAAACCGAGTTGCGATTCGTATTTTGAAATAAGCCCCGGATTTCTTTGATGCGTCCATCAGCTGCAAGATCTTCTTCCACTGAAAATTCCACACAATAGTCGTTATAATCCGAGTCGCCTGTAAATGGATAGAAGTCCTCATAGCATACAGATAGATTTTGTTCTTCTCCTGGATAATCAATCGAAACACTGCGCATGGGATCGTCAGGATATTCATCATATTTATCAGGAATTGTATCACTATCCTTATCAGGTATAGTTATGGTCGTGGACGGTAATAAAATTTTTTCTGAATTAACACCTTCGATAGTATCTTTAATATCAACGCGGTATAAATAATCACTTTTCAGGATCTCAAGATGCATTTTCGTCGAGTAGAGACTGTATGGGAATTTAATGACATTGATATTTTCTTTCGCCCTTGCCTGATAGGCCACACGTCCTGTTTCGGAATTTATTACTCGAATAACCGGTATTTCCGAATCGCCGGGCTTCAATGCCAGATTAATCGAGAAGGATATCAAGCTCTGCTCAGGGTACCCTTTATAAATATAATTAAGTCCTGGAAAAAGATTACTTTCTGCATCGACCGTTTTTTGAATTGGATACTGTATATTCGTCTCAGCTTCAGGAATCGCCAGTGCGAGCAGCCACTCAGGGGCTGAATTTAAAGAAAGACTGCAAATTGGTACAGTTAGTAAAACAACAGCGCCAATGAGGAGCGACTGAACCTGAATCATACCTAAAGATTACTATTTCAGGTTTAAACAGTCAACTGCTGGAGCTTGAAACCCAGTTTGAACGGCATGAAATACAAAATATTTAATTCCCCCCCTTCCCCATTAATTTCTTAAGTATGTCAGCATAGGTCCTGCTCACAGGTAGTGTTGTGTCATCTGAGTCGCTCAGTTCTGCAAGATATCTTCCGCTATTATCATGCTGGATTCTGCTTAGAAATTCAACATTAATTATATACTGCCTGTGAATTCTAACAAACTTTGTATGAGGGACTCTTTTTTCTATCTCCTGCAAGTATTTTAACGTTCGAATTTCTTTTTCTGTAGTATGAATCACTGTGTACTTATTATGCGCTGACAGATAAATAATCTTGTCAAAAGGTACAATATAGTAGCTCTCTTTCTCCTGCACCGGAAGTCCCATAGAACTGATATCAGGCAGCTCATTGCTATGTGTTTTAAAGTATGTTAGAGCCCTGTCAATTGACTGGTGAAAACGATCCAGCTCCAGTGGTTTAACAAGATAGTCAATTGCACCAAATTCAAAGGCACGTATTGCATGCTCTCTGTAAGCGGTTGTAAAAATTACATATGGATGATTTTTAAATTCCTCAAGCACTGTAAAACCTGTTTGATCGGGTAGGAATATATCGAGAAACATTAAATCATATTTGTTTTTCTGAAGCAACCTTACTGCCTCATCGGCTTTGCCTGCGATATCAACAAGTTCAAGTTCCTCTCTCGTCGCAATAAAATCTTGCAGAAGTTCCTGGTTATCGACCTCATCCTCAACGATCAATACACGTAATTTTTTCATATCAAGCTCCTGTTTTTTTTTCAGGTAATGTAAAATAAAAACGAGCCCCACCGCTATCCAGGTTTTCGACTCCGACACTACCATTGAGTTTTTCAACGATTCTTTTTACTATTGACAATCCCAGACCGTGGCCACCTCGTACACCCTCTTCAAGTCTTGTAAAAGGTGTAAACAATCTACTCATATACTCAATTTTTATACCCGGACCTTTATCCTGTACATAAAATTTCAAATAACCGTTCGTAAGACGCTGATATCCCAATTTTATTGCAGGACTTTTCCCACCATATTTTATCGCATTAGCAATATAATTAAACCACACTTCCTCTATCCACGGAGCATATCCAACGGCATCAGGCCAGACCTCCTCCAGGTTGATACTTGCATTCTCTTTTGCAATCAAATCTGACAGTCGTTCAATTGCAGCGAGAATGGTTTCTTCCATATGTATCAACTCAGCATTGATCTCTGAATGCTTTACAGTTGCAAAGATTAGAAGTGCTCCCATAATTTCATCCATTCGCTTGCCGGATCTTTCAATCGTCGATATCGTACGAAGCAGATTTGCATTCTCTTTGATCACCGGATAGGTACGCAGGAGGCTGGCCCTTCCAATAATAACATTTAGAGAATTCCGTAAATTATGCGACACAGTGTGACCAAAAGCCTCCAGATCGTGAATAAGTTCTTCGCGTTCTCTTTCAAACTCGACACGATCACTTACATCATGAATAATGCGAAAGTCAAGATCTCTGTCTTTTACAGAGATGGGAGCCGAATGAACTTCGACATAGCGTATTTCATCCCGGGCAACCCTGTGCCGCTGCACTTCAACTCCTGTATACCTTTTATTCTTTCCGGGGATTCCTGGAATCTTTCCACTTAATGTTATTTCATGAATATTGCGCAATCCCCTGCTTCGCTGGCTGAATCCATAAAACATCGCTGCCTGGTCGTTAAAATCAAAAATTTCTCCTGTAACAGGATCAACCAGAAGCATAACAGCTGAGTGTTTATAAAACATTCCTCTAAATTGTTCTTCACTTTCCCGCAGCGCTTCTTGCATTACTTTTCTATCAGTAATGTCAGTCAGCGTTGTAATATTGGAAATCATTCCTTCGATCTCAACCATAGATGCAAAAATCTCAAGATAGATTCTCTGCCCATCTTTGCGAATTCCCGTAAACTCATAGTGCTGCGATGTATCCTGCAAAAATATTCGAGCCCGGACAAGGGCTTCAACCAAAGACCAGTCATCGGGGTGGACAAGATCAATTGGCTGTTTTTCTTCTATTATTTCTTCACGTGTGTATCCGAATATTTGACAGTATGCATTGTTAACATAAACAAAACGATCACCGACCGTTATAGCGACCCCAATGCTCATATGATCTGTAAATGTCTGAAATCGTCCCTCGCTTGCCTTAAGGGCAACTTCTGTCTTTTCACGATCCTCAATTTCTTTTTTCAATAGTGTATTATTATGGGTTGCATCATCCCTTGCTTTTATCAGCTCGGCAACAAGTTTCGTATTTCCCTCGAGCAAGCGATAAGTGGAATGTCGTCCGTCTCTGATCCTACGGCTCAAAACGAGTAAAATAGCTGAATAAAATACAAGTATCAACGCAATACTCATACCCTGAATTTGATGTTGACTTAAGAGTTTAAGAACAAGAGGACCTATTACTGGCAGAATATATGCCAGCGAAGTTGTCTGCGTAACAGCATTCAATAATGCGCCGGTAGAAGAGACTGTGGAGAAGAGGAGGAAATAAACAAGCAACCTGATAACGTTGGCATCCAGTCCTGGGAAAAAGTAGAAACCGCAGGCTCCCCATATCGTTGACGAACTAACTATACCCGCCAGAGTTAAATAATACCATTTTATCCCAGGCTGAATCCCAGCATTTCGCTTCTCTAAATACTGCCTGGAAACCATCGTCCGAAAAAACATACTCGAATTGAGAATAATAAAAAATATCCAGAAACCCGATGGCATCCCTCCCTGAAAAAGAAACCCTCCCAGTATTAAAGATCCAAGAAGATTTGACAGGAATGCCATATCCGAGCTTTTGCTCAACTGATCAATATCTTCAATGAATATCTGAGATTCTTTTTTATTACTATCCCGATGCAGGCGCATAAATCAATCCAACTGGCTAATTAACTCATATCACCCAACGGGTCATACAACTGCAATTGTTTTACCTGAATGATATTCTGACGATAAAAGTTCTTCTCTATCCTGCAAAGCAAATAATTATATTTTGTCTCCTATTTTCAAAATGAAATTCTACTTTCGATATGCGATTTTTTCTTATTTTTCAGAATGTTAATCAATTATTGTTGACTGGAACGTTAAATGAGATATTAAATCTCCTGATTCCAATGCCAGTGTATAATTCCGAACTGGCAGATGGTCGATTGAGCATTCTTCCGGGTTATCCGGATTCAGGCATATTGAATTATGGAAGTTTCAACACAAGTCAAATCTGTTGACATAATCAAACGGCTCAAATCTGCCTGGGAAGAACATGAATTTTCGTTTGATATTCCTGTAATTGACCTGCAACATATTTATTTACTTTATACGTTTATTAATCTTGGCATTGTATGCGACAAAGGTGATAGCAATACAGTTGACCAGGAATTTGATCGCGCCTTTTCGAACATCATTGAGTTCACATCGGAACACTTTTTTCTTGAGGCTGAGATCTTTCGATTTTTTGACTACCCGGGAAAAGTAGAACATTTACAACAGCATAAATTATTTATTAATAAACTCAAGCAAAGAAGTAGAGAACGAAAATCCGGGGATCCGGAAGCCGCCAGGAGACTGGTCGGCGACTTAATGTCCTGGTTATTCGATCATATACTTAAGGAAGATAAACAGTATGTCGCCTTTTTTCAATTCAACAAGCATGTAATTGAAGATTATACAAGGAGCCTTGTTGACGAGAATACCATATATATAACGCCATTCCAGCTAAAGTTATTTCACCTTGTAACCGGATCGGATGAAATACTTAATATATTAGATGAAAATATATCGCAGACAGTGTATCACATGTGGAGGACTTATGATCTAAGCATACAGGTTCCCTTGATTGATATTCAGCATTTGTGGTTTCTTAAGTTGATGGTCCGGCTTGACAGAGCCAGTCGAATATCCAATCGCGTTAAGAAATTTGAAGCCCTGCAAACCGGAGTGAAAAGTGTTCAGGACTACATTAATTTCCATTTTACTACCGAAGAGCTTTTCATGGACAAGTTCAGATTCCCTGATGTCTTTTCGCACAAAAGGGAACATCTATCTTTCACAACAAAATTGCAAAAAAGAATTAAAGAAGAAGAACAGGGCGATATAAGAGGTGTTCTTTACCTTGCGCAGGACCTGAAAGAATGGTTACTTTCGCACATAGCTGTAAATGATAAAACATTGCTCTGGCACTTCAGAAAAAACTCCGGAAAAGTTAAATCATTCGCTCGAGAATTAATTCAATCAAATCAAGTCATTTTAACCAAGGGTCAGGTAAATCTGTACAAGCAGGTTCAAAGCTTTTCAAAAGGAGAACAAATTTCCTCAAAACCGATGATTGAAGTTCAGCAATAGTCGCTAATCTGATAATCAATACTGAAAATATTGTCATTACACTAAATTTCCCGTCTGATTTATATCAGGTTGATAGAAATCAGTCAACGATTGCTTGATATGAATCATATTAGCGACTGTAACATTCTGGAATCTTCCTCAAAATTATTAAATATTTCTTGCTGCATTATATGGCAGTGCAATATACTCTTGTATAAACATAATTATATATGAGACATATTAGCGGTTTAGAATTGACTGGCCGGTAGATATACCATATGGCAAAAAAGTTTCGCCTGGAAAAACGAGAATGGAAAAACGAGAATACAACAGAAATAGTTTTCTGAAACATATTGAAATCAAGTCTGAAAACCAATCCTGCCGTGGGGTCTCAATTGATCTCTCTCCGACCGGTCTTTGTTTTATAAGTGACAGGGAAATTAATAATTCTGGCTGCCAGCTCAAGCTTGGCAGTATTGAACTCAGAGGAAACATTGTCTACCGTGAGGTCACAAACAGAGAGTTAATTCCTTCCAGGAACAATGCGTCAATTTACCGTTACGGAGTCCGGCTTGAGACTGAGTTGGATTCTCAAACTCTTGAAAGTTTACATTTTGAAGGTATGAAATTACCCATATAATATTACAGAAGTTTTCTCATCCTCTCAATACTTTCAATAGTCTTCTTATCAATATATTTACGCTGAAGCATAAGCTGCATGGTAAGTTCCATCGCATCATCCGGTATTTCTTCAATAAGCTCGATTAAATCTTTCAAAGGAATTTTCCCTCCCTCTTTAACCAGACTTTCCCCATCCTCAACCATGGACTGTGCAATTCTGAGCTGAACCACAAATCTTGTATACTCTTCAAGAAATTCGATATATTCTACGTCATCGTCTTCCGCAGAAAGTTGAAACAGAAAATCAAATAAATCCAGATTGTTTGCAATAACTTCCAGAACTCCTGTTCCAAGTCCTTTAAAAAGTCTGAGCAGCCCTTTCGATTTGATTTCCTTAATCGCCTGGACTTTTTCAAGACTGTTAGCATCCATTTTCTGAAGAATCAACAGTGCTGATGGATTTATTACATTCCCCTTCGACACAATCGCTCGCAGTATATCCAGTAATCTGTTTGATGATACGCCTGCCCAGTAGGAATCCATGATCGACGTATAATTATAATCTTGATCCTCTTCAAAAAGATTAGCCCTGTAGAATCGAATGACCTGACAATTATAAAGTTCAACCGCAGCATTTATATCAAAATCTTTATCATCAAGAAAGCGAGCTGCAACTGAAGGATGAAATAATCGAAAATAATAATCAACAAGAAACACAGTTTCAGGTTCTTGCACGAGCATATCAGAAACAAATTGAGGATCAATTGATTTTAGACATGACTCAAGACGCGAAAGAGGTGGCATTCGTTCTTCCAGCAAAGAGTATAATTCAGTCTTTTTATAATCCTGTGTCATACTGTAAGCACCATAATATTATCACAGATGTATCTGTCTCCATATCTCATTTGGCTTAACAGGATAATCATCGACAACACATTGAAAAAATGAAAAATCCAAAACAAGACTTTCGATATAGAATACTACACTGCGAAAACGTTTCCTTATTTCATCCTTTTCGTTTCCTGGACTTATTATAACATACGACAACGGCGAGAATTTAAAATAGCTCTCTTCAGGTTCAAGATTACTTTTTATATCCTCTTCAATCTGACTCAGTATTTCAAAGGATCTGAATTCTCCCATATGGTC
>JBNKQE010000039.1:0-21183 GCA_050295715.1 Leptospirales bacterium
CTCATCGGGAGTGAGAAAGAGATTCGCTCGTTCATCAAGCCCTGCAGATAACAAGAGCCCATAATGTCGCCCTGCTACAATTAGAATCTTTTTTTTAACAAAGTAGTCAAGAAGCTCCACCAGGACGGGAAGATCAACTGCGTTCATCCCCTGGATGGCTCTCATATCCAGTATTGTGTATTCATAATTCCCGAAATTTGACTTTTGAAATTGCTGACGAATTTGATTCAGACTTACAGGATCCATTTTTTTTCTCAGGAAAACTACAATCTTATTTGCAACCGGCACAATACGGAAAGTATCGTTCTCTTTGTTTTCCTCTGATTTATTAAGAGATCCTTGAAATGCTTGCAGAGCATTTCCAACTTTCGCAAGAAGTATTTTCAGTTCATAATCCTTTGTAAGAAAATCCATGACTCCTGCTTTTTTTGCCTGAATCATAAGATCCTTGCGGGGAGCGCCGGTCATCATAATCACAGGGACATCATGAGTGACTTCGTCTTTTCGGATTTCAGCCAATAGCTGTACAGGGTCATATCCAGAAAGCTCCATTCCAATGATTATTAAAGAGGGAATGCCGGCTCTTGCCAGATCAATTCCCTTTCGCGGTGAGGCAGTAGCGAGAACTTTATACCTTTTCCCTCCTAGATCTCCTCTTACCTTTTCCAGGTTTTTTCTGTCAGTATCTATGACTACAATTAGTTCCATGCTCACACCCGGCTTATATCATAGTCTGCAAGATTGTTAATCCCGGTAATATTTTTCATCAGACTGATTGACTTACAGATTATTATATCGGATATTACCATAAGTATATATTATTGAAAAACTTCTAATTTTCCTTATCCTTTTTTATTTGTGAGTCCCGGAAAGATCAAACTAACAGAATCCGGGCAGACTTTAATTATAAATCATGTTACTGACAGGAGATAGCGATTATGCCAATATTAAAGTCAACAGATTTTAATCTTCCCCGGACCTGGGAGATTAATCTATCCCATGGTGGTTTAATCCAAATAAGAATCAAACGATCTTCACGAATCATTATGAAAGATGGATTCAGGATAGCTGAAGCCGCAGGCTTGCTTCGCAAAAAATCCGGCGCAAAAAAAATTGAAATACTGACCGAATCCCTGGTTTGCTCAAAAACACTTCAATTTCTTTCAGAGAGGGAGATATCGATCAAACAGAAAGATTAATTTTTCTAATATCCACAAAATCTCCCGATGGGAATTGAATTAGACTGTCCGTGATTTCATAAATCTTTCTGGCTGCTTGCTGCGGTGTTTGCATATCAGATGTGCCTGCCGCCTTTTTTAATCGATTGACAACTTCAAAAGCTGTGGCATCCGGTATGCTTCTTATCTTCTCTTGCATTCTTGTATCAATCAACCCGGGAGCCAATGCTGAAAAATGCGTACCTGATTTTTCCGCTGCATATAGTTTTATTAACATATTCAGAGCGGCTTTGGATATACCATAACCAGACCATCCTCTCTGGCCTGATACAGCTGCTCCTGATGAAATCGCAATTATCTGTTTTACATTTATATTTCTGCTATAAATATGATCCAGTATAATTTTATTAGCCCAAAGATTTATATCCATGACCTGCTTCATATGGTTCAGAGAAGTATCTGCAATATCCGCAACATCTCCAAGTATACCGGCATTCAGGAATACTAAATCTAGCTCATTGCAACTGTTGAATAGACGTGTCAGGTGATTTTCAATCTGATCGAGATCCGCAAGGTCACAACACTGAAATATAAAAGTTTTATTATCAATTAAATCTTCGGGAATCCTGCGGCTCAGTCCATAAACATTATTCCCGTTTTGCATATAGATTTTACCGAGTTCCAGTCCAAGACCGGAACTTACGCCAGTTATAAAAACGTTCAATTTTCACCTCAATATTCGCATACATATGATAATCAAGAAATCATAATATAGAATGAATAATTATGTGCTGGACATGTAATTGATTTTATAGTCCTACACATCATACAAAGGTAGAAATACTTGAAATTCACTTCCTTTGCGGGGTTCACTGTGTAATTGTATGCGACCATTATATAGCTCGATTATTTTTTTTACAATCCCTAATCCAAGTCCTGTTCCCTGGTCCAGTTTGGTGGAGTAAAATGTATCAAAAATTCGCGATTGGTTCTCCTGTAATATTCCTATACCATTATCTTTAACTGAAATCATAACCTCATCTTCATGGCGTAATACACCAATCTCTATCAACGATTTTTCAACAGAAAATTTTTCCATCTTACTATCCGAGACAGCATCTATCGCATTATTTATTAAATTTGACAAAATTGAATGAAAATGGTTTTCAAGTCCGACAACACGTAATGTTTCGGGAGTATTCAGACGAAATTCAATATCCTTCGTCCCCATCGAATCTTTAAGATCAAGAATAATCGTCTGAATTAATGATGCGATATTAACCGGTGCTGTCAATGCCTGCTCTTTTCCAATTCTTGAGAATTCAAGTACCTGGTGTGTTATCGCTATTCCACGAGTTACTGATTTTTCCAGTACGTTTATTGCTTCTTCTACCTTCTCTTCGTTTTCAAATATACTTCGCATATTTTTAAAAACTTCAGCATACTCCTCTTCGCTCAAAGTATTCGAGAGGTAATTATGAATATTAGTAAGACTTCGCTTTGTTTTAAGCGTGACCGGCAGATCATCCTTCTGGCCGCTTCTACCCAGAAGCTGGTCCAGTAGAATCTGGCTGCCTGATAATGCATTGCGCATTTCATGCGCAAAACCACCGGCCATTTGACGTTCTGTTGCTTCTTTTTCTACCTGGACAAGTTTCTCCTGTGCATGCTGCACATCCTTCAATGCCCGGTTTAACTCTTCAGTTCTTTCGTTTACTCTCCTCTCCAGACTTTCATAAATCCTGGTATTCTCCATATGAACGACGGCTTGCGAAATAAGAACCTGAAGGAATTCAACACGTGATGGAGTAAACACACCGGTCGCAAGTTTATTCTGGAGAAAAACAACACCAATATTTCTTCTCGCGTGGGAAACAGGAATAACAATAGCACTCCCCTGCAAATCATAACGGTACATATTGCTTTTATGTACAGATGTATTTGTTAAAATAGGAGGACTGTCTCTCCTGGCATCATTCAATACAATCGTAGTTCCTGTTGCAAAGACATGTTCAATCAATAATTCGCCATAATTACCTGTAACAACTGGCGATAACGTTCTGGTTGTAATTCCATCCGCCGATGAATGATTTTCCAGTGAATTTCCATGTTCCTCTGCACGAAACGCTTTTTCAACAGAACCGGAAACTTCTCCAGCATAGCCTTCAAGTATCAACTCCTGACCTTTCCGTATAAAAAGGTATCCGGATGTTGCACCCGCATTAATTACAAGTATATTAACAAGACTGTCTATTAGTTCTCGGGTGTGAACGGACCCGGCAATCGTCCTTGAGGCGTTCATTAATGATTCAAGATCCAGTAATTGCAGGGATCCATAATTGTCGTCTTCCTCATTTTCTGAACGAAAGTGAATGTCATCCTTCCATTTTTTCTCCAGAAAACGGTTAACCCCTGTTGCACCCCATTTTCTAAATAATACCCATGATTTTTCTATCATCAAATGACCGGCTTCCAACATACCCTGCTGGTAATATATATTTCCAAGTGTTTTTCGCATCATTGCTTCATCACTTACAAAACCAGATTTTCTTGCCAGGAGAATTGCATTCTCCATTTCTCTCAATGATGCGCTTGTCTTTCCTGAGTGATAGTCATACAATGATTCAAGAAAATAAAGACGGTGCTGATTCGATTCGGCGTTATGGTGACTCCATTTTCGTAATTTTTTAATATTTTTCCTGACGCGGCGCATCATACCGAAAGATATTTTACCGGTCATTATTGCTCTGCACAATAACAATATTGTCTCGTAATAATAAAATAAGACTGTGTGATACAGTCCCATTATACCATCAAGGTATTTTCGCGCAGTTTCACTGTAAGCTACACCTTTATCGTAAATCTCATAATAAACGGAGAGTATCATTTTTTGAAGATAAAACCCGGCAATTAATGTGTTATCGCCGGCTCTGACAGATTCTTCAAACTCCTTATCTTCATTATAATAGCTGCCCTTAATGTGGAGCACGTCATCAGGATACTCAACAAGATTTGCTGTAGCCTGCATAAGCATGTAAACATGAACAAGTGCCGTTTTTTGCACGTCCCCGCGTCCACCGCCAAGTATCCCCGCAAGATATTTTCGAAGTTCGCTTAAATTATGTCCGGCAAAATACTGATAAATCACCATGGCTCCGAATGCCGTGTCTGTAAACTCTGCATTTCCGGATGCCCTGGCCAACTGGTATCCTCGTTCCAGTCCCCGAATGGAGTCGCGAATATTATCCTTCCAGACACTCGTAGTTGCATAATAGACTACAATGTGCCTCGCTTCATTCATTGGTTCCTTAAGTCTTTTACTGAGACCCAGCCCAATTTGACTGAGCAAGTAACCCTGTTCGATACGACCTATTCCGGAAAGAAACATCCCCATTGCAACGTAAACAAAAGCACTTGTAGACTCGATCCCCATTTTCAAAGTCAAATTAAACATTTTAAATATTACAACAGCGAATAAATTTTTTGAGGTAGCAAACAGTATACTCAGAATTTCTGAGGCCAGACGCATAATTGCAATGGATCGCACATCGGTCATTTCAGGAAGATTGGAAAGCTCAAATTTATTTTTTCGTGAAAGTGTGAATATAGCCTTCATTAATCCAGTCAGAACCAATCCATCCCCGGGGTTTCGGGGTATATGGAAACCCAACTCGTCAAGAATTTCAAGTGCGGTATCAATCGCTTTTCGCAACTCATGTGTGCCATAATATTTATTAATCAAGGCTTTAACGGAACGCACACGTAACATTAAATCATCAGAATTTTCAAGAACATACTGAACATGTTTTTCAGTCTCTTTGTAGTCATGGTTCAGTATGGAAAGCTCCGCTGCTTCAAGATGCATGGCAATAATAAGATCTTCCCTTTCACTTTCAATGGCAGGTGACAGGGCAAGGGCCGTTTCCATATATTCCCTGGCGGATTCATATGCACCGGAATTACGGGAAATCTGTGCTGCTTTCATATTCAGCACAGAAAGTGATTGTGTCTCTTCCCTGGTTAATAATGATAACGAGTGATTCAGATGCCCGACCACACTGAAAATATCTCCCGGCCCGGACTTCAGTGTAGCATTTTTTAATTGAAATCTTCCGATCTTAAGATGAAGCTGATCGGCTTCCTCTTCGCTTATTGTAGAATACGCAGCCTGCCTGATTCTATCATGAATAAACTGGTAAAAATATCCGGCATATTGATCCATTTGAGATGATTTACCAACGGGAATAATAAATGATTTGCGCACAGCTTCAGGAATTATCGTGGAGGCTTTCTCCGGGCTAATTTCAAGAACTTCCGCAGCGATTAAAAGTGAAAACGTATCGCCAAGGAATGCAGCGGCCTGCACTATCTTTAAACAGAGAGGACTCAAATCCATCATTTCTGGGATCAATAAATCAATTACATTTTCAGTAACCTCTTTATGCGATATACTATCCAGATCCCATGTCCATACGCCTTCTGCAATATCGAATATTATCAATCCATTATCATGCAAATGATGTAAAAATCTGTGCAGATAAAATGGATTCCCTCCTGTTTTATCATGACATAAGTGTGCAAGTAATTCCACATCGGTTTCGTTTTTATGAAGCAAATCAACAAGAAGATCTCTTACACTGCCAGTATCCAGTTCCTTTAATTCAACATTTAAAAACATGGATCCACTTGACTCAAAATATGATTCTATGTTTTTTATAGGATGTCCGATATCCACTTCGTTTGATCGATAGGCTCCAAGAAACATCAGATATTTAACGCTTTTATCTCCTGTAAGATCACGGATCACATCCAGAGAAGAAAGATCGGCCCGATGTAAATCATCCAGAAACATTATCAACGGATGATCCGGACTGGCAAATACGGATATTAACTGCACCAGTGCTTCTCGATAATACTGACCTGTTTCTTCAAGACTATCAAGATCAGTAGTTTTAAGTTCAGGCAAAAATAAGTTAAGTTCAGGAATAGTATCAATCAGAACTTCTTCATAACCACCAAGATTGTTTTTTATTCGTATTTTCCAGTATTCGAGAGTTTCCGGATTATATGTAAAGGTTTTATGAATTAGATCCCGAAGTGCCTGCACAATAGGCGCGAAAGGAACGTCATTTGTTAAATGCTCAAATTTCCCCTGAACAAAAAATCCATGCTTCTCTGTAAGGGGACCGTACAACTCTCGAACAAGTGAAGATTTTCCAATTCCGGAGTATCCTGAAATAAAAACAACACCGGTCTCCCCCTCAGTAACCAACTCCCATATTTTTAGTATGTCACCTTTATAGTCATCGCGCCCATACAGCTTTCCGGGAATTTGAAATACTTCAGAAATATCTTTTTCACCGGCTTTAAATCCATGTATTACATCTCTGGTTCTTAATGACTCGGATATTTTAACAAGGTCGTTTATAATTCCCCGTGTACTTTGATATCGATTTTCCGGAGATTTTTCCAGAAGCTTCATAATTACTTCGCTCAATTCTTCCGGAAGGGATGTATTTCGAAAATGAGGGGGTACTGGCATTTTTGCGAGATGGGAGTAAAGAAGTTCAATAGAGTTATCTGTACCAAATGGAAGTATTCCAGTAAATAACTGGTATAAAATGACTCCTATTGAATAATAATCGCTGCGATAATCCACATCCCGGTTCATTCGACCTGTTTGCTCAGGACTTATATAAATCAAATTCCCCCTGATCTCACCGGGGTTAAAAACAGGGTTCACGTGTTCCGTGGTAACCTCGGTAGCAGATCCAAAATCAATAATCCGCATCTGACCGGTTTCAGGACGAAATAGAATATTTCCGGGATGAAGATCTCTGTGAATAATTTGAGAAGCGTGAATTTCTGCAACTGCACGTACTATCTTAATTGCAATGTTGAATCTCTCAGGTAGATGATCTCGTAAAACAAAATTACTTGTTAATATTTCGCATTGATCCAGCGGTTTTCCTTGAAAATCTTCCATTTCAATAGCAGGTGCAGGGCCGTAGGAGTGAAAACGATAGACTTTGATTATAAGATCTGATTCAAAACGGGTAAGAAGATCATATTCATATTGTAAATTTAATTGATTTCTATGTTCCGGAATTTCTTCAACAGGCTGCTTGAGTATACAGGTCTGACCTTCAGGGTCAATAGCTCTGGAGATAATACTCCTCTTGCTTATACTGATTTGTTCTATAATTTTATAATCTGCCTGTAGCTCCATAAATAATTAATACTCCTGCCTCTAAATTGTTTGCTTCCATTTTTAAAATAGAAACTCCTGAAATATAAATTTATTTAATCAGCCGCAACTTTCAATCATTAAATATTAACTTGAAAGTATTTACGAATGTAAATATCAAAATTTGTATTCATCAATCATCTCTAAAGTATTTCATAAGCATCGTCTCTCTGCCGGAAATAAAACTCAATGTTAAGTGCCAGTATAGATAAAATATCGCAAATGGGATGTACCCAAAATATCCAGGCAGCGGCATTTCAAACAAATGAAATCGATCAACGTATGGAATTGAGTAAACCCAGAAAGCCGGGTTCATTGTTGCGCTCCCTTCGCACATTCCCGGTGCATACCAGGGACAATGTTCCACACTGAAATAATTCCAGAACTCCCACAAAGTCCCCTGAATCAAACCTGCAATTCCGGCAAGAATTAAAATACTCCAATCTCCCCGTTCCCGAATCGGATTTGCAGGATTCCATATTTCAAAAAGTGGCAATAAACCAACGACCACAAAGAGAGGCGCCAGCCAGATCGCAAAAAATAATTTTTCCCGAAAAAATACTACAATAAATAAAAACAAATAACCACTCACAAACATCCCCTTAAAAAAATATGAAGGAAATCGGACAACAGGTCCTCCCGCATAACGCTTATTAAAATACTTACTTGTTTTCAGAAGCACCATCCACTCAAATATTTGCGGAAAAAATGCAGAGGCACCAAATAATCCATATGTATAAAATACCGTCGGATTTATAATATTGCCATTAGGATAATACCAGTTCTCATCAATAAAAAAATTTACGTAATCAAATACACCCCAGCCCGTAGTCGATGCAAATGCCATTGCAAGGATCATGCGCGGATTTTGAACAAGTGGTGAAATTGAATTATTTTGCCGATATACAAGCCCATCCAGAACAAATACGAATCCCCACCAGAGAGGGATTAAAAGAAAATATGTGAAGTATCCTATATTCGTAAAAGGAAACCATAATAAAACAAGAGCCAGGAGATGAACAAGCAATCCCCACCAGAACCAAACTGGCAGCTTACTTTTATTCGGAAGGTAATCAACCGTTCTCTTCTTAAATCCAAACCACCAGGGAAATAAAATAAAAGTAACGGTAATTACTCCCCATACAAGAAACCCATAAAAATATATCGGATCATACTGTGGTTTATTACCTGTAGAGGTTGGCGGATAAAAGAAAAAATTCCATGGAATCTCTCCATGGTCCCGTATAAGCAGTGCCGAAAATGGCAAAACAAATATACCAAGAATCATTATCAGAAACATGAATAGTTTTCGCGCTTCTTTCATACTACACCTCCCGAACTTTCGCTTTTTCCAGTGCCTCAACAAATAATTGAAGATATTTCGAAGTATTCAATAGTGACTCAACGAAACCCAAATCGGCAATTACAGTCTGTAGAATTTTTTCGATTCCGGTTGCCCTGGTCATCATGTAAAACAGAGTCGCATCCAGCATCCTCGGTGTATATCGCTTCACCCATTCTTTTCGATTTGCAAATTTTTTGCCGTTCCATCCTTTCAATCCTACAGCTTCACAAAATATTGTATAACGATAGGGCTCATTACTCTTCAAATTTTTCAGACCGGATACCTTCTCATGTAAATAGTAATGTCTTAAGATATCAGTAAAACGCAGACCATTTTTCGATGCAATATTATAATTCTTCCAGATAACATAACTATCTATATTTCCGATCATATCCGGGCCGGAAGCATACTTATTTATGATTGGTTGAATTTCACTATTCGTAAGAGAACGACCCAGTCTTGCAGAGGTAAAAAGAACTTCTGCCGAAGCACTTGCAATATCACCAAGCCAGGTCGTCGCCTCATAATTCTTATCAACAAAAGGGAGATATTGCTTCAAAAAAAATAACCAATTAGGCAATGGCGAAACCGGTTGCGGATGATTCATAGCATCAACACCTGACAGGACGTGCGATACATCACATACTATACCGGACGGTAATAATACTTCTTGATTATCATTATCGTAAATCCATGCCATCTGACCTGCTCTTTCCGGGTAGATACGATCATTGAATCTGTAAGCAACAAGCCTTCTGTAATGCACAACCTCGTAGGAATCTGAAAAATAACGTGGGACCTTAATACCGATTATGGGGACGCGATATTGTTCACTCTGAATAAGAGTTGTTTTGTATCTCGGTTTAATTCCTGCAACGGAACGTATAAGCTCCTTATTCCAACCCCACATATCGTAATATATTTTTCGTAATCTCGTTATACATTTATTTGTATTATAAACATCTTCTGGCCAGTATTCTTCCTCCTCACGAAGAAGTGTAATCACATCCTCCATCGATAACATCTTGCTTTTCTCTTCGTTCGGAGCAAATGTTGTCTCAAGCGGTATGTAATTTGTCTCGAGCAAAGTTAATCCTCAAACCGAATTGCAAGCATAGTGAGGTCATCAAATCGATTTTCCGGATTCCCACCGGTAAACGAATCAATACGTTCCAGCACCTGACTGCATAGAATCTCGGGCTCGGTGGAAAGATTTTCGAACAGGGATAAAAACTCATCATTGGTAATTTCGCTGCCCTGTCGGCCAACAACCTCCGATACGCCATCAGTATAGAATACAACTCTGTCACCTCTCTCCAGCCTTCGGGTAAAATTTTTATACCTACCTTTTTTATACTGAGTAATAGCGCTTCCGGATGCCCTCAAATACTCTCTGGAACCGTCTGCACATAATAATAATGCGGGAGGGTGTCCTGCTGATGCCCAGGTCAACTCCCCGGTTTCTATATTTAAATAGGCTGCAATTCCTGTTAAAAAATGATCATCGATATTGGGCCTGAGAGACTCCTGCAGCCAGTTTATCAGATTCGCCGGATTTTTCAGGTGATTCTCCCAGCTACCTAGACTCATCTTTATCATGGCCGAGATAAAGGCTGCAGGGACTCCATGACCGGAGACATCACAAATAATAAGTCCAAGATCGGATGTTGACTCTTTGTGGAAAATATCGACCAGATCGCCGCCCATTGCAGTCACAGGTATATAACGATAAGCAATTCCTACGTGCGGGATTGAAGGAAGTTGAGAGGGCAGCAGACTTTGCTGAATTCGTCTTGCGAGATCAATCTGTTGTTCGAGTTGTTCTTTTTGCTGACGGATTGTCTCTGTTCGCTGTTCAATACGTTGTTCCAGTTCCTCATTAATGACACGAAGCTCCTCGGCCATTCGCCTGCTCTCCTGAATTTGTTCAAAAAACTCAACAGCACTGCGAACACTATCCATAAGCAGGTGAAATCCGCTTCCTTTCATAACATAACCGAAAGGTCTATATTCATTTAATACTTCGTATGGATCTTTCAGATCCTGGTAAGCTGAATAAAACAGAATTGGCACATGAGGTGATTTTTTCTTTATCTTCTGAAAGGCTTCAAAGCCATTCATTCCCGGCATACGAATATCCAGAATTACTGCATATACTTCCATACTTATTGCTTCAATTGCTTCGTAACCATTTGCACATGCAATCACTCTGTAGTGCTGTTTGAATGTAATTTCAAGCGATTGGCGTACAGTCGAATCATCATCCACAATCATTATTGTTCGAAATTCTTTTCCATCTTCATTTAGATTTCCTTCAGATGCAGGCTTTCGAAAGATTTCAAACTCATCATTTACCATTTTCAACTCACATTGTTAGCTTTTATACAATAAACACCATCACTTGCTACAGCACCGTTACCACATCATCGCACTGCACTCTGATTCAGAAAATCTGATTTAACGGGAATATTTCTACAGGATTATTCTGACCGCAAATAAAATTATTTTAATCCGAACTAAATTCCTGACTTTACAACAATCCTATTTCGTAAATTCACAAATTAATTCTATATGACGAACACATTGAATAAATTTCCAATTTTTGTAACCACTCTAAATATTTTGCATCAAACATGTCATGGGATGCACCACATGTAATAGCAAAGGATGCCGAACCAACGCAAAGGATTGCTTTGATGTCAAGGAATTGAGTATCTCAAAATTTCAGGATGAAAAAATTGCATCTTATGCAAAGTCAGCATCATTGCTAATCGATAATGGAAGAGCAGGAACACTCAGCAGATCCGAAGAGGTAATCGAATACATACTGGACCAGGGTTATGAAAAGGTCGGAGTTGCTTATTGCTTCGGACTACCCGACCATGCAAGGGAACTGGAAAAGTTATTACTGGCAAGACAAATAAAACCAGTAATGGTACAGTGTACGGCAGGCGGTGTACTGGAAAGTCAGATTGACTCATCAAAAGATAACACCGTTACATCATGCAATCCTGTTGGACAGGCCCTGACCCTGGAGAAAAAAGGGGCAGAATTTGTTATTGAGATGGGTCTGTGCATGGGACACGATGTAATTCTTCATGAACACATGAATTTGCCTCACACAACCATCCTTGTAAAAGACAGGGTATTCAACCATAATCCCGGTATGGCTCTACCCGGCCATAAAGATGGGGCAAGTCAATTTCTGGAAGAGATGGATGATAACTTCCACATGGTCAGCACAGAATGGCTCGATGAACTCAGACATATTGACATGGGAATGATCATAGTGGATCTTAGAAGTCCGAATAAATTTAATGAAGCACATATACCTGGTAGTGTTCAGGTTAATATAAAAGAACTGCCCGCTCGAATTAGCGAAATCGCGCCGGACAAACGACAGAAGATTGTAATGGTCTGCAATGGAGCCATGCAAAGTGCCTACACACTTCCTTTTCTTTCCAGTCGAGGTTATCGAGACATACATAACCTGGGAGGAGGGTTTTCAAAATGGGTTCGAGAAAAAAGAGAGACTGTATCTGTCGATTCAATCAACTAACAACAGAAAGATAATCCAAACAATGCAGGGGGTAAGTTGAAAAAGCCTAAAGCTCCACCCCTCATCCCAAAATCTTTTGCAGAATGATTAAGAACACAATTGTTCCGTATTCAATAAACTATCAGCTTACTTTTGCCGGTGTCTGGCGATCCCCGAGCCTCCCTTTAATCAGAAGGTTAACCTCCATCACTTCTGCGTCGATTCCGCTTATATTAATATCCTGCATGGCAAGAGCGTTTGCCGGAATATCAAATATTTTACCGGTATCGATATCGATAAAATGATGATGTGCTGTTACATTGGAATCATAATAGATTCTGTCCGGAGAAAAAATCAGTTCACGAATAACTTCTTTTTCAACAAAAAGGCGAAGTGTATTATATACCGTTGCCTGACTTACCTGCTCATACTCTTTGTTCAAGCGATTCAAAATTTCTTCAGCAGATAGGTGCTGAGGTTTCTGGAGTATTAAATGTGCAATTTCAATACGCTGGGTAGTTGGATTGATCCCCTTTTTTCGAAGGATCTCAGCAATCTCTCTTTTATTCAGTCCGAAGCTCTGCATATTCCCCCTCTCCCTGAAGCCTGTTTATTTTTATTATATGTTTCAGTTTTTGAAACATCTTACAATAATATTAACAAAAGCCGGATATTTGGAATCAGGCAATACTTTTTTTCATTCTAAACAGTGTAATTTTGAAAATTCGTAACTACTCACCATGTAGTATGTGCCGGGACCAGACGAGCCTCTTTCATTATCGGATCAAGCGGACTTCCATGTCCGGTTGATCCGAAAAAGGTCCATCCGTGGACCATGGTAATGAAAGAGCCTCGCATGGCCTTACATAATAAAAGTTCATGTTATAGAAGCGGAGTAGTAACAAAATTTATACTCCGGCCAGATTTTCAATCCTGGTAAGGTTTTCATCCAGAAGTCCAAGGGCAAGATCCCAGAAATCTCTCCGGGTAATATCCAGTCCCACGGTCTCAGCAATCAATTGCTCGGGCCTCTGAGAGCTTCCCCTCGATAAGAGTTCAATATAGGCGTCCTGAAAACCACCTGTCCCTTTCTTAAATTCATTATAAAGAGCAAGCACCAGAAGCTGACCGTAGGAGTATGCATAACAATAGAATGGCGTATGGACAAAATGCGGGATATAAGCCCAGCCCCATTTATAGCTCTCTATCATAGAGACATCCTCTCCATATAGTTTCAGGTTCTCCTCCCACCAGATATTACACAATACTTCATTACTCACACGTCCATTCTGTCGCTCAGCATGTGCCCTTTGCTCGAAACGTGTAAGAACTGTCTGGCGAAATACAGTGGCGATTATTCCTTCCATTTGTGACGCAAGAATGGAAAGCTCCGTTTTAGGATCCTTACTATCGGCAATTAATTGTTCATTTAACAAAACCTCACCAAACACAGAAGCAGTTTCAGCAGTAGTCAGTGGTGTATCAAAGCTTGTATGATTGTTTCGTTTTGATAGCTGGTGGTGTACTCCGTGTCCGAGCTCATGAGCCAGTGTTTGCACAGAGCGAATATCACCTGTATAATTCAGATGAACATAGGCATCGTGCTCCGGCGAAGCTCCGTAACAAAATGCTCCGGATCGCTTTCCCGGTGCCAGCGCTGCGTCCACCCTGTTATCGTTGAAAAAAGCCTCTGTCAGCTCTCCGAGTCGGGGGTGGAATCCGCTGTAACTGCGAAGTACAATATCTTTTGCCTGGGAGTAATTTATACTTTCATTTGAAGTCGTTAATGGTGCATAAATATCTGCATTGCTAAAATCTGTTATACCAAGCACCTTTGCTTTTGTGCGAAAATATCGTCTTGCCAGATCATATCCTGACTCAACAGTATCAAGCATCGCGCGAACGGAAGCACCGGATACCTGATTGGAGAGATTTCGCGGTTCCATAAGATCTTCATACTTTCTACGCTTGCATTCTAACTGATGATCCAGTACTATATTGTTATATATATTTCCGGTTATCACACTGTTTTCACCAACCGATTCCAGAAATCGATTGTACACCTGGTTGCGAAATTCTCTGTCAGATGAGTGCAGCGAGGCAAGAGCTTCTTCTTCGGTAAATTCTTGAACACCATTGGAGGTTTGCACTTTTATTCTGAACTGACCATAAAATTCATCAAACAATCCGGTAAGTGCATTTCGACCGGTCAGATTTTTCTCAAGAGAATAGGACTCCAGCTCCTCAGAAAGATTATGCGACGCCCTCTCCCGGGACAATTCTATTTGATAATGATACCCATCCAGTTCAGGAGAACGCAACCAATCTTCACGATTAACAATACCCATCTCCAGATCAAAAAAAACAAGGCTGGAGGCAACATTGGCAGATAATTCTTCTATCTGCGCAACCATGGATTGTGCCTCATTGTCCTGTGTATTTGAGGCAAAAGATAAAAATGCATGCAATGATAGATTTGCAATAATATGATGTATGCGACCCTCAAACTCAAAGGCTTCACGAAGCTCTACAGGAGAAAGCCCGGCTACACGACTGCGATATTTATCCTGAAATTCTCCAGCCATACTCCGGAGTTCATCCATATCTGCTTTTCGTTTCGAATCTCCAGTTCCTTTGTAAAAAAGAGAGAGGTCCCAGCGGGGAAGTTTCTTAAGATCTTCTGTTGTATTTTCAGGCATAAGTAGTAGATTCGAACTGATCGAAGTGCTATCAAGTAGTTTTTTTTGCCAATTCCTGTGAGACAGGAACGGTCTGTTAACAATCATAATAAATGATTTAACAGCACTTTTGTGATAAAATTCATTCATATCCAGATCAATTTAGAATATTTTTATATTCTCATCATTTCGAACATTTCATCAACGTATCATAATAAATTTTCGACAGTTGGTATATTTACAGATTTTAATATTGTAAATACATGCGTTATTATAAATCATTGTTGTTATCTAACACCACACGGATGCCATGTCATTCTTATTATCCGTAAAAAGATATTTTTAACATTATCAGGCTGAAAGAAAAGATGATTCAAAAAAAACATAACCATTATATTATCCAAAAAATCAAAGATGTTTCCATCCGTTACAAAATTATGGGAGCATTTTTTTTAATCATTTCCCTGCTGGGATTTACATTTTCAATTAATGGATACTACTCTTTTCAAAGCGTAGACAGTTATTACGAAGAAAACTTCGCCCGCAATATTCAAAGTGAAATTTATGCGAGGATGGAATCTGAGCTTTTATCAGCGGATCTTGCTCTTTACATAGTAAGGACGAACAAAGCAGTAATTAAGGCATTTGCCGAAAGGGATCGAAATCTTTTACAATCAATGTTCCTCTCATCATTTCCCAGATTAAAGAAAATGGGGATCGCACAATTTCAATTCCATCTTCCCGATTCGACATCATTTCTCAGAATACATAAACCTGAGAAATATGGCGACAGTCTTAAAACTTTTAGAAAGACAGTAAATCAGGCCAATGCAAATAAAAAAATTATTCGCGGACTGGAAGAAGGTCGAGCAGGATTTGGATTTAGAGTTGTCGCTCCGATATACTACGAAGGAATTCACCAGGGAACGGTTGAATTTGGCAGGAATTTCTCCATTGGTTTTCTGAACCGTCTTAAAGAAGATTTTGGCGGCGAATACTATATTTATATCTTTAATACAGGCGATAGTGTAGCCTGGAAAGGTTCCGAAAATTCTTTTCTCGCAGGAACTACAAATGAAGATCCATTCAAATTAGACGAATCCAGGCTGGAGTATGTTCGCGATGGAGAAATGGTATACTATGCTGATAAGAATATTAAATCAGAAATAGTTCTGATTCCTTTTCATGATTTCTCAGGGGAAGTCAAAGGCTATATAAAGTCAATCCGAACAAGAGAGGCAATTTACAATGCTGAAAATAAGGCTCTTTTTTATTCTGCTGGAATTGTAGCTACCGGTATTATATTTTCAAGTCTAATTGCTTACATTATTTTAATTTTAATAAACGGCCCGCTCAATAAAAGCATGAAATTTGCATCAGTTATCGCTTCAGGGGACCTGACTGAGTCAATTGAACTGGACCGATATGATGAGACAGGAAAACTAATTTTAGCCCTCGATAACATGCGAAACGAACTGCACGATCTCTTAAAAGAGATAAATGACAATGCCGAAAAGTCCAGTATGGCTGCCGATGAACTTGCTCATAGTTCATCCGAAACATCAAAAGCATCCGATCAAGTATCCATCACGATGGAACAACTTGCAGCGGGAGCTACGAGTCTTAATGATTCAGCTCATGCTGCATGGAATAGTGTACTTCAACTGGATGAATCACAGAAAAATGTAACCGATACGGCACAACTCGGGAAAAAAGAAGCTGATGAAATTAGCCTGTCAGCCAGCCATGCGGGCGAAGCCGCAGAAAATGCAAGTCAAATGATTTTGCGGATTAAGTCTATCATGAATGATACAGCAAAGTCTGTAGAAAATCTAACAGTACGTGTACAGACTATTAATGAAATGACCGGCTCCATAAATGCAATAACAGAACAAATTAACCTTTTATCACTGAATGCTTCCATTGAAGCAGCAAGAGCCGGAGATGCGGGAAGAGGATTTGCGGTAGTAGCGGAGAGTGTCAGTAAACTGGCCGATCAATCAGGTCAGGCAACTGAACAAATCAATCGTTCCATCACAGAAATTGTTGATACGACTCATATGACTTTGAATCAGATCGAAAGTGGGGTAAAAGAAGTAACCGATGGTTCAGAAGAGATTCAGAATGCACTGGAAGGCACCAAAAGAATTCATAAAATGATTCAGGATCTGGTTTTACGAATGGATTCCATTACAGATGCTGTAATAATTCAGCAAAACTTCACTACAGAAGTAAAAGAATCCATTTCCAGTGTTTCCACTGTAGCAGAACAAAGCGCGGCAGGTGCGGAAGAGGCTGCAGCAAGTATTGAGGAGATTTCAGGTCTGATGATCAACCTATCCGATTCGGCAGAACACCTGCAAGGTGGATCAAGAAGGCTGAAATCATTAATAGAAAAATTCAAGGTATAAATCTTTCTGCATAATTTCTCTTTCAAATTGAGGGCCACAATTCGTCTCTTGCAAAAGAAGCATGTCAAAACATGATGTCAATCTGGAGAGAGTATGACTGAAATACCGCTCACTAAAAATACGTTTGGATCCGGCCACAGCCGATACAGTCGCCACAACCATAACTGTGCTAAACACAACTAGTTCGGTCAACCTTTTCAGCAGATGTTAGAGGCTGTCCCAAAACAGCCTCTAACAACACACGATGTATTGCCACCCGCGAAATTTCGTTGGAAATTGAGCAAGGGTGTGAGCGATTTGGGAGCTTTGCTTCCGAATCGCGTCCGTCATCCCAAACACCGTCGAGGGTTTTGGGACGACTTCTAAATATAAACACTGAGCACATAATAAGAGGGCCAGTATAACACCAGCCCCATTTCAGTCGAATCGCATGGTTTCATATTGCGATCAACCGGCAGCGATTTCTATCTTTTTTGTAACCGGAGCTACACGGGGAAGCTCAAGCTTGAGTACACCATCTTTCAAAGTTGCTTGAATATGTTCTCGATCAATTTCAGCTTTGATTTGAAAGCTTCTTACATACCTTCCATGCGCAGGAAATTCCCTGTATCCTTTTGCTTCGCCTTCCTCAGCACCAACACCAAATTCACCTTTTATGCTGAGAACATTTCGCTCCAGATCAATGGATAGATCCTCCTGCTTTACTCCGGGAACATCCATATAAATTGTAAACTCATCTTCGCTCTCATATAGATCTACAGAAGGTATGATCTCTCTTAAATTCATTTTTTTTGCTGAAACATTATTCTCTTGAGCTTGTTCCTTTTCGACAACTTCGCTTGAAGTATCTCTTTCCATTACTGCTGTGTCCATCTTTATCCTCCTATCAGGCTGCATTAATTTTAATTGTTACAGGTTTATCCGACTCGGCTCTTGGAAGGCGCAATGAGATTACACCATTTTCTGTTTTCGCCAGAATAGATTCTGACTCAACACGATAGGGAAGTCTGATGCGTCGATGAAATGATCCATAGGGACGTTCCCTGCCAACAGGCCTGCCTTCTTCTCCATCAGGAGTTTCACCCATTTCATATCTCACAGTGAGAATATCTTCTTTCACTGTAAGATCCACATCATCTGTCTTGATCCCCGGGACGAGAAGCTGGATGTTTACCGCTTCCTCATCGTGGGTCAAGTTTACCGGAGGACGCATGTCCACATCACTGCGAAGAGGTGAGAAGGACATGAAGTCTTCCAGAAAGCGATTCCATTCATCTCTTGTTGCATATCTCATTTTCAGTTACACTCCTTATAATATATTACGTTAACAATTTACAAGACCGGCTTTCGATCTCAAAATTGTGCTTCAATCTTCGATTCCATCAATTTTACAGAATGTTCACCATTCTTATTATGCGATGATTGATGCTCTTATTATAAGTATTGCAAGGAGTGTGCCAGATTGATTGCTTCTTTAACAGTCTCTACGGTTGTATATTGAAGAAGTAAAATGACATAGTGTCACAGATTCTGCCAATTTGGCATGTTTTGCTTTTAAAACAGACAGACTACAGTGCTTTTTTTCCCTTATAATACTCAGATCGAGGAAGTTCAGGCAAGATGTATGCAGCAATTCCAATATATCCTTTCAATATAAAACACATATTTCACTAAAAGATGCTGTTTTCGAGCTGTTTACACAGGTATTCTGCAGGAACTCCTTCAAAATGATTCTTTTTGACACTTTTTACTCAGCTTTACTCCTTTATCAACATTCCAGGATCAATAAATCATTTCCTGTTTATTGTGATTCTGTAGCCCCTCGAAAAAGAGAATTTTCACAATTCATGATACGGGGAGAAGAATTCCCACACCACTCTCCGTGCTTGACACCCGGTGTGGTCAAAAAAGATTAACCACATGCTGTTCAACTCGGCCATATTTATAATATTGTTTTTCTTTTTGTATATAATCTACTGGAACCTTGGAAATAAAGGTAAACAGAACCTTATTATCATTGGAAGTCTGATCTTCTATGGCTGGTACAGCATCCCGTTTCTTCTCGTTTTTCTGGCTCTAATAATTCTAAATTATTATGTCAGTATGGCTCTTATTCACCGTAAATCTCTCGGGTTATTGTGGACGGCCATAGGAATCGATACAGCTCTTCTTTTTTTCTTTAAGTACTTTTATCTTATCGCAGAATCCATTGGATCAGTTTTTGGTATTTCGTATTTGGCCAACCTGGAGCACAACTGGATAGCCGATTACAATTTTCATATCGATCTGCCGATCGCAATTTCATTTTACACATTTCAGATTATCGCATTTGTCGTTGATGCCTATCGCGGTACGGTCAAAGATTACGTGGAGCCGCGTAAGTTTATTGTTTTTATTCTATTTTTTCCGCAGTTCATTGCCGGTCCAATCATGCGGGCATCGGACTTTATTCCCCAGATAGACAGACCATGGGCTGAAAAAGATCGCATATTGAATGGTGTTCTACTTCTTGCTATGGGTGTAATTAAGAAGGTACTCATGGCGGATCGCCTGGGAGCCCTTACTATGGATCTCTGGCACAACCCTGATAAATATGATGGTCTGGTTTTGCTGGTTGGACTGCCTGCTTTCGCTGCCCAGGTATATCTTGATTTCTCCGGCTATACTGACATGGCTCGTGGCCTGGCTCTTGCCCTTGGATATGATATTCCTGAAAACTTTCGCGGACCCTTTCTGGCAAAATCAATGCAGGAGTTATGGACAAGGTGGCACATCACTCTATCGACATGGCTTCGCGACTATATCTACATACCGCTGGGAGGTTCCCGACTGGGGGAACTTCGCACTGCAGTTAATCTACTTATAACAATGGCCGTAGGCGGTATCTGGCATGGCGCCAAATGGACCATGCTTTTATGGGGACTCTACCTGGGAGTTATTCTTGTTGTAGAAAGGATTCTTCGCAATAGAGGTTTTCGTATACTGCCGCAAACAGCGTTTTTTAACTATATTCGTTCTCTAATAATACTGGCTGTATTTTCGTTCAGTGCCATATTTTTTGCGGCTCCCGATATGGATCGCACACTGGCTGTAATCAAAGGAATACTGGTAATGCAGCGGGGACTCCCATTTTCAAGCGCAGATACAGTTATTGGCCTGACACTTCTTGCCTATATTTTTAATTTGATTCAATATTATCCCGCACTGCTAAAAGACCGGCTCAATCGGATTCCGACAGTTCGCATAGCTCTGGTTCCTGTAACGGTTTTTGCAGTCGGCTATTTAGTATCAATGTATGGAGATATTTCCGGCATGTTTATCTACTTTCAATTTTAAGTTGCCTTTTTAATTCTAAGTATTTAAGTTACCTGACAGACAATTGAATGTCAGGTATACACTTTCTTATTTTCGAAAGTTTTCTGACATTTTATCAATCATCTATGTAGAGGGCTTACAGAATCATTAATATTCTAATATGTTAGATGAGGCCATGAATGAATAAACCCAACATAGTTATCCTTGATGCTGATACATTCGGAAGTGACATTGATAGATCACGTCTGGATGCATGTGGAAACACAACGTACTTCTCCACCACAGATAATGACCGGATCCAGGAACGAATTGCACACAATCATATACTCATTACAAATAAAGTTGTCATTAATGATGATATTATCTCACGCGCTCCGGATCTTCGTCTTATTTGCGTGGCAGCGACCGGAACAAATAATATTGATCTGAAATCTGCAGCCAGTGCAGGTATAATTGTAACAAATGTAGCCG
>JBNKQE010000040.1:0-21119 GCA_050295715.1 Leptospirales bacterium
GAATAATACAGGAAAGAAATTATAATAACGTATATGTATTCAGGTATTCTGGATAACCAGATTTTATTATTGGTTTCTTTATTCATAATATGTTTGTTAATAACATTGAATGATTTAAGATATGTTTACTATTCATTTCTTTTCCTGTGTGACAATATGAATATCACCATTGCTATAAGTTGTAGCTAAAGATGTTCGCAACGTCGTATCTTCAATAAGTGTTCCATCAGGCTGGATTACATATACTCGAAGTTCTCCCTTTCCAAGAGTGTCGTCACCAACAACATACATATAAGTACCTGAAGGATCAATATCCATGTAGACCGGACCATTCACTGTACCGAATGGGAATCCTGCAATAGAACGAAAAGTATTGGACACTGAGTCATATATCACTCCACTTATTGAATTACTCAATAAATCCAGTCCATAAAGGAACTTTCCATCGGGTGTAAATCGATTACTAGGATGTGTAAACATACTCTGTGCGGTTAAAATAACATCGAGTCCAGAGTAGGTAGCAATACCTGTTGTAACATCTACTGAAAAAAGGTTAACATTTGCCGCACCGAATCCAAGCAAAAGATCATCATCGGGGGTTAACATATATCGGTTGGGTGTAACAAGGCCAACAGTCGCAGGAGTTCCCTGTTGAAAATTAGAAAACTCATCAGCCCTTGAAAATGTATACGTACCAGCACTGGGCCCAAGAGCAGTAGTGTTTCCTCCATATAATCTTGTTGCTGTTGAATTAAAAACTAAATTAGTTGGATAACACCCCATCCCGAGCGGGGTATCGGGTCGTGTCACATAACTACCGGTTAATACATCAAAATCATACAATTTTATACTTGAGCTATAAGTTGTTCCGCTGACAGTTGCTGGCGCATTATATGCAGTCGCCCAGATTCCTGTATCAGAATTATACTTTCCACTTATATAGGCCGATAATGTAACAGGATAACCGGATTTAGTATTAAAATTATCATTTGCATCAATATCAAATCCATGTAATGTTCCCCCTCCAAGCGGCTGTACTGCATATAAATGATTTCCAGCAGGATCGGAAAACATATCAATTGAATTTACCAGACCAAAGGCGTTATTATACACGGCCGTAATTCCACCGGTTGCCGGGTCAATTTTAAGGACATCTGTTCCGCCGATTCTGCTCAAAACTAAATATTTTGACTCATATTGAAGTGGTTTTTGTTCAGAATACAATAGGCCGTATGCAGCAAGAACATCCATATTACATAGCGGATCCATGTTCTCGCATTCTACAAAATCAGGAGTGCAGGAGCTGAAAAATGAGATGGCAATGAATAATATATTCCATGCCAGTATTTTTTTTATCATTCTGTTATTCATTAGATTTGTCCTACTTTCTTAATCAACACCTGTAATTAAAAGTTAAAAGTTAAAAGTTAAAGAGATTGCAGCGTCCCCATTCCTGGATAAGCCCATATTCGCAGTTAAATGAGAGTCATCTGTATCATAAAGAACTACATCCACAAGGTTTACAATATAAAGGGTTGTTGCAAGCCCGGCCATAACATAAAAATTACTCTGTGAAGTCCTGCTTGCACTGTATGCAGAACTTCTCTGGCTTATTAAATACATATCTACTGCAGAAAGTCCCAGAGGGACCCCTGGCACTGCTGTGGGATCGACAGCAAATTGTCCGATACCATTGCCAACAAATAATATTGATAGAGTAGATAAGTTTGAACTATTGCTAAAATTCGCCGAAGCACTGGCCGCCGCAGCGGTTGTCTTTCCGGTTAGTATTACGGCTAATAAAGCACCGGTACCGTATGAAGCTGCTGCTACATTTCGACCCTGCGAATACTGTCCCCAGCCCGGCAAAATGGCACTTTTTAATAATGCCGACCAATTTGATGTATGAGATGGTGTCGCCAGAATTGATGAGGGCAGATCAGGTGAATCAACCTCAGCAGTATCACTATCTCCCCTTCGCAGGTCCTGATGCATACCTCTCCAGGTTGACTCCTCAAAACTTAAAAGCATTTGATACTTCTGAGGATTGCCCGCTTTAATGCTTTCTGCGGGAGAATTTTGAGGAGTTTGCTTTATATTTATCGAAGACGGATCACTAACCTCAATATTCATTTTACGATTGCTTGCATCTGTTTCTGATTCATTTGGGACACGATTATAAATGATTCTTCGGATTTTGATTTTTTCTATCTTATGATTACCATTTCCGTCACGGAACTCAATCATTGTTCTTGATTGATTTATAATAACTCCATTATAACTCTTTCCAGATTTCAGTATAATTTCATCAGCAAAAAGAGAAGAAGATATAAGGAGTAATACCGTAGATAGAATAATTAATAGGATCTGATTTTTTCTTGAAAAACACATTTATAATGCCCTGTGTATAATATATAAAACAGTATCAACAAATTTGTTCTTGATACAACATTTTTTTTGCCTGCACCAATAAATTCAATATTGTATCAAACATCAAAGTATTTTTGGGGATGCCTTCAGGATTTTCCACTAAGTAATATGATTCTAATCATGAAATAATTCCGCTTGTAACTGATTCACCATATATATAATCTGGGATCGATTGATACGCGCCAGGAATTATCATAAATGACATTTTTAGTAAGTATTTTCAAGTTTCTAAATTCAAAAGGCAAGAATACACTGGCTCTACTGTTTCTCTGGACTCTTGTATTAATACAGGTCTCGCCTTATGTTCTTTCTAGCAGGCAGGTTGCTGGCTGGGATTCTCCCGGACACTATCATTTAGCAGAAGTATATGATGATATGTTTTCCAGCTTTAAATCACGAGGATACGATCCCGATTGGTTTCGCGGTTTCCCTGCATTTTATTACTATCCAACACTTCTTTATTTCATATCATCAGCAATAAAATTATTAATACCTTTTATCAATACAACGGTTCAATCTTTTAATCTGACCCTTGTACTTACCCTGTTATTTCTAACATTTTCACTCTTTCGTTTTGCTAAAATTGTTATCCCGGAGCATATAAAAGAATCTCCGAGAATTCTGGGAGCAATAGCTGCTGTTCTTGTATACTTCATATATCCCGGATATGGCCCTCAGGGTGTCTCACTGGTAGGATTTATTGAGGGAACTTATAATACTGCACTTGGAACGGCACTGATTATCTCTTCACTTTACTGGCTCGAAATTTATAGAAGATCAAACCATAATATCAATTATTATTTACATATACTTTCATTATCACTGCTATTTTATTCACATTTTCTATCTGCAGCATTTGGTTATATCATCATCGGTATTTATTATATTTTTTATAGAAATAGATTTTCATTTTATAAGATCGGTCTTTCTTTCCTGATTCCATTTCTACTTTCACTGCCCATGACAGCTCCCCTGTTTTTCTTTAGCGAATGGAGCACAGGACAGTCTGTGATAACAAGATACAATGGTCTTATCTCACTACTGGGAACGGACTTGATAAAAATATTGATTAAAACAGATTTTCGATGGAACGAATTAATCTGGCATTTAATAGTTCATTTTGGTATAATCCACTTTGCAGTTGTCATTTCCTTTCTATCAGTTTTTTTTACAATTCCAGTCCGGCGAAAACATTATAAATTTATTTTTTACATATTAACATGCTCTGTTATGTTATTCTGGATAACGCAGGATCCAAGTCTGACTTATTTGTTGCCTTTTTTACCTTTTCACTGGTATAGAACATTTGATTTATTTTATTTATTTCTTTCAATTGCATCGATTCTTCCGTTTATGCTGAGCACTACCGGCTTTCGCAATAACTCATCTATGCTATTATTACCTGTCATTATAGCTTTAACAATCAGATTTATGATAATAAATCCCTTGGAGCAGCAGAACAATTTATCACGATATTACAATGGAGACTGGAAAGAAAAAGAAAGCTTCAGTAGTTTTTCAAAACAAACAACTCAAATCCCAGAAGGATCGTTAGTTTTCACAGAACTTGTGGCGAATAATAGTCTTCATGGTAGTCCACATTTTTTTGATACTATAGTTCAAAAAAGTAAACTCAGAAACCTGAATGGATTGATGATTGAATCATCATACACATCAATCTTAAATGATATATTTATTTCCAGTGCAATTCCTGGCTTCTTTATATGGGGAAGGAATCCACGCTGGCTTCAAAAAAACATTCACCCTGAATCACAGAATTTCAATAAAAATCTTTATTTTTCAACAGAATATCTAAATGAATCGGGTGTAAATTATATATTTGCAAGAACAGATTTATTCAGATCCATATTGAACAGTTTACCAGAATTTGCTGCACTGGTTTTTCATAAAGCCCCGTATTCAATTTATAAATTAAAAAAGGAATATCCGTCCATTTACGAATCAACTTCGCCATCCGGATATATTAATGCGAGTTTATTTGATTCCAGTTCTGTTTCAACAAAAGATTTGCTTGAGGAGTTCAATGCAGGAGTATATTCAATGATGAAATCCTACGATGTATCTCCGTCCAGAATAGTTAATCTTGATCCAGTATTTCAAAAACACTCGAAACAACTACTCGGGCCTGGTGATTTTCATTCACTTATAATATTCAACCATGGCAAACTAAAAAAAGCGCCAGTGGTCCCGAATTCATGGTTAAATAGCAGCACGAATATAGTGTTTATAAACATGAAACCATCTGGTGATCAAAGTATTCAAAATAACAATGCGAATATATATTATTTATCTGCAGAAACAAATAATGAAATTACAGATGCGAAATACAGAACAATTGTTACAGGTGCCGATACACCGCAGCATAAAGCTATCAACATCAGCCGCGATAAGAATGGTATAAGTTTCGAGCTGGCGGAATCGGAAAACATCAGTAAAATTACAAAATCATGTCATCATGTTTATATGACAGACTCCTTCAGCTCTTTCTGGAGGACGGATACTGGCATTCCTGTCTATCAAACAGGAATCAATGGAACTTATATGTGTGCTAATAATACGAGTAATAGGGTTCGATACTATGCACCTCTATCAAAGACACTTACGGCTTTCATGTTATTATTACTATTAACATACAGTGGAATGGAAATCAGTTCCTATCGAAAAACAAAGGCTTAATCTGTTGTTACTGTTCTTCGGTTACAACATGAATTTCATTTATGGATTGAAAAGGAGTTACAAAGGAGCCACCAGGATTTGGAACCAGTGTCCCATCTGCCTGGATTTCAAATGCCTGTACGACTCCGCCGCCGAAAAAATCATCACCGGCAATATAGATAAATTTACCAGTTGGATCCATCTCCATATTCACAGGATTGTTTATACCTCCCAGCACATATGGTAAACCGGGAATACTATTAAATGTACCATCCGCAGAGTTCCAGGAAACTCCCACAAGCTGAGTGCTTGCTGGACTGTAATAATATTTTCCATCAGGCGTAAATTTCCCAGCATAAGTATTAACAGCTCCAAGAAGAGCTACCAGTTGGTCCGCTTCGCCGGAGTATGTAACCTCTTTTGTGACTGGATCAATAATATGACGGGCAACGCTGCTATTAGCGTAATAGTAGTAATACCTGCCATCAGGTGAGATCACATCTGTACGAGTTGAAGATGTTGTAGAACCACTGGGTCCAAAAGCTGATGGGGAACCAGGAGTGATCGCAAAGTTTGAATTCAAATCATTCCTAAAAAAACTCATCATTCCGTAAGGTGGTCCTGCAATATAC
Organism: Leptospirales bacterium; assembly: GCA_050295715.1. Lineage (GTDB taxonomy): Bacteria > Spirochaetota > Leptospiria > Leptospirales > Leptonemataceae > JBNKQE01. Next base: position 5,739 of record JBNKQE010000040.1, read on the forward strand.
TGGCCACTTGTAATAACACCCATTCCATCAGGAGTTATAAAAGGACCTCCTGGGACACATCCCAGGCCCAATGGGCTATCAGCACGCTGAATAAGGGAACCCGTCTGTGGATCCCAATCATAAAGATAAAGATCTCCATAGTAAGTAGTCGTTCCACCTGGAAGTACATGAGCGGCAGCACTGTCTGTCACAGCAACGAGCTTTTTCCCAGAATTAATATCACTTCTTTTCAGTGGATATGTCAACGTTATTGGAAAACCGGCAATCTGCTGGAAAGTGTCATCACTGAACATTTCATAACCATTAAGTGCGGTTGTACTATCAGTTATTAAATACAAATATCTCCCGGCCGAGTCAGACATCATATTAGGAGTACTGGAGTTTGCATATCCAATTACAGTCCCCAGGTCCTGAGTTATTACTCCAGAAGAAGGATCCAGTTTAAATGCATTAACCCCAAGGGAAGAGTGAGACACAAGCAGATATTTAGATTGATAGCTGACTGGTCCCTTATAGAGTAATCCGTACATAGCAAGGAGATCCATATTACAAAATGGATCAATAGGATCACACTCTTCGAGCCCCGGATTACACGCCGTTCCAAGTGCTACAAAAATTACCGAGGCAGCAAAAAGCCCGAAGCCTTTTTTGATTTTATTTTTAACCTTACTATAAAGTATCATAACAGTCACCAGATCTTAGAATCGAAATGTTAAAGTAATTAAAGCATTACCATCCAGAGTCATTCCCACAATCGTTGTAAGAGTATCAACCTCTGATTTTTCAGGATGAAACAAAAGCACATCTACAAGATTTGCTATATAAATAGATGCTGCTAAAGTACCCAGTGCATAGTATGAGTTTCTAGCGCTGATATTAGCAGCAGATGCTGAATTTCTCTGGTTCCCAAGATAGAAATCCATAGCGCTCAATCCCCCAAATATACCCAGAGATGGTGTCGGATCCAGATTAAATTGTCCTGCGCCATCTCCAATAAAGTAAACTGAAAATGCTGCTAAATGCGCTGAATTTTTATATTTTGTTGAAGCCGCCACTGCATCACTACCCGCAGCCGTAGCAACAGCAACTGCGAGAAATGTTGCAGATCCATATCCAATAGCAGCCTTGTCTCTTCCCTGATAGTACTGCCCCCATCCAGGAAGAATCGCACTTCGTATAAATGCAGATAATCGGCTCGGACCTGTATCCACCGGGGGAACAGGCAATGGTTCCAGATCTCCCTCAGCAACCTCATCCCCATCAGCCCTTCTGGAGTCCACGTGCATTCGACCCCACACGGTCTCTTCGCTTTGTAATAAGCCACGTAATTGAGATTCACTGTAACGTGGTTTATCTACTTCTTTAACAACTTTTACCTTTTGAATTCCCTCTTTCCTGTCATTTTTTTCAACAGCTTTTTGTGTTTTTTCGGAAGCAACTGTCGAAGTTTCCTTTTCAGTTATTGGTTCAATTTTCGATTCATTAATAGAGCCGGGCTGGTAGTTTATTCTTCGAATAAGACGTTTCTCAATTCTTTTTACATCAGAAGCTCCACGTAACTCAATCCAGTCAGCAGTCTGATTTGTAATTACACCTTCCAGTTCATCACCGGATTTGAGAAAAACCCTCTCTGCAAAAACCGGAATAGCAGTAATCGCCAAAAATGCTATTATTAGATGATGATTGGTTATTTTCTTGATTAAATTTAACATTTGTTCACATAGTTGGGAATATCCAACTGGATAATGATAACTCTACTATAATATAAGACAATATAATAAAGAATTTTCTAGCTTCATGAGAAAATAATAATTTTAAAAGAAAATACAGGATGTAAATAGTACAATTATTAGTTTTATTATGTCTGCATAGTAATTGATGTATTGAAATAATCATGATAACATTTGTAAAGGAAAAATATGTTCCAGTATTTATGAATGTTATTCAATGCAAAACTATTTCCTGGACGACATAATGAGAATAATCACACTAAAACCGGTTACACCAGAAATAGACCGGTCAAAATCTAAAAAATAATAATTTATGCCGGGGTGAAAAACATTCTTATCGAGAACGAATTTCCACAAAACTTTTAAGGTGACTTTCAGCAAATTTTCATCAAACAGCTACATCAATAATGCGACAAGCCAGCTGACACTGTATAATTTCATATCTTTTATAAAGAAATATCATTCACTACTGAACAACAGCCTGTGTCTCTTCTGCAATTTTCAATTCTTCATTTGTCGGGATTACGAGGACTTTGACTCTGCCTGATTCAGGCTGAATCTCAAGAATATCATTTGACCTCTGATTGTTTCTCACCTCGTCAATTTCAATACCGAGATTGTGCAATCCCTTACAACTGAGACCGCGGACATCAGGTGAATTTTCGCCTATCCCGGCAGTAAATACCAGAGCATCGACAGATTCCAGAGCGGCATAATAGGCGCCTATATATTTTCGTATACGATAGGCATAAATTTCCAGTGCGATTTTAGCTCTCTCGTCTCCTTCACTCCTTCTTTCCACAATACTTCGCATATCATTGGTTCCACAGATTCCTTTTAATCCGCTCTGTTTGTTGAGCAGGTTATTAATATCTTTGAAACTCATTCCAAGCTGATCGGCCAGAAAAAAAGGTATGGCCGGGTCTATATCCCCGCATCTGGTTCCCATCACAAGTCCTGCAAGCGGAGTCATCCCCATTGTCGTATCAGTACATTTTCCCTTCTTTATAGCAGCCATGCTCGCACCATTGCCAAGATGAAGTGTTACTAAATTTAATTCTCTCAACGGCCGCCCGAGATAGAGGGCTGCCCTGTCTGCTACGTAAGCATGTGACGTTCCGTGAAATCCATAACGCCGCACCCCATTATTTTGATAGAGATCATACGGAAGAGCATAGAGATAGGCTTCCGGCCCCATCGTTTGATGGAACGCCGTATCAAAAACAGCAACCTGTTTTGCATCCGGAAATATTTCGCGAGCGACTTCAATCCCCAGGAGGTTTGGCGGATTGTGCAATGGAGCCAGGCGAATGTTATCTTTTATTGCTTTAAGAACATCCTCATTTATTACGGTCGTTGCCTTGAATGATTCACCACCGTGAACAACACGATGTCCCACGGCTGTTATATCACTTTTGTCTTGAATGGCTCCATACTCCGAATCAAGTAGCAGATTTACGACCTGCAGCAGACCATCCTGGTGGTCTGAGACCTTCCCCTCTATGACAGTTTCTTTTGAATCGTTTGCAGTGAGAACTTTGTTGTGCGTCAGAATACTTGTCTCTTCTCCAATTTTTTCCAGCAGCCCAAAAGCAAGTGTATCAAACTGCTCTGCATCAAAGAGTCGGTATTTAATGGAAGAACTTCCCGAATTTATAACAAGTATGGTCATATGAGTCCCTTTTCCGATTGCGCCTGAACGGCGGTCATCGCCACTGTATTTACGATATCCGGAATTGTACAACCCCGACTTAAATCATTCACGGGACGTCTCAATCCCTGCAAAACCGGTCCGATGGCCACTGCACCGGATGATCTCTGTACGGCCTTGTACGTATTGTTTCCTGTATTTAAATCGGGAAAGATAAAAACAGTAGCCTTTCCCGCCACTTCACTATCTGGCATCTTTGTTTTTCCCACTGTAATATCAGCTGCTGCATCATATTGAATCGGTCCGTCAATTTTCAGATCAGGAAATGACTCTTTCGCGATCTCCTTTGCGATTCTTGTGGCCTCTCGCACCCGTTCTACATCTTCTCCCTTTCCGGACGCTCCCGTTGAATACGAAAGCATGGCCACAATCGGTTCTATTCCGAAAGTTTTAGCGGTCTGAGCAGAACTCAATGCGATCTGGGCAAGCTCCTCTGCATTGGGATTCGGATTAATCGCACAATCACCATAAACCAGAACATGATCTTTTAAACACATAAGAAAAACGCTGGAAACAATAGAGAAACCTTTTTTGGTTTTAATAATTTCAAAGGCCGGTCGAACAGTGGAAGCAGTACTGTGTACAGCTCCGGAAACCATTGCATCAGCATCTCCTTTATGAATCATCATCGTTCCGAAGAAGTTTACATCGCACATCATATCATGAGCGTATTCAATCGTAATACCTTTGTGTTTTCGCAACTCATAATAAGTTTGAATGTAATCATCCAATAATTCTGAACTTTCCGGCTCTATAATTGTTACATTCGTCAAATCCAGGTCATACTGCTTGATTTTTCTTTCAATGATATCCTTTGACCCAAGAAGTACAATATCCGCCACCTCCCTGCGAAGGAGAATTTCAGCAGCACGTAAAATCCGTTCCTCTTCACCTTCCGGAAGAACTATCCTTTGCCTGTATTTCTTTGCTCTCTGTACAAGACCGAATTCAAACATTTTTGGGGTCACAACAGTAGAACGTGTTGTAATAACCTTTTCAGCAAGCTGCGATGTATCCACATATTTTTCAAAAACGGCCAGTGCCTGTGCTATTTTACGATCATCTCCCGGATCGATTGTCGAGTGAATTTTATCCACTATTGTCGCTGTAGGGTAAGTATTTTCCTGAACACTTAAGATAGGTACGATTCGCGGAAAACCCTTAATCAGATTTTGAATTGCTTCTTCAGGTATTATACCACCGGTTAAGAGAATTCCGGCAATATTTTCAACAGATGTAGAGGAGACAATAGCAAGACAGGCAACGATCACATCCGCTCGATCACCCGGAGTTATTATAAGTGACTCCTTTTCAATCCGTGTCAGAAAGTTCTGCAGCTGCATAGCGGCCACAGTAAAGCCACCTACCGGTCGGTTCAATTCCTCTGCTCCAAATAATACTTTCGCTTTCAATACCTTCGCAATTTCTCCAACTGTAGATTTATCAAGTGATTCAATTTCAGGGACGTCAAAAGTGAGCAGGTCTTTTGTATACAGTTTTTCACGTAATTTACTTAATATGATTTCTTTATTTTCAGGATCAACCCGGTTCACTATCATGGCTATAGACTGACAGCCTTTATCATTAAATGAGTCCAGAGCCAGTTCTATTGAGTGCAGTGTTTCTTCCGGTGTTTTATCATGAGCATTTGCGACAAGGAGTACGGGTGCCCCCAGATTACGGCTTATCTCAGCATTTATATCAAATTCAAAAGCAGCGGCAGACGTTTCAAAATCTGTTCCTTCGCAGAGAACAAAATCGCATTCGGCTTTAAGCCTGTTGTATTTCTGGATAATCCCTTCGATTACTTCCTCTTCTCTGCCAAGAGAAATCAGGTTCACTGCATCGGAAGCCTTAAATCCATACATTTTTTCCGTTGGAAAATCCAGTTTGAAATGATAAGACATAACCTCAATGTCCAGGTCTACTATACCATTTTCCTGATCTCCACGTATAATCGGCCTGAAAAATCCGACTTTACCATATTTTCGCATTAGCATTTCCATAACGCCAAGTGAAACCATGGATTTTCCACTTCTAACTTCAGTTGCCGCTATGAATAGATTGTCTGCCATAATGTTTTCTCCTGCCTTAACATAAGCAATGCAAACAGCAGTACCAGGGGATCTGTGATAACCAGTAATCCAGCCCGGTCCCTTTTTCTGAATCTTTTACCCGGTAAACATGAGACGATATAACCTGCATTTTATTAAGGGACATGATTCAATTACATGTAGAATAAATTTCTTATTGAGATATTAAAATGAATCTCCGAATGCGGTTGGTTATACAGGAATCAGATTTATCAAAACGAGTCAATTATTCCTGTACGGACCTGCCGGTCGTGTGATAAAATCTATTCAATTATCAAGCGATAAATAGCCGTCAAATTTTTTAGGAGAGAGTATCATGCAAAAAATGAAGTACATTAAAAGGGTATTGATTTTTATTTTCGCTTTGATTACTGCTTTCACTCTGGCAGCAATTACAATTTTAATCACTATTCTGGAAAACCCATCCTATGATGAAATAAAACGAGAAATAATCACAGGGAACCTGGTAAGCAAAGATAGTATCAGCAGACCCTTCTGGAATTTAAATGTATTTGTTGATAGTGCACTGGTTGAACCGATAAAATTCCTGAATCCGAATAAGACTTATTTTCGCAATGGTATAAAATCGCTCAGTTTTATTGAACATCTTAATGGAGTTCATTTAAATGTACCTGATAAAATTGAGGAAGGAATGTATGAGCTGGAAGCTGAAACGTTGGAAGGCAAAATGTATCCTGCGTTCAGGGTATACCATTGGTATAGCAATTCCGCACCGACCATAATCTACAATCACGGAGCCTCTCAGGTCCCATTTGATGCCATCTTCGCCAGCATTTTTGACCGCGAAACCATTGATCGACCACTAAAAGTAAATTTAATTGTAATTCGCACACCATTTCATCAAAAAGGGAGACTGGAACTGCCTGAAGCCTCGTCTACTCTTTCGCGATTTATGTCCATTATGGCTGTCAGCGTGAAACTTACTGAAAAACTGGTCCAGCATGTCAGGCAAAATGGCTCAAACGTAGTTGAAGTCGCCGGTCTGAGTATGGGCGGATATATTATAAATCGCCACCATTTAATATACAACAGTGCTACGTATTATATCCCGTTTGTTTCCGGAACTGCTTTTGATAAAGTCTTTCTAATTGCATCGAAGGCCGATCCTTCGGCCCTGAAACATCCGGATATTGTCAGCCATCATTTGAATTTCACGAATGAGTGGAAGAGGTTTGATAACAGCAATGTATTTCCAATACTTGCTCGCTACGATAACATCAGTCGCCTGGAACATCAGGGACCTTCGTATGGAAATACGCAAATAGAAGTCTGGGAAAACAAGGGGCATATAACTGCAGCTCTTTCCGTGAGAGCCCTCAGGTATGTTCTGTTACGTCACATTCTGTCAGGCGATGAGCTGAAATCGTATAAATAAAAATAGATTCTCAGAATCCTCTGGATACTGATCGATTACTGGTGCCGTTCGGTATTCATGGATGTGCAAACCTGGAATTTTCAAAATTCATAAAATTCTGTTAAACTATTGTATTATTATCAGGCAGTTTTTATCTCTTGAATTTTCAATTTTATTCCGTCTGTAACTATACAGGTGTGTTTATTTTGTCGCAAAACAATATCAATGATTGCGATTGAGACTTGTTAGCGGTTTAACTCATTCAAATAAATTATGTTATATAACTCCTGTATTTGCGGTAACATTAATGGATAGAGATTCTCAAAATTACAACGAATCGATGCAGAGCAGCAATATTCCTGGCTATGAAATTACCGGTTCTGTATCGCGGTCAGGCTCCACCGTATATTCCGCAGTCAGAAAAACAGATAATACTCCGGTAATTATTAAAACACCCGGCCCCAATGTGAATTCTGCAGCTATTGAGCATGAATACAATGTAATTCATTCACTTAGAGGGCCTGATATAATTCTTGCTTATGATCTATTAAAAATGCCGCAGATAGCACTTGTACTCGAGCATTTCAATGGATTGACAGTAAAGGCTTATATTAAAACGGGACTGCTGTCAATGGAGACTCGTTTTGATATTGCTATAAAGTGTGCAGAAGCATTAGAGCGAATTCATAAAAAAGGGGTCATTCATCGAGATATAAATCCTTCCAATATTCTATATAATCCCGATGATAATTGCATTAAGATAATTGATTTCACTCTGGCAACCTTCCTTCCTCCTGAAATGCCCGAAGCCACTCCACCGGACCTGCTTGAGGGGACACTTGCTTATATAGCTCCGGAACAAACGGGACGAATGGACCGTGGAATCGATCAGCGCAGTGATCTATATTCACTCGGAATCACTTTTTATGAGCTTCTGTCCGGACATTTACCATTCTCCGATACAGATTCGCTGAGTTTAATATATGATCATATGACAAAGTCCCCGAAACCTCCTCATTTGATTGAGCCTCGCATACCTCCAGTCATGTCCGATATCATTTTAAAACTAACCGCTAAAAATGCGGAAGATCGATACCAGAGTGCCGCCGGTTTATTGGAGGATTTGAAATACTTACTGAATATCTATCGCTCAGAAGGGAAGGTTGAACCTTTTCCACTCGGTCGATCCGATCGAACAGGAACGTTGCGTATATCAGAAAAATTGTATGGAAGGGAACAGGAAATCGCTGATCTTACCCGCGCGTTTGAACATATCGCGACCGGAAAAAGAGAGCTCCTGCTTGTATCAGGCTTTTCCGGGGTTGGGAAAACCAGGCTGGTAAGGGAGGTTCAAAAGCCCATCACGGAACGAAGAGGATATTTTATCTCAGGAAAGTTTGACCAGTACCATAAAAGCATACCCTACTCGGCAATCATAGATGCATTCAGGCAATTATTCAAACAACTTCTAACGCAGCCAGAAGCAATTCTAAAACAATCAGCGGTTGAACTGAGCGCCAGCGTATCTCCGAATGAGAGCCTGTTAATTGAAATGATTCCTGAAATAGAACTGGTTATAGGTTCTCGACAAAAACTTGAATTAAACAACCCTATTGAAGTGCAAAATCGACTCCAGAATGCATTCGAGAGTATGTTAAAAGTTGTATCAACCAGAGATCGTCCACTTGTAATATTTCTTGATGATCTGCAATGGGCAGATATTGCAAGTCTTACTCTTATCGAAAAACTCGTATCATCCACTGATATTGCATTTTTTCTTTTTATAGGTGCCTACAGGGATAACGAAGTCTCTGATTCGCATCCCCTCTCTGTTATCGTAAATGAATTAAAACGGGAAGAGAAGCCTGTTCATACTATTCATCTGAAACCTCTATCAAGAGATAATGTTTCTCAAATGATTTGTGACTCCCTGGGTACAGACCAATCAAAATCGGAAACTCTTATCGATGCATTATATGAGCGAACCCGGGGAAATCCTTTTTTTCTCATTCAGTATTTGCGAGACCTCAATCGTAAAAACATAATTCATTTTAATGAATCATTAAATATATGGACCTGGGATCTTGATATGATTCAACAGGGAGGAATCAGTGATAATATTGTTTCGCTTCTCGTCGAATCCATGAGTGAACTTCCGAAAAAAAGTCAGGAAGTATTAAAAGTCGGTTCTTGTATGGGAATCAAATTCACATTCAACGAACTACTGGAACAGTTCACCGAGAATCGATCTATTATAGCATCGTCACTTATGCCTCCAATTAAAAATGGTATGATTTTGATACAGGGACAAAACTCGCGAAGTATGGAAGAGATTCTGCTCAGTATTAATGAGAATTCAACAAATCAACTTATTATACGTTTTTCGCATGATAGAATACATCAAGCAGCTTACGCACTTCTATCAGAAGAAGAGAAAGAAGAACTTCATTTGAAACTGGCTCGTTCTATTCGGCCAAATATTGAAAATGATGAATCGCTGCTATTTGATGTTGTAAAACATTATACAAGAATCATACCTTTCGTAAAAAAAACCGACCAGAGGGAACGAGATGACGTAATAAATCTCTTTGTCCGAGCAGGAAAAAAAGCAAGAATTTCAGCGGCGTATGATACAGCATATAATTTCTTTTCCGATGCACGAATTCTGATTAAGGCCGGAACATCGCTCCTTACAACAGAGTTTTCATTTGAAGTAGAGAGAGATTTTAGCGAATGTGCATACCTGACAGGACGTTTTCAGGAAGCGGAAAAAGTTTTTGATACATTATTATCTGAAGCACCGACTGAATTAAAAAAAGTAGAAATTTATAGTTTGATTCTCACTTTACAAATCAATCGCGGCGATTTCCATCCAGCAATCCAGACAGGTAACAAAGCTCTTGCGCTTTTTGGAGAATCCTTTCCGGAAAGTCCTGAAGAACTTGAGAAAGCAAAAGTAGCGGAACTTGAAAGAATTAAAACTAACCTGAGCAAGGTATCCAACATAGAAGATATACTCAACCATCCAGTGTTGGATGACCCGGGAATTGCCGCAGTTATGCGCATCCTGATGGATCTCGGCATTCCTGCATTTATCAGCAAAAAAGAACTTTTTCCAGTCATCGGTCTGCGCATGGTAAATCTTTCTCTTGAGAAAGGCAATTGTGATGCGTCTCCATACGGTTATGCTTTTTACGGAATGATTTTAAGTACACATCTGGGAGATTATCAGGGTGGATTTAAATTTGGCACTCTGGCCCTGCAGCTGCACGAAAAATATTACAATGGCAGCTATACATGCAAAATTTACAGAATATACGGAGCATATATAGATTCCTGGAAAAAGCCTCTCCGCGAAGGGATCGATCATTTGTGGAAGGCTTACCATTCAGGTATTGATACAGGTGATCTTATCTATGCCGGATATTCATTAAACCATATTTTCATACGAAGATTTATGGTCACGGATAGTCTTCGCGATCTTGAAGATGAAACCAGACGTGGTCTTGATTTTTTTGTAAGGACAAAAGATAAAGGTCTGCATCTATTACAGATGATGTTACTGCAGATTGTAAAAAATCTTCAGGGTGAAACGGATGGGCCGGATTCTATCAAAGGAGAATACTTTGACGAAGATAAAACAATACAGTACATGACTGAAAAAAATGTTCAAACAGTACTTGCATACTATCATACTTATAAATTACAACTGGCCTGCATTTACGGGAACTACTCAAAAGCCCTGTATTATGCAAGAATGGCTGAACCATTTCTTGACAATATGATTGGAAACATACTGGAAGTTGAATGGACATTCTATTACTCTATCGCTCTACTTAAAGCAGAAGATGATAAACAGGTAAATGATGTGGATTCACCTGGCGATATAGAAAATCCACTTGATGAGTTTCAAAAAAAACTGGAGACATGGGGAGAAAATGCTCCGGACAACTTTTCGCACAAAGCAATCATTATCAAAGCCCTCAGAGTATATAAGGAAGGTGATTTGCTTCAGGCGAATGAGCAATTTGAAAACGCAGCCAATATTGCCAGACAAAAAGGCTTCTTTATCGATGAGGCCATTTGCTATGAACTCGTTGCAGATATCTGGTTTCAAAATAACAAGAACCGAATTGGAATGGCCTATCTTTTGGAAGCCTACAATATTTATAATGATATGGGGGCACTGGGTAAATCTGCAACAATAGTGAAATACTTCCCTGCGCTGCAAACAAAAATGGATGTATATAAAGGGAGAACAGTAAAAGAGTTTCTGGATTATGATTCACTGCTTCGCGCTTCGCGTACACTATCTTCCACAATTCAACTTCCTGAGCTTCTAAAAGGCATGCTTCAGGTTGTTACTGAAAATTCCGGAGCACAAAAATCCATCCTACTTTTATTCAATGAAGGGGCTCTAACTATCGAGGCCACAAAAAGTTACACCACTGATGCAAATATTATTGAATCACTGCCAATTGAACAGGTGCCATTATCTGGAGAGATGAGTCTACCCATTGGAATCATCAATTATGTTGCAAGAACCGGCGAAACTATAATTCTTGATGATGCGTTTCAGGAAGGCCGATTTATTACGGAGACTTATTTTACAAATAATAGAACCCGGTCAGTAATGGCTCTTCCCATAAGACATCATCAAAGACCCGTTGCAATATTGTACATGGAAAATAATCTTACCTCCGGAGTCTTTACAGAACGCGATAAAGAGACAGCGGAGATTCTGGGTTCCCAGCTTGCAGTCTCTCTTGAAAATGCACACTTTTACAAAACACAGGAAGAGCGAGTCAATGCAGAGGTTCAAAGAAGAAAAGATCAGGAAGAATTACTATTTCGCCAGTCTAAATTTTCTGCCATGGGTGAAATGCTGGCAAATATTGCCCATCATTGGAGACAACCTCTAAATTCTCTGGGGCTTCTAATTCAGGCACTGCCTGAAATGTATGACGATGGAGAACTGAACAGAGATAATCTTAAAGATACTGTAGATCAGTCAATGAAATTGATATTTGAAATGTCCGGAGTTATCAATGACTTCAGTGCACTTTTTCGCAAAGAAGAGAATAAAATATCATTCAAGGTATCAGATACGATAATGAGAACGGCAACATTTGTCGATTCACTTTTCAAAAGAGAATTTATAAAGCTAACTATTAATCAAAAAGCTGATGGCGAGATTTATGGATTCCCGGGAGAGTTCAGTCAGGCAATATTGAATCTTCTTGATAACTCTCGCGAAGCTCTGGAAAAGAGTGATTACTTGATCCGCAGAGTAATCATTGATGTTGATAGAACTATCGAAGGAAAGATTTCTGTATCAATTACCGATAATGGCGGTGGTATCGAACCGGAGCAAATCGACCGAATATTTGAACCGTATTTCACGACTAAGTTCAAAGCTGCAGGAACCGGACTTGGGCTTTATCGATCCAGAAAAATAATAGAAGATCAAATGGGTGGTACGATCCGGGTAAAAAATATTATCCTTGAAAATGACGAAGGTGAATCGGAACGATGCGCCCAGTTTACGATTGAAATTTAACCATAGATTTTTTATACTTTTTAATTAAAAAATTATGATCTACTCTATTATACCACCATCTCAATTATATGATTTTAAGCATATAATTTAACATTTTAATAATAATATATTTCATATTTTTTGAGTATAATATTACTGTAAGGTTCGATTTTGTCCGGGATTTTAAAATGAAGACTGCAGCATGGTTAAGCAAAAAAATGAGCAGCGGTAAAATTCTCTGTGAGGCATGCGCACAGGCCTGCAAACTGGATGAAGGCGAACATGGAATCTGCGGAGTAAGGAAAGTTGAAAACGGTGAACTTAAGCTTCTGGTATATGGACTGGCAGCTGCCGTTAATATTGACCCGATAGAAAAGAAACCCTTCTTTCACTTTCTTCCTGGAAGTAGCGCCTTCTCCATTGGAACGGTTGGATGCAATTTCTCGTGTAAATTCTGTCAGAATTATCATATTTCACAGTATCCAAAAGAACATAATTTTCGCGTCTTTGGTGAAGAACTGATGCCCGAACGCATCGTTCAACTTGCCCTTGAGAATAAATGTAAATCCATCGCCTATACTTACAATGAACCGGTTGTATTTTTTGAATACACTTATGACACGGCTAAACTCGCTCATGAAAAAGGGATCAAGAACATCTATGTAACAAGTGGATTTGAAACCCATAAAGCGATAGATCTACTCGAACCTCATATCGACGGAATGAACATTGACTTAAAATCATTTTCCAGCGATTTCTATAAGGAACTCTGCGAAGCAAGATTGACTCCTGTCCTGGAGTGTATAAAATATGCTCATAAAAAGGGAATATGGATAGAGCTTACAACTCTCCTTATTCCGGGGAAAAATGACTCCGATGAGGAAATCCGCAGTATAGCGAAATTTATAGCAGAGGTAGATCGTTCAATTCCGTGGCATATTTCCGCTTTTTATCCCACATACAAGGTTCTTGATGTCCCTCCAACTCCCGGCTCAACCCTTCGCCGTGCATACGAAATTGGTAGATCGGAAGGACTGAAATACCTTTATGTTGGAAATATCGACGACAACGAACATGAATCGACTTATTGTCCGCATTGTAAAAAGAGAGTTGTCGATAGATGTGGGCGAATTGGACAATATGTTACAAATCAATTAGATAGTTCCGGGAATTGTCCCTATTGCGAAAATGCTCTTGCCGGTGTATGGAAGTGACTTCAATACCATATCAAAATTTATGGTAGGTTTTGGGATGCGTCCTATATAAATAAGATATCACCAAATTTTACTTCTAATTGTAACCCATCACGCTATTGAGCAAACATGGAGAATTCCTGGCCTTTTTTTATACTATCTGACTTTCGCCTGATACAGCGAGTTTTACTTTTTTGCTGTAAACTAACGGCAGGTCCCCTTCCGGTGGGACTTTTTATCTATATTTGGAGGTTCCTTGTTAGCTTTCTGTCTCTTGAATCGAGTAAAACCGAACAAAAGGTCAATGGATTCCATGCTCTTTTCCCGGAATATGGTTTAGTTCCTCCATTATCCAAAGAGATTACACCCATATCACCAAGCATCAGAAATACAAAAATGTAACAACGGGAAAAACCGGTGGCATTCGAAATGGCAGAAAGACGGGCCCAATCCCTCTCATCAGGATAAAAATTAACTCGACGAAGATCCTGACCATCAGCCTGATACTGCTTCTTCCACTTCTGCACTTTAAGAAAACTCAATTTGAAATCCAGTAGAGGATCGTTCAATAAACGATGCAAATACAAAGAGAGAGGAAGATTCCTGACTTTTCTGTATTTATTGAAAAACTGTTCGTGGTAAGAACCCGGAATTAGCAACGTCGACCGGGATCTGGAATAGGGCTCTCCCATCACTCGAATTTGTTCTTTCATACTAAGACGGCGTATAAAAAGTTCAAATATTCCCTGATAATACAAAAAAAACGGCCGGTCACATAGGACTACACTATCTTCGCAATGAATTCTCGAACAAGAAGATTCGTTAGCACGGGATGGAAAAAGAGAATCACAAATAACAGCCAATCGATGCGTTGCCCTTCATACCACAGCACCCATGCTTGGACACCGTGTAAGTAAAACTGCTACAAGATCAGAAAGGGAACCCACAGATAAGGGGTCTTTTTAATAATAAGAGTGCAAGCACTATGTCAATGACGGCGAAAAGCATATGCCTCCAGGAAGAAACTGAAGATGAGTCAATGACCAAAAATATCCGGGTCACATGATAAATTCCCGCGCTCAGAAAAAGAAACGAGAAAAGACAAAAAACTATTGGGTAAGGAAATTCATTTTTCCAGGATTTACATACTTTCATTATATTATCTGAACTCGCGTACATATCCCCGCAACTTTGTATCCTGGAATCAGCAGGGTGGAACAGGAGCCTGAGAAGGGACTATTCGGCGAAGACTTCTGCCATGGAGATTTTCAGTTCGGGTCGGATGTGCAGAGCTGGTAAATCTTCTTCACCGTAAACGAGACTTTTGGGATAGATGCCATTTGTCAAAAGATATACCATTGCGGTCTTAATGTCGGGCTGAATGATCCAGTATTCGCTCACCCCGTGTTTTTCGTAGAGATCCCGCTTGATCTTCAGATCTCTCTGACCACTGGAGTGGGAGACGATATCGAAAATAACATCCGGGGCCCCTCGCATTCCTCGTTCATCCAGTTTTCCACTATCGCAGACGATAAGGAGGTCGGGCTGCACCACACTGGTCACCTCCTTATCGGCCTCGTTTTTCTCCGGGAGACGCACATCAAAGGGCGCATGAAAGATTTTACAGGGATCACTTCCCGAAAAAGAGAGTGACAGAATACGGATCAAATTCATGGAAATCTGCTGGTGGCGCCGCATGGGAGCAGGACCCATATTCACCGGCGCTCCCTCGATGATCTC
>JBNKQE010000041.1:0-20880 GCA_050295715.1 Leptospirales bacterium
CGTCCCCCTCTCGCCCAACTTCGCGCAATCCCACTACCATAAAATCGGGATATGACGAATAGCGGGGCTGATGGTGGGTCTCTCCGTTAACGGATTCAAAAAAGGGAGATACACTTTGAATTAAATGGTCCAGAAGCGACTTGAGATGAGAAGAATATCCACCGAATGTGATCGGTGTGAGAAAAACGAGTAAATCGCTTCGCATCACCTCCGCTGCAATCACCAGGTTGTCATCTTTCATATGACACTCACCCGGATTTCTGATCCAACAAAAGAAATCGCCCGCACAGGGGGCAAATTTTTCCTCTCGGAGAATATGGGTCTCTACCTCATAACCAGACTTCTCTAACCTGGCCACGGTAACCTGTTTGAGCAAATCTCCTGCAGTTTCGCCCTCTCTATTTCCATCGAGCACCAATGCCTTCATTGTCCCCCCCCTGTGAATCCATCTGTTTCAAAAAACGGTTTACCCGTCAGCACAAAATGTTTCTCCTGTCTACAACAGAACAGGAGAATGTTTTCATTGTCTACATTTTTTCTGTTTTTTCCTCGGGGAAAAGTATGGGTACATCAAAAAAAAAGAGAGCTCAAAAAGAGGCCTATCACCACGGTGATTTAAAAAGAGCACTGATGGATGCAGCTCTGCAATGGATCAGCAAAGAGGGAGCCGAGCGACTCAACCTGCGAGAACTGGCAAGACGGGTGGGTGTTTCACATGGCGCCCCCTACCGCCACTTTCCCTCCCGGGAAGACTTGATCATCGAACTTGCTCTGGAAGGAGCGACCCTTTTCCTGGAACATCTTGAGGGGGGTAGGAGCGCAGCATCATCGAAAGATGTTCGGGAGCAATTTACGAGCATGGGAGAGGCCTATTTTCATTTTGCCATCGACTATCCGTATCACTATCGACTGATCTTTCAACGAGAGTTCCCATCCGACCTTGCTGGTCCACAAATCGAAAAATTGCAAGAAACGATGGGCGCCTCGTTTCTTGCCCTTGTACAAATTGTCCAGGAGATGCAAATGGCCGGTCATATTCGTCCCGATGACCCCTTTCTCATCTCTTCCTTTATCTGGTCCCAGATTCATGGTGTGGTCAGCCTGATCATAGATGGACGCTTCCATAACACTCCAGGACAGTCCGATGCAAAATCGTTTGATCCCGAGAGTCTCTTTCAAGCGATGATGCCATACCTGCTAAGCGGAATTGGAATACATTGAGAGAACCCGGATCATTTATAAATGACCGATAAGCTTTTCAATACCTTTGTGGAAGAGATGAAAAAGAAAATTCTTCCGTGATGTATGGGAAGTTTGGAAGAGTTACCAGGTATGACACGTTATCTCATCCGGGCAGAATTGTCAGATGTTACCGGTCTGGGATTTTCGTATAGACGGGGGGGCTTATTTTTAAGTGACATGGCCTGCGGCTTTTTATTTTCATATATGATTCTTCTTGTTCAATAATACCCCGTCATTTTTTATGCACCCGAAGGCGTGCCGGGTCATCGCGCGGTCCGGCACCACTCTCGAAAGAGATGGTGCTGGAAGTGAGGAAAGTCCGGACACCACAGGGCAGAAGACCGGGTAACACCCGGGGGGGCTGTTATAATGACAGTTCCACGGAAAGTGCCGCAGAAAGGAAACCGCCGATGGCCTTCGGGCACAGGCAAGGGTGAAAGGGCGGGGTAAGAGCCCACCGCATGATCAGCAATGGTCGTGGCCGGTAAACCCTCTTCGGTGCAATCCCATGTAAGCATCCGCCTGAGACCGGCCCGGTCGAGGATGTGGGTAGGGAGCAAAGAGCCCCGGGAGTAATTCCGGGGCCAGGATAGATGATGGCCCTCGACAGAATCCGGCTTACAGGCACGCTTTCACTTTGATATGACCGGGGCGTAAAACCCCCGGTTACCTTCAGAAAATTGTTTATGAATAGAACAACCACCGACATCATGCGGATTGTATCTTCTGTGGCTGTTGTGTTCGTTCATGCCACAGCGATCGATGAACGAATATTTCACGACACACAGGATCTTTTCTCGCTATCATTTTTCGGAGCCTCTCTCAATCAGCTGGCCCGTTTCTGTACCAGAGTATTTGTGTTCTTATCCGGTTACGGTTTGACTCAGTCATATTTCTCCTATCGCAGCAGATCCCTTGCCGAATTTCCATATACAAAATTCATAATTACACGATCACGAAAGATTCTATTACCTTATCTTTTTCTATCTATCATCTTTCTTTTTGGATATGGACGAATACCTGCGCCCAGTTTTGAAGAGGGTATATGGATTACAGTTAAAAATCTAATACTGGGGCACTCAGAATATCATCTATACTTTCTGGTTATAATTTTGCAGCTTTATGCAATCTACCCCCTGCTTCTAAAGGCAAAAAGTGGTCTTGTCCTTGCTTTGATTATTCCGGCTCAACTTGCGGTACTCTATCCGGTAACTGTATTTATAAAAATGGTATTTCCGGATGTAATATTCCCCTCATCCACGCTCTTCATTTACTGGACTCCCTACTTTTATGCAGGAATCTTGTTTTCTCTCCATGCGGATACAATTAAAGATTTTATATATAAACATCAAAAGATTGTATATATTTCAATATGGATTACAGGAATCCTTGCAATTTCAGAATATGTTTACAGATCATCAATTCTATCTTCACCGGACTATTACAATCATGCGCATCGTGTAATCATAATGCTGTACACATTTTCCATTTTTTCTGCATTCATTGCCGCAGAACCCAAATTAAAGAGTATTCCCGGACTTTATACATTGAATGGAAGTGACAGAAAATCGCTCACTGGTGCCGGAGAAATTATATCACTGCTGGCAGGCTTTACATATCCGATTTATCTTTATCATACCGTTATTCTTCGTATCTGGTCCAAAACATTATTATCCCATACTCCCTTCCTGCTTGCTTTGATTACGGTACTTACAACGCTTCTGTTTGTCTTTTTACTTTACAGGTTTCTCCCGCAGATTCGTCTGATTCGAACGACTCTTGCCATTCCAACCTATCGAAGAAAGACACTGGAGCAGCCGCAATTTGCCGGTCCGTTTGTGGGAGGGATCGAGCCAGGCGAAGAGGGGACCCGCCCTCAGCAATCATAACTTTTTCTTATAGAAACGGCATAACGCCCGACTCTCCTGATTCTGGCGGGGAGTCGCTCGCGGTGAGAGCCCGCTTCGGCCCGTATCCATTTTATTTTTTTGAATATCCAGATTAACTGAGGGCCGAACCCACCCTTATAATTACGACTGAATCAATTTTGTCGTTTTATATAATATTAAATTTCCTTGTCAGTGAATGGATTCATGCATTTTGATTCCGTCCAATAGTAGTAAGAGAGGCAGGAAAATAAAATGAATAGAAAGCATCCGCTGATCCAGTATATCGAACAGAGAATGAAAGAGACCGAACCACCACCCGATCCGGTTCCCGGTCCTGTCATTACAATTTCCCGCGAGTATGGATGTCCGGGGTTTTCTGTTGCTGAAACACTGGCAAAGAAACTCGGAATGACTCCTGACTATCTGGGAGATGACCAGGCCTGGAGGGCTGTCAATAAAGATATTCTGCTGGAGGCTGCCCGGGATATTAACATTCCTGCCGGTACCATACATAAAATTATTCATACAAAACCTGGCGGGCTTTTTCTGGATGTATTTAATGCATTTTCTGATCACTATACTCCTGGTGACCTGGAAATCAAAAGAACCGTGGCCGGTATCGTGAGACAACTTGCTATGGACGGTCACAGTATCATTGTGGGACGGGCCGGTGTAGTACTGGCACGAGATATTGAGAAATCTCTCCATGTCAGAATTCACGCTCCCTTTGAATACAGAGTGAAACTTGTTTCCGAGCAGGAAAATATTTCGATTGATGAGACACGCAAAAAAGTACTGCGAATTGACCGTGAGCGTGAATACATTCGTAACTACTATTCCGGTGAAATTCCCGGTGAAGATTATTTTGACGTATCCTTCAACAGCCAGCACCTCTCCGAGGAGAGTATTATTGATTCTATTTTCAATCTGGCTCACACATCCGGCCTTCTGGATATGCAAATGCCGCAAAGAGCGGGTAGCTAGATTACCTTTCCCTGTCCTTCTCAAATATATGCGGAGGACGGGTGTTTTCCTCGTAATTCCGTATTAAAATTCACTCACTCCTCTCACGTTTTCTCACAGGACTTTGTATGGATTTTTCAAGCTGATTTGTTATCTTAACATATGCCAGGTGATATATACAACTATAAGAATCAGGTTATGCTGACTGGCTATTGTTTGAAGATCTTTTACCCTTTTTTAGTTGAACCATACCGTAGAGTATAAAAGTTCATACAGAGTTTCATAAAAAGTATGACCCGGGATATTGAAAACGAACCACTCAAAGACCTCGTAGCACGAGCTCCTATGTCTGCTGGATGTTATCTCTGGAAGGATAACTCCGATACAGTCCTCTACGTGGGGAAAGCCATTAAGCTTCGCTCAAGGCTTCGTAACTACATGAAGCCAGAAGACACAAAAACAAGATTTCTCATGTCAAAGGCAACTCGTCTGGAGTGGATACTCGTAGACAGCGAAAGCGAGGCTCTGATTCTTGAAGACAATCTTATAAAGAAATATAAGCCACGATACAATGTCAGACTGAAAGATGATAAGCGCTATCCTTTTATTTGTGTATCAACATCCGAGATGTATCCCAGAGTTTACGTAACCCGGGTGGTCCGTGATGATGGGAATCGCTATTTTGGCCCATATACCGATGTTCGCGCAGCAAGGTCGGTCATGGAATTCATCCATAAGGTTTTTCCCATTCGAAAAGTTCGCCAGACTCTCCCTCTTAAAAAACCACGCCGGCCCTGTATGAATTTTCATATTCGCCGCTGTCTTGCTCCCTGCACCGGCACCGTAGCGGTGGAAGAGTATGACAGGATAGTCCAGGAGATTATCCTTTTTCTCGAAGGCCGCCGGGAGGTTCTCGAAGAGATGGTACAGCGCCGCATGGAGCGCTACAGCCAGTCCCTTGAATTCGAAAAAGCGGCTATCTATCGCGATCTATTATTGCATATTAAACGAACCACAGAACAGCAGAGTGTCATGAGCCCGGGTGGAGGCGATGAAGATATTATTGCCGTTGCCCGTGACGGTGAAAATGCGCAGGTGGCGCTCATGGAGGTTCGCGGAGGAAGACTTCTTGATCGAAAATCGTTTCCTCTCCAGGGCGTAGAAGAGAGTGAGGAGGCTGAAATCATTGAGTCCTTTCTTCGCGAATATTATCTGGAGGCCGTCTTTGTCCCTCCTCGCATCAATGTTACCGTTCCTGTAAAAGATGGCGGAACAATGGAACGCCACCTCTCTTCAAAAACAGGCCGCAAAGTTCGCATTGGATCACCCAGAGGAACCGAGAGCGCGTCCATGATGGGCCTTGCAAGAAAAAATGCCGAGTTACTCTTAAAGGAACGCCTGCTGGCAACAAAAATACGCGATGAGAAGACAGCCCTCAAAGAACTACAGGATATGCTCTCCCTCTCCCGTCTTCCATCCGTTATCGAGTGTTACGATATCTCGCACCTCGGTGGCACAAACACTGTAGCATCAGGAGTTCGTTTCGTTGACGGGCGGCCGCAACCTTCGGGGTATCGCAAGTATAAAATAAAATCTGTAGAAGGAATCGATGATCCGGCGTCCATGCGTGAAGTAATTGCCCGCAGAATCCAAAAACTTCAAAATGACAACCTTCCCCTGCCCGATCTATTTGTCATTGACGGCGGAATAACCCAGCTCAATGCAGCTTGCGAAGCTGCCAGCGCTCTCGGTGCGGCGGATGCAACAATTATATCACTTGCCAAGCAGCGCGAAGAACTCTACTTCCCCGGCGATCCATATCCACACAGGTTTGATGAAAACTCACCGGGCATGAGACTCCTGCGTCAGGCAAGAGATGAAGCTCACCGCTTTGGAGTCACTTTTCAACGAAAGCTTCGCGGCAAATCCACCATAAAGAGTATACTCGACCAGGTTCCCGATATAGGACCGGCCCGCAGAAAAGCAATCCTCAAAATGTTCGGGGCGGAAAAACTCATAGATCTAACGGAGGATGAACTATCGACTGTTCCCGGTATAGGGGAAGGGCTTGCCCGAAAAATTGCGCTGTCTCTTACAAATATAAAGAGAAAAAAAAGCACGATATAATATTCGCACGGTCAGGTGCAAATCTTCGCTGATTGAAATGTTTGAGAGAAGAGTTCAGTTTTTCAGACGTTCCCGGATTGAATTTCGAATTATTGCAGCCGCCTGCTTTACGGAGAATGTCGTATCGGCTCGAAGTCTGGACTGTCGCGACATCCTGCGAAGGATATCAGGATTCATGTAAAGATGCCGGATTCGATCTGCTGCCTGAACGGCATTGTCCGGTTCAATTAAATATCCGGTTTTTCCATCCACTACAATATCTGTTACTGCGCCGATAGCCCCTGCAACAACAGGCAATCCGAACCAGGAAGATTCCATAAGGGCCATACTCATCCCTTCCAGATCTTCTTCTCGCTCTTTACCGGGCTGAATCATAACCTGGGCTCTTGCATACAATCCACCCAGTGTTTCATTATCTACAAATCCTGTTAAAGTGATTGTATTTTGAAGGGATTGGCCGCGAATGATACTGTTCAAATAATGATACTCAGGTCCTGAACCAGCAATTACAATATGTATCCTGTCACGTAAATCACCCAGGTAATTTTGCATTTTCACAACCAGATCGAGTCCCTTTCGGGGAATCAGCGGTCCGACTGCCAGAATAACAAAACGATCTTTCAGTTTTTCCCGAAGTTCGGCTGACAGTATTCCGGTCGATTTATTCCACTGTGGTTCGAATACCGGTGGTAATGAAATAACATGCGATACCGGAGCTCCTCGCTTGATTACAGCGCGTGCTATGTCTGTCGATAAAGTGAAAATTACAGATGCATCAAACAGAGCGCGGCGATGATGTCCGTGCATCCAGTTGAAGGAATTTCTAATATCGCTTCCATTTAGAATTAAAGCATACGGTTTATCATGATTTTTTGCAGCGATGGATGCAGCAATCGTGGCTGAAGAAATGTTTCCAAGCAAAATATGATTGTAAGAGTTCTGACAGATAACATCTTCAATAATATTAATTATACGTTCCTGCGGCCTTTGAAATATATCATGTCTTGTGACTGGAATTCTGTGAATTGAAAACTTCTGTAATCTGTCAAATTCATATAGCTGCGATGGAGTATAGAATCCCTGGTTCTCTGAGCTTGTAATAATTACATCTATCTCTCCCTGAGGAAAGTGACGAACCAGAGATGTAAACAGAAGCTCCAGTCCACCCGGTTCAGGTTGAAAAAAATCTGTAACAAATAATATTCTAGGCATTCCAGACCACTGAGTCCCTTTATCTCTCTACCGACATTTGTAAATCACCCTTTTTTTTTGAAAAGCAGGAAAAAAACGAATCAATCCACCTTAGTTTTACGCAGTTAATTTATGCGTAATAACAACAAATTACAAATTCTGCGGTTCGTTCTATTTTTCCGCCTTTATTTAATCATTACTGCTGTCCTGCAAATTTCAGGATGTCAAAAAGAACAGTTCAAACCCTTTTATATCCCGCCTCAGAATGACACGGAAATATATTTTCATTACGGTGCAATTGATCTAACAAAAACAGACAAAAATCCACTTATGATCGACATTCAATCGGGTATCAATGAACCGGTATGGCCGTCTGTAGTATTCAAGGAAGATCGTTACTGTCTGCTTTCTCACCAGCCATACTATTATAAAAACGAACGGGGAATACGGAGCGCCTATTGTGATTACGATATTGAAGAGGGAAAAAGGCTTTCCTATTATCTGGACTCCATAAAAAAGTCTGCGGACAGAACCTCCTACCTGGCTTACGAATCCGAAATCATTTCAATTAAAACCGGTATTCTGGCCGACAGTGACATTTCAGAACAGGCCATCGTCAGTTATGACGGATCTCCCGATGCGAACCTGGCAAATAGTAAAGGCTTTCGCGACAGTCAATCGTCCTACTACTATTACTGGACCAGAAATCCCGTTCCTCCGTCACACACAGGAATCACCCGTTGTTTCGCCCACTCGTATTTCAATTTTAGAAGTGCAGAAAATTTTTTTGAATGGATTTACCCTGTAGAGGGCACTCCCCGGTTTATCCGTATACGTTTCAGCAAGCCACAGGCAGTTAGCCTTTTCAAAGAAGGATCACTCAATCTGGGGCAGGCAAAATCCAAAACGGAAAACAATTCGGTTACCGGGAATCCTTATATAAGCGAAATTTCATTCGGAAAATATGCAGGTGCTTCCGGGGCAATCGCCGAATTAAGTACGGGTAGTGAGGATTCACGTATAAGTTTTACAGTTGAAACTTCGGACGGATACAGATTCAGCGGATCAGGATTTCAGTTTGCGGACTCCACTATTCTGTTTTCCGGAAATGATTCTGATACATTTCGCATGTCAGATCATCTGATCCTTTCAACTGGCGGTATTCAGACTGAGAAGTTCGCTCCGGACTATCTTGCCATTGGAAATTCCAGGAAAAGATCTCTTGAATGCAATAAGACAGACTCCATTTGTGTTGCTTCCGATATTTGTCTGAAACCTGACTTTTGCGGGACACCTGGTATTACAGGTGTTCGCTTCAGCAGTAAGGGGATGAGTGGAGAAGAGTGTACAGTTAATGATTTTATACTCAGTGAATTCAATCCCTACGGTATATACGAACCGTCAGATACAACAATTCAAATCGGCGGAAAATTTGCCGAATTTCAGGCTCTTCGCACATGTAACGCAGGGCACATTATATTCTCATCGGGGAATGCAAGTATGGATCCTGGAAGTTCATTGATCGAGAAAGACCAAAGAGTTCTTTTCGCTGCTTCATCTGAATATTTTACAAATACATTCTATTCTGACTCATCCTATAGATCACTGTCCGAGAAT
Source organism: Leptospirales bacterium (assembly GCA_050295715.1). GTDB lineage: Bacteria > Spirochaetota > Leptospiria > Leptospirales > Leptonemataceae > JBNKQE01. The sequence goes on from JBNKQE010000041.1 coordinate 9,030, forward strand.
AATCCAGTCTATGTATTGAATATTACAACCGGAAAAATAAAGTATTTTTATATACCGCTTCCTGCCAGCACTGTTCGAATTTACGGCTCCGGAGAAACCTTCAACCCATTGATCGCAAGAGTCCATTCCCTGATCCCGAACAACTCAGGAAGTTATACATTTCACGGTTTTACAAGCCGCGGACTACGTCCCGATCTTGAATCCAGCCATGCCATGTCACCCGGATTCCCCGAACCGGTGACCTCCGTATATGATTCGTATTTAACGGAAATCAACCCTGCCGGTTCACGCTCCAATGACGGCAGTTCCAATCCTGAAGATGAATTTATTGAAATTCGCTCGATGCGTCCATTATACGCAACGAAGTCGCCTCCATCTCTGGAAATTACCGTTACAAATGACGTAACATCCGATGCCCGTACATATATTCTGCCCGGTCCGCATGCAGCAGGTGTTCTGACACTCATTCGCTCGCAGCCGGTTTGCTTCGCCGGGCAGGATTCATTTCTATACAGCAAATCTCTCTCTCTTCCAAACAATCCATCTTCCTACACTCTGATTAACAGTTTCAATAATATTGAGGTTATAAAGCTTGATCCGACTTTATATGCAGCAATGGAGACAGGAGCAAGAAGAAGCCTGCATCAATTACTGAACGGGCAGGAGAAACCCTATGAACCTCCCATCTGGAGAATATCAACCCGTGGGGGAAGTGAATGCACTGCAGCCACTTTTTCAGAGCCTGGATACATGAACGCTTATGATGATTTCGCCATAATGACGGAATCCATTCCGGACAAAATCCAGTTTAAATATTTTAGCGAGGACAATTCATTTCCGGATAGTGTTACACTTTACGATGAGGCTGGATTACCTGCACTTTCACTTGCGACAACAATAGACCAACCAAATACAGTCACTGCATCAATACCGCATCTAAACAACTACAGGTATCTTGCTTTTGCGACAAAACAGAGCTCCGAATCCCGGGGCATTTATCTTCGTGAGCTGTATAATGTGAACCGTCCATTGCGTGTGGATACAGTTTCCCCTACTCCGTTACCGGGGGAGGTAGAATATATACGCCTCTGTTCCCCGTCCGGATTTGACCTATCCTCGTTTCCAAATGGCATATTCATCAAAGACTCTCTGTACGAAGACAAAATTATACCCTGGTCATATCGCTATCCCGCCTCTGCAGTAGTATTCCCGACCAATATAAAGCCCGATGGAACAACTCTTCAAAGTAATGAGTGCATGATTCTACTTGATCCGGACTACTCGGGACAGGCTCTTGTAACCCGCCCGGAGGATCGCATTGCCTGGACAGTTGAGTCAGGCAGTGCAATAGGAAATTCTCTTGCCTCCGGCGAATCCATCTGTGCCGGCACAAAATCCAGTTCTGGAGAGATCATAAAAATTGCGTGTTACGGTGCACCGGATACACCTGCTCCATTCGAAATTCCAACTCAGTCAGGAGAGTATATTATGAGAATACCGGACACAGAGTTTGACAATGCAGATTCCTATGGAGTTCTACCATGATTCGAAAGCAACTCTATCACATTAATTCTATAGCATCGTTCGTTCTCATTACTGATCTATTCTTAAATGCTCCGGCACTTTATTCAGAACAAAACCGGAGTCTCTTTTTCGGATCATCATTCAGATCGGACTATGTATCCATGAGAAAAATGAAAAGCGATTCGCAGGGTCCTGCACCAATTCACTGCAGACGAAGAGAGCCAATGCTGTATACGGGGGGCGAATGGTCAACTGTCAGCCACAAGAACAACTCCAATCCCAGAACTGAGAATGAAGAAGATACGGACGTAACCCTCGATCAGACAGAGCTTAACTTCTTTACCAGAGTCAATGTTTTATACTCCAGGGGCGACGGTGCCGAAGACTACTGTCCATCCGGATTCGGATCGGATCAGGTTCAGCCCTACATTGAATCTTTTTTTGCGTCGTATGATACTTGTTCCGGAGACACAGAGTGCTCACTGCAATCAGGAGTGATCCAAAATCATAAAGAGTTAAAACCATTTCTTCTACATCCGGGTTCCTCAACAGGATTCTTTGCGAATTTCTCAGTAAAAAAACAGGCATGGATAAGAGTTGGTTTGGCCTATCTACCTGATATTGACGGCAGCACCTTCAACTCCGGACCTGCTGACGATGTCGCCGGCCCCCTCATCTCTCCGTCAATTATGGCAGAAAAAGAGAAACAGTTGCAAAGATCCGAACTGGCAACATCATTCGGAGTCGATGCCGTTTTTCGCATGAGTGACTTTTATTTTTTTTTACACTACTCCATTCACCCGGTAAAGGATTCGCCTGTAACATTCGGAAATAATGCTCGGCGACTCTCGTATATAGAGTATCAGGGCATTGGCAGCACTTACAAAGTCGGACATAAAGACTCCGGGTTTGCGTACAGCCTTGTTATTTACAAATCCACCGGAAAATATCATGTAATCTACCGTACTCTGGATTACGAAGGAGCTGCCGTTAAGGGACTTTTACTAAAAACGGAGCTGGCCATTACATATAAATCATTTATGTTTTTTACAAACCTTACACTACCAGAATCCTCCAGAAAATCCCCGGGAGGAGTGGAAACGGAAAATGAGACTACTGGATTTATAGATCCCGGTGGATATCTCAACTATCGCTCGGAGATTTTTCGCAACACTCTCTCTTTTTACAATTCACCAACAATCTGCAGGCACGACCATTGCACTAACGTTATATCCTACAGCAATTCTTACAACAACTATCATTCGCATGCTGGAGTATTTGAAACAGGAATCGAATTCAATCAACCACTGGTTCGATTGAAATTTCATGCATCAATTTTTAGACCCCTTGGAGAAAAAACAGATAACAGAGGAAATCCCTTCAGAACCCTGAAAAAATCAAGCGATGAAAGAGAATTCGCAGCCATTGAGTTTCGCGCTTCGTATTCGGTAAGGGGAAATTTCATTCAAATTTCATACGGACAGCTTTATGAAAAAGCTCCGGAAGGTAAATACTCAAAAGCGGGAGAATACTGGGAAACAGGATACACCTGGTATTTCAACAATCAAATGCAAAACCCGGGGGCCAATAATGGTTAAGTATAATAGAAAAATGAATATACTTGCTATTGTCTTCATACTACCTGTATTCACCTGCGGTGATAGACATACCTCAGAAGACCTATCCTTTTTACTATCGGAATCATACGCATTTTCCGCTTTCCAGTTCACAAGACCAGATCTTGAAGAGTCATCATCGGATGCCAGGCAGATCGAGAAACGAATTGTCTCCATGATTAACAGTGCAGAATCAGAAATTAACATATGGTTTTACGGTTTTGACAATGAGAAAATTATTAGCGCACTGGAACGGGCACGCAATAGATCCATCCGGATTACTCTTATGGGATCCCCTGACCAATCCTATCCGGAACTTGCAGCCAGCGGACTACCATTCACAACTCGCACGAAAAGCGGACTGCAACATACAAAAGTAATACTTATCGACAACCGATTTTTAGTTTCCGGTACCGGGAATTTTACACGGAGCGGCCTTCTTCATAATAACAATGCATTCATCTTTCTTGAGCTGCAGAATACTCAGGCGAAACTCCTAAGAGAAACACTGAATCATGAACAGTCTCATTATCCGACGATCCACCTCCCTTTCAACGGGAAGGCGGTTCTCGCCCCGCTAAGAGGAAATCTGATTCGGTCACTCATTGCAGATCATATTCTGAATGCTGAATCTTCAGTCAAATACATGATCTTCAGCCATACAGATCCCCTGTTAACTTCAGCCATTTTCATAAAAGCGGCTTCAGGAGTTCGGGTAGAAGGAATTTACAACGACACTGGAGGTCGAAACAGGCTGGAAAACGATAGCGAGGGATATAAATTAAATGAGTCACTCCGCGGGACAGACTCGCTCTTTTTCACTGATGGAAATCGTTCTGCGTTTTTGAAGGAGGGAATCTACCACGGGGGTCATCTGCATCATAAAACACTAATAATTGATGAGCGAATAGTCATAACCGGCTCCTTTAACTGGTCAGCATCTGCCCGTAATTCGAATCTTGAAATCCTGTATATTTTCGATTCCCGGGAGGTTGCGGCTGCATTTATGGAGGAATACAACAGAGTTCGCGAAAGGGCATTTTTACAGCCAAGAGCTTTTCATGGTATGATTCAATCCAGTGCGATTTATACAGAATCAGACCTAACCTGCAGTGTTGCAAATAATACGGGGGAGACAACTGTTTTTTCCGGAACTGGAATCGCCTTTCGAGCAATTAGATACTTTCAACCTATTGGCTGCATTGACCCTTTACTCAATCCCGTTGATCTGGCAGGGATTGCAGGTAAAACTTACGGCATTGGACTTCAAGCAACCCCGGATAAGTTGACATACGAAATGAGTCTTGATGGATTTGCATTTCGCAGGAGAGTTAATGATATGCCATGTTCAGGCAATTCCTGCAAACCGCTCAGCATTCGCGCGGTTGATTTTTCATCGGGATGGATATGGTTTGATGAGAACCATGAAATAACCTCAATGCAAATATGGGACAGCTCGGGATTGGGAGATAACATTTCAGTATCCTCCTCCGGTAATGGGTTTTACAGTTTCACGCCAACAGCCGTCTCTTCCGATTCTATTCTATTTTTGAAAGGAGTGATGAATAACTATATCTCATGTATACAGGGTGGAGTCCGCATGGAAAATCCTCTCCAGAATTTTCTGGATGGACTTGCCTGGTATAACTCACTGAGCCTATCATGTTATAAAAATTGACAATACAAACTTATTCCGCATATCAAATCGTATTCTTTACGAGATTCTCTGCCCCGCCTTACTGAAAAAGAGCGAGTGATTGTGATAGATAATAATTACATGTTACAGGAAAATTAGAGAGGTGTCTTACACTTTTCCTTTTTTAGCAATCGTCCGATAATAGGGAAGAAAGGCTCAGACTCGCATTCAAATAGAGATACCTGCGGACGCAAAAACAATGAAATTTTTACATTACTCAATTATATCCATTTCCATAATCACTCTTTTCACAATTTCTCTGCTTGCAGAGTCATGGAAAGAACCGGCAAATGGAACAACCATTCAGATAATTGCAGGAGCCAACTGGAAGGGTCATTTCGGCGAGGATGAATCAGGTGCAGGAGGTGTTGGAGCACTGTATACAAGGGTTCAAAATCTGCGATCTCTATTAAACAATCAAGGAGGAGTGCTCCTGTTTCACGCGGGAGACATGACGGGCAAAAACACAGAGAATGATATTGTATCACTTCTGGCACCCCGCTCAGTTAATCTTGTAAGAAAACTTGGGATTGATGCTCTCGCACCATCAAAAAATGAGAGGGATATCTTTGAAAAAACAAAGAATATAGACCTTAAACACTTCCCTGTAGTTTACAACAGTATTAACAAAAACAACATATTACCTTTTCGCATCATTCCGGTAAGGACTTACAATATATTTGTATCATCCCTGGATTTATCAAGCAATGATACAATTAAGAAGCAGAATAGTATACTGAAGAGTGAACTGGAAAAACAAACCGGTGTCGATTTGATTGTAATCCTGATAAGTGATACCGCAGAAAATATGCCGGATGAAGATCTATTTGAAATACTGGATAACAACCCACCTTCAAAAACAATTATCTTTCCTGAGAAATTACCTCAATCGACAAAAATTTTGTATATCTCCCCCGGAGAAGTGGCCGGTCGTTTTGTCAGGCTGAAATCGGGTGCCTATCTGTGCCAGGTCAACCAGGGAAATATTTGTGATATTAAATTCCAGATGAGAAACCATAAAATTCTCAATGTAGCCGGCCAGACATATAAACTCAATCATCCGGACTACCCCTACCGTTATGTGCCTCCGGAACGCCACCTGCTGAAAATTTACCGTTGAATCCGGAGTTTCTCATTATTCATCCAGACTCATCCTGTCAGTTTTTTTAAGAGACATAAAAAAGTAGTGTACTCCTGCCGGGTAGCGTGTATTCTACGCGCTAGAATGACCTATGGAATATTCCGATCTACCGACAGTTATCTGGAAAAATGACGGATTTGTTATCGGGCTTACAGGAGCCATAGGCTCAGGAAAATCAGAGACCGCCAGGTATTTTCAAGAAGAAGGTGCGAGAGTTATCAATGCGGATCTAATTGCCAGAGATGAACTCCATAGCGCAAAAAACCGCACCGAGATACTCTCCTTATTTGGAGAGGGAATTCTCGATGCTTCCGGTGATATTTCCCGGAATAAACTGGGTGGAATTGTCTTTGAGAATCCGGAAAAACGGACGGCGCTCAATAGAATAATACACCCTGCGGTTCGCAAAAGATTCTTGCTGGAAAAAAAGTCACTCAGGGATGGAATGATACTTGTTTATGATATACCACTTCTTTTTGAGACCGGTGACACGGAATCTTACGATCTGACAGTGGTTGTCTCAGCACCGCTTGAGGTCAGAATTGCAAGAGCAATAAAAAGGGACGGATGGACCAGAGAACACTTTCTGGACCGTGAAAATTCACAGATGCCGCTCTCAGAGAAAGAACATCTGGCGGATTACGTAATAAGAAATGAGGGTACTCTTGTGGAGCTTTCATTGCAGGTTAAAGAATTATTAAATCATATTCGCAAATCTAGAGTGCAAAGAGAGGTTTGAACCTTGAAAAAACGTATTTTTTACATTATCAACCTGGACAACAGACGCATTGCCGTACTGGGAATCGTCTTTACGGGCCTTCTGGCAGTTGCCTTTGCAACAGGATATCGTCTGGGTAGATCCGATGAATCAGATCCTTATGCGAAACTGGCTGAAAACGACTTACACCTGGATCAGAGTGATTTCAGTATAAATTCAGAAGAATCTGCAAATACGGATGTAAATTCTCTGAATACCGGAAAAAGAGAGGATACAGAATCTGGTGATACAAAGGCTCCATCAAGGGGGATATCTATTGCCAGCCAGGAGACAGTTTCTCCCGAAGCGGATAAAAAACCGATTACAGTGAAAACTTCTTCAAGGGAAAAAAGTAATGTAACCACCTTCCAGAGTGCTCCTGAAGTCAAAAGAGATACAAATAAGCGTAATGTTGTATTGCAGTCTGATGCAGCAGTAAAACTCTCCGATATAGGGACCGGACAGAAGAGAGTGACAACAAATAACAACAAGGCTACGTCAGAGAAAAAGCAGATAGACGTTCAAGAAGATCGTGAATTTTATTCATTTCAGATGGGAGCTTTCAGCGATAAGGGTTCTGCAGACCGCTTGAAAAGCACCCTGGAAAAAGACGGATTCTCTCCATATATCAAAAAAATGGGATCACGGTATTCAGTGAGAGTTGGTAAATCAACTTCCAGAAGGCGTCTCTGGGGGCTTGAAGCGAAACTTAAAAAATATGATTATTCTTTTTTTCTAATTTCTGACTGAATAACTGGATATTATTAAAACATTTTAGCTTCCCGTTTCGGGCTTTTTTTATTTTTCTGGTATAGTTTCCAAACAGAGTATGGGAACTAGCATTATACTGGATCCCGCTGCTATTTGCCGCTTCAACTGAGCGGCCAATTCATACATAAATTAACAATTGTTGCATGTCAGCCAGGACATACAACAGACCGAACTGATAGGATTTCAGAACGAGCAGGATATAATATGAGCGTGAATGAGTTAACCTCAAAAAATAATAACACTGATATTGATAACCAGAATACGGAAGAGCAACCGGCTGCATCAGCCATAAATAATTTTGATCTCAGTACTAACAATGGTGAGCTTTTCTTCAACCGGGAAACCTCATGGATCGAGTTTAATTTCAGAGTTCTTGAGGAGGCCCACCGTTCGGACAATCCTCTACTGGAACGTCTCAAATTCCTCGCAATAACAGAATCAAATCTGGAAGAGTTTTTCATGGTTCGAGTGGCCGGGCTCAAGCAGATTGTTGCTTCCTCTGTAACAGAAGCTCAGCTCGATGGGAAGACCCCGGAAGAGACACTGCATACAATCTATAAGATGGTCCATGAAATGGTCGAAGAGCAAATCCGTTTATTCGATGAAATTCGCTGCGGTCTTCGAGATAGCGGAATTCATATAATTGACGATTTCCAGGAACTCAATTCGGTTGAAAAAGATTTTGTATCGGATTTTTTTGATAGAGAATTTTTTCCTGTCCTTACACCATTGGCCGTCGATCCTTCGCATCCCTTTCCGCATATTGCAAACGGTCATCTGAACAAGGCTATTATACTGGAACGTGACAAAGAAGACGGAACAAAAAAAGAGGTCTATGCATTTGTAGAAGTTCCAACCATCTTTCCAAGGTTCGTAGAATTACCTCCACGTGGTGATATGGTAGGTGGACGCCCTGTCCGGAGGTTTCTTGCAATTGAAGAAATATTAAAGTTCAGGGTGGATGAACTATTTCCCGGTTCCAGGGTAAAGAGCATTCACGGAATATCCATTACCCGGAACTCTGATCTGTCAATAGACGAAGTTGCATCAGAAAACCTATTATCAACAATTGAAGATGAATTGAAAAACAGAATGTGGGGCGAAGCAGTTCGGATGAACTATAGATCAGGACTCCCCGATAGACTTCGTGAATTTATCCGGGTTCAACTGGATATGGAAGAAGATGAACTCTTTGAAAGACCGGGGATCCTGAATCTACAGGATTTATGGGGAGTTTACAACCGCTGCAAGGAATACAGTGAACTTCGCGACCAGCCGTTCATTCCTAAAAATGTTCTTCCTGTTGAAAAACCAGAAAAAATATTCGGTATAGTCCGAAAAGGCGACATCTTTCTCCATCATCCTTACGATTCCTTTCAGACCATTGTGGATATGCTCTCTTACGCAGCGCGAGATCCAAAAGTTCTCGCTATCAAACAGACACTTTACAGAACAAGTGGCGATAGCCCTGTTGTCAGATCTCTCATTAAAGCAGCAGAAAACGGGAAACAGGTTACAGTACTTGTTGAACTAAAAGCAAGATTTGATGAAGAAAATAATATTGTATGGGCCAGATCGATGGAGCGGCATGGTGTGCACGTCGTATATGGTCTGGTGGGGCTCAAAATCCACTGCAAACTTTTGCAGATTATCCGCAAAGAAGACGACGGCGTTAAGTCTTACGTGCATCTGGCGACAGGAAACTATAATCCGACAACAGCGAAAATATATACGGACATGGGACTGATTACAACGCACCCTGAAATAAACATGGATGTTACACGATTATTTCATGCGATGACCGGGTCATCAGGATTTGTAAATCTGGAACATATTGCTGCTGCCCCCATTAACCTGCGCGAAAGACTTACGGAACTGATTGAGCAGGAAATCGAAAATGCCAAAAAGGGGAAGACCGCAAGAATTCGATTAAAACTCAATGCACTGGTTGATTCGGACATGATCATACTCTTATACAGAGCCTCACAGGCAGGAGTATCAATAGAGCTCTCCATTCGCGGAATCTGCTGTTTGAAACCGGGAATTCCGGGTCTCAGCGAGAATATCCGGGTTGAGTCAACTGTCGGCCGGTTCCTGGAACACAGCAGAATTTACTACTTTGAAAATGCTGGAGATCCCAAAATATTTCTATCATCTGCTGACTGGATGCGCAGAAATCTCAATCGCCGTATAGAGGTCATGTTTCCCGTTTACGACCTGGAGATCAGGAAACGCGTAATTCACATACTCGATATATCATTTCGTGATAATCACAATGCTCGACGTCTGGACTACACCGGGCGTTATTCAAGAGTAAAACCGGAAACTGAAGCGGAAAGATTCTCGTCTCAAAGATATTTTAGAGACGAAGCGAACAAAGAGTTTGAAAATAGAGAGATGAATAGAGCAGAGAAGCGTAAATCTATATTTCGTCCTGTTACAAATCCTGATGCAAATCTGGATTCCAATCAGGAAAATGAAAAAAGTAAAATTCCAAGGGATTTAGATGTTTGAAATCTCAAGACCGTCAATATTCATTAACTCGTTTAACTAACTCTGCTGTATTGATCGAATTGAACATTTTTTCCGAAAAATGATTTGCAATTTAAATAGAGTTTACGTCTACTATTAACATCGTTCTAAAACAAAAACAATTACAGAGAGGAGTTCAGAATGCCCAAGATCAATCGCTATGTCGATATCAGCAGTGTTGACAGAGAAGCCAAAAAGGACTATATAGACCGTCACTCACCATTTATTCATTGTGAGAGTAGTGCAAAGCAAGGTGATAAGTTTCCGGTTACTATAAAAGTTGGAAATGAATACACCCACCCTGACGACATGGACCATTATATCCAGTATATTCAGTTGTTCAACGGTGAAACACTTCTTGGAGAAGCGAAATTTGTTGCAGGCGTACTTGGCGGACAGGATCACAAAGGACACGCCGAGGTTACATTCAATGTTGTACCTACCGGTTCCAAATTAAACCTGGTCGCTATTGCATACTGCACAAAGCATGGGATCTGGGAGTCCGACCCGAAAGAAGTGTCAGTTAGCTAAGCAAATATGTCACGGGGCCTGCTTTTGCAGGCCCATTATTAAAGCATCACTTTGGCACAATTTCCTTATCCGCAGCCATCTCTTATTTTTTTCCGACTGAATAACCATATTCGAAAAATCCAGAACACACATTTACCCCCTCTCAGGGAGGGTGGTTTGGTGGTGGGAACGTTATCATACCAGTTATTCATGTCGGCCCGAATGGCCAGTTCGCCATATATCAGAAAAATGAATAAAAGTCAAGCAGAGAGTCACACGCTTGACGTATACTTACAATAGGAGACTCCATTCAAGCATACGGGCATTACCAGACTCTGTGATCAAAACAGAGCGGTAACACTTCCTGTGAATTCTTAACTTTTCCAGATCCGAATCATGATTTTCTCATTTTCCATATCCATATCCATCTGGCCGGTGGCAGGAGACTTTTCCGGGGCACTGTTTATTATTGTTGCAAGTGTCTCATCACCGATATAACCTCCGAAATCTTTGAGAACAGTTTCGAGACCACTCCCTTCCAGAAGCAGGTTTATGCGATCTGTTATATCGAGGCCCGATTTTTTTCGTAACTCCTGAATATTTCTTACGATATCCCTGGCCATACCCTCACTTAAGAGTTCCGGCGTCAGTGTTGTATCAAGCGCCACAAGCATACCGTAACCTTCGGCTCCCGATGTCCCTTCGCGCGAAATGGACTCAACAAGAACATCATCAGGCTCCAGTTTGATTCCGTCTCCTGACAGATTCACCTCAATAGATTCTCCCGCTTTTACGGACTTTGCTACTTCTCCAGCATTTGCATTCTTGAACCATTCCTGCAGATCTCTCATGCGTGATCCAAGACGCTTTCCAAGTCTCGGAAGATTCGGCTTTATACGATAATCAAGAATCCCGGCCGAGTCATCCAGAAATTCAATAGCTTTGACATTGAGTTCCGAAACGATTACATCATTGTTTTTTTCAATAGCTTTTCGATCATTCCTGTCAGACACATGAATCATAAGTTTTGCAAGAGGCTGACGAACTTTTACACCGGATTGCATTCGCGCAGTTCTTCCCAGCGATGATACAGACTGAACAAGATCACCCTCTTTCAAAATCTTCTCATCAAACCAGTTCGCACGATCCGACACAGGCCATTTTGTTAAATGCATACTTTCCGGTGCATTTTTGGCGCCTGCCCCTGCAACGAGAGTTTGATATACCATCTCGGATAAATAGGGAGTGAATGGCGCAAGGAGTCGTGCAATTCCTGTGAGACATCGAAATAGAGTATCATACGC
>JBNKQE010000042.1:0-20601 GCA_050295715.1 Leptospirales bacterium
AAATTCATGCACCTCTTTATATGAAAACCCGGATTTATCAGTCAGTTCATGATAGAACTCTGCAGCAGATTCCTTATGAAATACAATTCGTTCTGTTTTTTTCGCAGCCGATGATGATTTAGAGCTTCCGGAAGATTTGCCGGGTTTCACGGCACCTTTTGAAGCAACGGAAGATCCAGCACGTTGAGACTTCGCCGATTTTTTCTTATGCGCCGGAGCACTTTTTTTTGCAGTGAGAGCAGTTCGTTTCTTTTTTGAGGTAGATTTTTTCATGAGTTCATCCTCTCTTTAAGACCTTCTGAAGGCTTGAACTGCACCTTACGTTTTGGGGGGAGCATCATCCATTTTTCAATTAATGGATTGAACCCCTTTCGCTCACCCTGTTCAACAACAGTAAAACTACCGAATCCAGGAAACTGTACACCTTCCGCAGATGCAAGTGTATCGGCAAGCTCCAGAAAAAATGCGTCATAAAATTGAGAGCACTCTTTTTGGGTTCGCCCGGTATTTTCTGAAAGTCTTCTTATCAAATCGGCCTTGCTCATAAAACACCTCTATTCCAGAATATACCTGTGTGCAGATAACGCAAGAAGATTCTATATTTTTTATGGGCGTGTCCCGCTCCCCTTTTGAAGGGAGCGGGAGCAGGCTGTCCGTCGCGGGGCCCCGTCAGCATAGCGCCCCCATTACGGGTCAGGGATCGACCAGGCGAAGAGGGGACCCCGACACCACCTGATTTTGATAGAATTTCCAGATCATCATTGTTTTTATATTTTCACAAGAGAGTGGTGTCGGGGAGTAGCTCGCCGGGAGAGCCCGACCTTTCGACGGATATCTGGTTTGTAGCTATTCAGAAATAAATCGAAAGGGGGCCCCATGCTGCCACCCCTGCTTCCCTCCATCCTTCACGCGTTTAATATGCCGATGGGTGCACCGGAAATTTATCGGATGATTTATATTTTTTTGTGAAAAACCGATGCGCAATTTTGAATTTTGAGTGTTACATGTTGAATGCAATGACGAAGCCGACAAGGATGCAGTACACCCGCAGTCGCTACTTCAATTATGAGGCTGTCCCAAAACCATTGAGGGTTTTGGGACGACTTCTATATAAAAACTAAATTCTATTGACTCGTGAGCTGACAGATCAAGCATTAGAGTTGAAAATCCTGCAGGAGTATTCCATGACAGATATCCCTTACACACCCATGTTTCCTCTGGGAAAGGATGATACGAAATACAGAAAAATATCCGATGAATTTGTAAGCACAGAAGAGTTCGCCGGGAAAACCATACTTAAAATCAAGCCCGAAGCACTGGAAGAGCTGGCACGCATTGCCATGAGCGATGTCTCCTACCTGTTTCGCACCTCTCACCTGGAGTCGCTGGCGAAAATTCTGACCGCACCTGATGCATCTGACAATGACCGCTTTGTGGCTCTGGCCATGTTGAAAAATGCCGTGGTCTCATCTGATCGAGTTCTCCCCTCCTGCCAGGATACAGGAACGGCCATAGTACTTGGAAAAAAAGGCCAGCAGGTCTGGACCGATTTTGATGATGAAGAGATGATCAGCCGCGGTGTTTACAGAACTTATACAGATGAGTTCCTGCGCTACTCTCAAAATGCTCCGATCACAATGTATGATGAGGTAAATACGAAATGCAATTTACCGGCTCAGATTGATATCATGGCCACACAGGGCGATGAGTATAAGTTTCTCTTTATGGCCAAGGGCGGCGGATCGGCCAATAAGACTTTCCTTTTCCAGGAAACACGAGCTATTTTGAATCCTGATTCCATTCGTAAATTTCTTACGGAAAAATTAAAGAGTCTTGGAACAGCGGCCTGTCCTCCCTATCACCTCTCCGTTGTAATTGGCGGGACATCTGCCGAGACAAATCTAAAAACCGTAAAACTGGCCTCGGCCAAATATCTGGATAATCTTCCCACAAAGGGTTCCCCTACCGGCCATGCCTTCCGTGATCTGGAGATGGAAAAGCTTGTCATGGAGATTTCCGGGGAACTGGGACTGGGTGCACAGTTCGGCGGAAAATATTTCGCACATGATGCAAGAGTGATCCGTCTGCCCCGACACGGTGCTTCGCTCCCCGTTGGACTTGGTGTAAGCTGCAGCGCCGATAGAAATATTCTTGGAAAGATCACGAAAGACGGTATTTTCGTTGAGGAACTTGATAGAGATCCGGCGAGATTTTTACCTGCGCCTGGCACCATTAAATCTGCCGAACCGGTCAAAATCGATCTGAACCGTCCCATGAGTGAGATACGTGCAGAACTCAGCAAATACCCGATTCGCACAAGACTCTCGCTAAACGGTAAAATGATTGTAGCACGCGACATAGCCCATGCGAAACTCAAAGAACGCGTAGATCAGGGTGGAGAACTTCCTCAATACTTCAAAGACCATATTGTCTATTATGCGGGACCGGCAAAAAAACCGGAAGATTTCGCATCAGGAAGTTTTGGGCCTACTACGGCAGGCCGTATGGACTCCTACGTAGACTACTTCCAGAGCCGCGGTGGATCCATGATAATGCTTGCCAAAGGGAACCGTTCCAGGCAGGTTACCGACTCCTGCAAGAAACATGGTGGATTCTATCTGGGATCGATCGGAGGACCTGCAGCGATTCTGGCAAAAGATCATATTAAAGATGTTCGAGTCGTTGAGTTTGAAGAACTTGGAATGGAAGCTGTATGGGAAATCACTATAGAAGACTTCCCTGCTTTTATTATCGTCGACGACAAGGGGAACGACTTTTTCGAACAGCTTCCCTGAATTTAAATTGTAATGAATTGTAATTACTGATTGAATTACTCTAAGTTTAGATACATATCTAATAAAAGTAACAATTCAGCCATACATACAGAGGTAAATTGTTTCTACAATTCACCTTTGTATGTAAATTTCTATTATGGATGGGAATTGGAGTTTGCCCATTACAAGTTCCATGGATGGACCTATTTCGTAACAACCGGACTGGGATCTTCGCTTGATACGATAATTGGCGGACTTCAGTTTCTCTATCACATATTACCTGGTGAGTAGTTGCAATTCATTTATCGCACACCTCCTGTAACCGGTCCTTTCTTTCTAAGATTTCTCTTTTGAAAAGATTCACGATTACAGGAGGGCAAGGAACCGGACTCAGGCACTCAGCGGAATAAATATTTTTGTGCGATAGCGTTCAGGGTTTCCGCGAAAGAAAATTCCAGGCCCCTTTAGATACAGTTCACCGGTGCGTGGGGGTATAACCAGACCTCTATTATTTATTTCACGAAAGAGTCGTTCATATGACGAACCAAGCTTCTCGTAAGGGCCAGCATGAATGGTGCTCAAGCTTCGCTGTTCCGGAATTTCTCTAACTGTGGCGTAAACCGGATCGGAAGACACAATGGATTGCGAGAGAGTTACAAAACATTCGATATCAGCGTCTTCTTCCCGATACTCCCCATCATAATACAAAGAACCCGGGGGACCTGAAACCCATTTGCCAGCCATTCGATAAAGACGCGTGAAGTGCTTCCCAACATCCCGATATCGTCCCTTAAAACGATGAGATAGAATAATCCATGGACCGATGAAATCATCGATGACCGGATTAGATTTTCCGGATTCATCCACATTCTGAAATTCACTGGATATAATCATACGAATTCTCTTTTCCTTTTCTTTTTCTCTGCGAATAGTCATTCTGGTTTCTTTCAGCCTCTTTTCGAAGAGGCCCACAAGAGAGTCTTCTTTACCACTTTTGATACTCTTCAAAATGTCGCTTACCTCTGGCAGAAGAAATCCCATCTCACGCAACTGGCTTATCAGGATACCCTCACGGACTTTAGATTCATCGTAATAACGATATCCGGAATCTTCATCAATATAATCGGGAACAATAATTCCCTCCTCATGATAAAGACGAAGGGCCTTTATTGTGAGTCCTGTAATTCTGGAAAACTCTCCGATTCGATACTGCATCACTTCTCCTCCAGAAATGTTCGCACAGTGCGAGCAAAGTCATTTGATTTTTCAATGAACGGAAAATGACCGGCTCCGTGTATTTTAACCATCCGGCTCTTCCGTATCCGACTAAAACCTGAAAATGAGGTTTCCGGAAAAAGATCAAGATCTCCATACAGAATTAGAGTGGGCACTTTTACCTGGTTGAGAAAGGGACGAAAGTCAGACTCTTCTCCCAGGTCAAAATAAGTGGCCACAACACTGAAGCCTCCCGTGTCATTTGGACTTTCCAGGGAGATATCAGACGGCAGCCCGGAAGCCCGTGCTGCCTCCTGAAAATATGGAATGAACTCATTCTGCAAATGGGATAACTCGGTTTCTGTTTTAGAAAAAACAGATCCAAAATCCATAAGTCTGCTCAGGTATTCCTGGAAAGCCGGGATTCTCTTTTCGGGAAGCTTCTGTTCAATGATACCATACAATCCTCCGGAAGGGGGAGGTATCTGCAGTACATCGGCAGGATTTACCAGGACCAGCTTTTCTACATGGTCCGGAAATTCAGCAGCATAGAGGGTTGCAAGAAACGCTCCAAAGGAATGCCCGATGAGTATCAATCTGTCTTCGCCAAGCAATACTCGAACTCGTTCTATATCAGCCAGATGCGCACGAAGGCCCAACCTGCGAACCAGTTCGTTCATATTCTTATAGAAATTTCCTGATTCGAATTTCTGAAATGGCCTGGAAGATTTACCACATCCTCGCTGGTGATAGTAATGAACCTTATAGGACCCGGTTAGAAGATCAAGTCCTGGATAGGTTTTATTCGAAGGAATTCCCGGTCCTCCATGAATAAAAAGAATATTCTTCCCATTGCCTTTTGAAAAATGAAAGAGGCGAATGTCCTTTTCCATTTTCCAGTAATCCTTTTCTTCTTGAGACGGCGGTGTAAGCGACGCTCCAAGACTTGCTTCATCTGAAGCCATTCCCGCCTCATAAAGTGGACCATGAAAACAGCCAGCCATAAGAAAGATGACCGGACCCAATAATACCAATCCTGTTTTTAATAATACTCGTCTGTTCATGTCTCTATTTATAAAGTCTCCTCCGGAGGGAGAGTAAAGCAAAAAGCGGAATCACTTATGATATGACTTTTACAATGAGGTAACTCATGCCATCAGGCGGAAAAAGGGATGGATTCTGTCGATCAATCGAATATCCGGATACGATGTTGGTTATTGAGGAAATAATGTCTCCCGCATAATTTCAAAATTTCAGGGTTATTCAGGGTGCTTTTTCAGCAGGAATTATTTGTTAAATCGATAATGCATCTGAACAAGTCCTGTATCAAAAGTTAATACATTTTCGAGATGTACAGGATAGTCAGAATTCGTCTTATGGAAAAGTGGAATACCATTCCCGAGTATAATTGGTATAACTGATATTATCAAACGATCAACAAGTCCCAGATCAATCAGTTCAGATACAAGAATACCTCCACCATCTACATAAATTTCACGGCCAGGCATGTCATTTAGCTTATTCCATAGAACAATAAGATCGCCTCTATATGATTTAACAGACTTTCTCTTTTCAACAGGGTGTGAAGTTATTACGATGACTTCTTTGTTTTCATATGGGAATTCGTCAAAGGAACATGCTTTTTCATAGCTATTTCGCCCGAGTACAACAGTGTCGACATCGGAATAGAATTTCTGAAATCCGTAGTCAGTATCCTTACTTTCAACAATGGAAAGCCAATCGATATCACCATCTTCTCTGGCAATATAACCATCCAGACTCATAGCCATAAAAACTGTAGTAGTTCTCATACTTTGCTTCAATTCTCCGAAAAACCATTGAAAGACTGTAACTACTCACCACGTATTATGTGATTGAGAAATTGGAGTCCCTTCCATTATCGTATTACAACAACACCATTCCCTTCAAGAATTGCACACTGCGACTCGTTGACAGGATTACCGATAAGATTTACATACTCCAGATTCTCCAGTTCAAATAGAGGTGATATATCATGTACACTATTAAAACTTAAATCCAGTTCTTTTAATCCTTTCAGATTTTTTAACACTGTAATATCATCAATTTCATTTTCAGAAATGAACAATGAAACAAGGCCCGTTAATGGAGCGATAAGGTCGATATCATTCAAGTTATTTCCTGACAAATTTAGAACTTCAATATTTGTGCAGTATTCTATACCACTCAAGTCATCCATTTCATAACCAGACAGATCAAGTTCTCCATCAAACAGTTCCAGGATGGAAGGTGTAATTTCCACACTCTTAAGACTCTCATCCATATATCGTATGGCTGCAATGAAATCATGTATCGCTTCCGAATTTTCAAAATATTCATCATAAGGGCGAGAATCTTCAGAATCATACACCGAATCGAAATCATCTTCGCTGAAATCTGTTCTATATTCTGATTTATAAAACTCTCCAGCATAATCCTCATCAGACTCATCAGCATAACTGTGGGTCTTTCGATTTGTAGGTTCCGCATTTGATCTATCTGCAGGAAAGCTATTATCATTAACGAATTCAATTCGTATCTTGAGCAGATCCAATAAATGTCTTAAGGAGTTTTCATCTTCCAACTCCAGCCATTCTCTTGCTTTGCTGTTATAATATCCAAGCCTATCCGGATGGTAATGTTTTACCAGAGCAGTAAATATTTTTACATTGTGTGGTTTTTCGCCGGCAGTTTTGTATTTAGTGGGCAGGCTCTGATAAATTCTTTTTATTTGAATCTCTCGTTTATTTTTATACAGTGACAACAGTGCCTTTGTTTTCTCAACAAGGTTATCCCGGTTTAATAAACCTTCCATCTCCCTTAATATAACAGAATTTTTCATCATTTTAGTTCAAATTTATTTTTACGCAAAGATTGCATACACTCAATAATGTAATTAAAAAACCCCTATTCTGGTAATTACTTTTGAGGCCCTATTTTTACAGATATAATTATTTACTTCTACAAAGGATCGGTAGTAAAATAAGTATAAATAACAGATTGGTTTCTATTTAATGATCTTAATTTATTTATTATGGAGAATGCTTGAATTATGAATATTCAAATATTCGGTAAAAAGAGTTGTAATAACACAAAAAAGACAGAGCGTTTCTTCAAAGAACGTGGAATTAAATATCACTTTGTGAACCTTCTGGATAAAGGTATGAGTCCCGGAGAGATGAGCAGTGTGATTTCCGCCGGCCATCCACTTGAAAGTCTGATCGATCCCGACAGTAAAGAGTACAAGAAAATGAACCTGCAGTATATGTTATTTGATATCGCAGAAAAATTACTGGAATTCCCGGTACTGTATCGCACACCGATTGTACGCAACGGAAAGCAGGCAACTATTGGCTATGATCCTGAAACATGGAATACCTGGATAAACAAGGATTAAAAATCAATTCAGGAGTATCCTTGATCCCTGGTTCCGACACGCATTATTATTTCATTATAATCCGTGCCGGTTCCCGGGCCAGACTTTCACTTATTTCGAACTGGCTCTTCCAGAAACAGTCCACCTTTGAAAAAGGCACCATCAGCAATCTCAATCTTTTTTGTATGAAGATCTCCGTTCACTGAGGCTGTACTGGTAATCTGTACAATTTCTTTGGCATAAACCTTGCCTTCAAAATTACCCATTAGCACAACCTGACGGGCATGAATTTCAGCCTTTACTACCGAGTCCTTTCCCTGGATAAATGTGTTGTCTTTCACGTCAATTTTTCCACCGTAAAATTGACCTTCAAAAATTAAATCTTCGTTACATTCTAAATCCCCTCGAATTGCGAATGTATATCCTACAAATGTATGTTTATCTGACATAATCTACCTGCCCGGATTATTTTATTATTGATTCGACATTATTTGACGAATCGATCATTTCAGTATCGTAGTTTCTATCCTGGGATTCCACTGATGCAACAATTTTTTATGATCTTTTCATCTATTGCGAATCAAATTTAACGCTTTACGTCATTTCCACCGGGTAACATTTTTCTCTCTGTAATTATTTACGATGCGGGTTCGGTAAATTATCGCAAAATTTTTATGTATTATAAATGAATTATCATTATTCAGGTTCGTGGAGTAATCAACTCAATGCATGAGTCATATAATTTTCAAATCGGAAATTTCATTATATATATTGCCAGTCCTTGACAAAGGGATTCCCTTTCATTTCACCTTTTATGGTAGTAAACTCTCCGTGACCGGGTATAACAACCGTCTCCTCCGGTAGAGTAAACAGTCTATTTAGAATACTGCTCTTCAGAACACCCATATCGCCACCGGGAAGGTCAGTGCGTCCCACGCCCATTCGAAAGAGAGTATCCCCCGTTACGACCACTCCATGATCGCCAAGATAAAACGAACAGGATCCCGGTGAATGACCGGGAGTATGTATGACCTGCATTGAAATATTTCCGAAACTAATTATCTCATTATCAGTAATGTATTTATCAATCTTTGTTTCAGGAGGAGTAACCCTCAGTCCAAAGGCAAATCCCTGTTTCCCTATGTTATCAAAAACAACCTGGTCATCGGGATGCAGTGCTACGATAAGCTCACTATTGTTTGATTCTCGCAGTGACGTAACAAGTGCATCCGTGCCCAGGCAGTGATCAAAGTGTGCATGTGTATGAATTAAATACTCAATCTTAAAATTGTTATCCTGAATAATTTGCTCAATATCTTCCCTGTTTCCTCCCGGATCAAAAACAACTGCCAGAGATGTTTCTTTACAGGCTATTATAACAGTATTCACGCCAAGCGGTCCTGTTTCAGTAACAAAAAATTGCACATTATTCAGTGAAATCAGTGTATCATGCTGCCAGTTCATAGAACCCCCGGAATAAGTAAACCAGTGACATAAGACGATTCTTTATTCAGAATTGCATCCGTATTTCGCACAAAATTCATAATTAGAATGATTTAATTGTAATGCCATTGATATATCTGAATTCGTATCGAAAACCTTTTACGGAATCGCAAACAGGTGTTATGGCAGGGCTGCTGTAATAATTCAACTCTTACATTTCCAGGAAAAGCAGTATGGAATTGCAGTATTGTTTATATAAAAAAACAATTGTGTATATAGCTTCAGGTTCTTATTATACTAAGGTCTCAGCACACAAGAAGTTGCTGTTTCTCTGGCATTCTATATATAAATTTCAGCGGTATCTGTATGAATTTAAACTCAAATATTCCCAGCTTAAACTCTCATGACTGGCATCATACAAACTGTTTCGGTTGTGGTGTAAAAAATAATCATGGACTGCACCAGGATTTTCCATTCGACGAAAAGACCGGTGAGGTCAAATTTTCCTTCAGGGCTGAGGAGTTTATGGAAGGAGCTCCAGGCTATGTCCACGGTGGAATTATCGCATCAATTCTTGATGAGGCACAGGGGGTCCTCTGTTTTCACATCGGTCATGCTGTAATGACTGATCAATTGAATATGAAATACCATTTTGCCACCTCCCTGAATGAGGAGATTCAGATACGATGCTGGTTAACCGCAGTAAGAAAACGACGACTGTATACGAAAGCAACCATTCACAACAAGGATGGAAAGCTGCTTGTCTCATCCAGAGCTGTCTGGTATGTTCTGCCAGAAAGATTCATGCGAAAAAAATTTCAGCACGGATTCCCTCCTGAAGAGGAGCAACGTATAACAAAAACTCTCGAAGCGAATCGAAAGCGTGCTAAAAGTATTCGCAAGCGCATTAAACGGGAGACACAGGATAAATTTGCCGGTACTGATTAGCAATACAACAGCTTCTTCATACGTCAGGTATTCAATTACGAGAACGTTCTTATCAGTTACATCCTGTTGTTGTTGATGCCCCACAAGCACAGGCCACATTCACAATTCCAGCTCCTGGAGTAACCTCAACCGGAATCTCACCCAGTAGCTGCTCTGGATAACCATCCTGAACGTTATCATATAAACATTGTAAGACATATGAATTCGGCATAAGGTTTTTTATTCGATTCTCACCATCTCTTACCGGCGTCGCAGCCAGTGGCAATACTTCCGTATTCTTATTACAATAAGTCGCCTGGTTAAAATCGACACACTCGTTGGCAATATATATTGCATAGTAATACCTGTTTGAACCCGTTCCGCCGGATATTACCAGGTCACTTACAAGTGCCGGATTATACACTCTGGATCTGGTCAGTACATTCCCCCCCTGGTCCCTTTGAGTGACATCTAAATGATCTTTTCGCCAGTCGCTGAAGGTAACCACAGTCTGATATTCATTCGCAGAATTCAAGAAGCGATGAGCCATGAGGTTCTCTTTAAGATTAAAACGAATCTCAACAACAAGTGGCTCCGCTCCATCGTCAATTATCATACTCGTCTGCTGACCGAATTCAACTTTATGATGCAATGGAAAAAACTGGGGTACATAAAGTTCTTTTTCAAACGTTGTCGTACCAGGATTGTAATTTACGAGAGGAAGAATGTTTTCACCGGGAACCTCATTATTATCAAATTGTGCTATAACAGGGCCGCTATCAGTCACAGAATATCCCGTTACCAGCCCTCTCATAAATACTCCCGCATGCAAGTATGTACCGGGACCAACATCACGCGAAGGGTAAACAGCGCCATTGCCGTTCATAAATTCTTGATAATTAATAAGTCCGCCTGTATCCAGGCAACTATCAAACCTTGGATCAATTGTATACAAATTACTGCAATACACCTGCCTTTCCGTAGAGAGGACATCCCAGAATTTTTCAGAGTCAGACTGATTGCTGATTGTTGAAAGATCAGATAAAAATTCTTTTGTAGATAATCTCAGCTCGCCAATATCCAGATAGATAGGAAGGTTTGAATAAGCAGGCAAGTTTGAAGAATTAATATTTAAATCTGAATCGATGAAGAGTTGATTGTTATTGATCTCTGCGAAAGATAGCGGATCATCGCTTGCATACGTTCCTTTAAGAAGAACCATAATTCGATTATTTATTAACAATGAGAGTATGGATAAATCATTCTTACCCATGTTTGAACATGAGGATGTTAATATGATTACACATAAATATAAAGCAATCTTTCCGGAAAACAAAACCCTTCGGATAGTGTGACGGGAGCTTCTATCAGATTTTTTATCATTTCTTTTATTGTTAAATATATATTCCATCGATTATTCCTTTAATAGCCAACCGTTCCTGAACGGTATGAGCAGAGTTTATCATGTGACCTCAATCGATTCAGTGCAACATCCGTTTTATAGAAAAAATGAAATCATTAATCCCAGGTTTAGAAATTGTCCATCAACAAGATTATACTGATAATTATTAAATATGCGTGGATCAAATGACTGCCCCGGCTGTCTTGACGCAATGGCATAATACATATAATAATCCCGTTCAGATGGCGGTTCCATATGACTTTCCTGAATGTAAAAATAATCCAGACGAAGTCCTATTCGAAGTTTCCGTGATGCCATCAGTGAGAACTCTGTTCCCACGAAATAAAGCGGATCCCATCCGGATTTATTCTCCGGTCGCACTTCCACGTATGAACTGCCGCCGCCTGCCTTCAGGTGTACATTCAATCGATATGGTAGAGGCAACTGATATACCAGGGCAATATACATCGGAGCGGCAGTCAGTTTTTGCGTTGTACTCGACTCATACGACCCGTACATCCCGCCAATCTCTGTATTGAAAACCCACGGCCAATTAACTCTGTAGAATATTCCAGCTCCCACAGACGATCGAAGAACATCCCCAACAGGACTTGTAGACATTGGATTGGATGCCCCAATCCAGAATCCCATTTCATGGCGATCAACTTTCCCCACATCCTGTGCAAATACGGATCCTCCGGTAAAACCGGTTAAGGTAATAAAATAAAGTAATATTGTTGATAATAACAAGCGGTACATATAGGACTCTGGGCCATATTTGAAGGTTGCCCCGTGAAAAACAAGTGATTCATTTACCGGGACCAACAGCCCGCGGAGCAAAAATCGGATAATTTTCCAGTATACTGAGACCATCTACATACTGCAACGGTTCCGGATAATATGCCCGGCGGAAATAAAGACCCTCTGGAGGAGCGGTATTTCCTGCCTTATTTCTATCACGACTATCCAGAATCTTTCTTAGATTTATTTTTAATTTTCCACGGGCCCTGTCCAGCATACTACCGGTAATTACTCGAATCATATTGTGCAAGAATGCATTCCCTCGAATTTTAAAAGAGACGAGATTCCCGTCCTCAAAACCCGGCGATGTGACGTAATCAAGTGAAATGAGGTCAACATAGCGATTTGTGTTCTCTTCCCTGTATACAGCTTTTGTGAAAGCGGCAAAATCATGTTCACCGATAAGACTCTGGAGCTCGTCATGTAACTCCTGTACGGGTAAAAGATTACGAGCCCACAAAGCTCTACCCTTCCAGAAAACACTCGGAGTTGGATGATTCCAGATAAGATACTCATATTCACGGGCTATGCAACTGAACCTCGGATGAAACCATTCCGGTACAGCAAAGACGTTATGAACGGCTACAGATGCAGGTAGTAATGCATTCACTCCGCGTAACAACCTGTAAGCGTCAGGAATATTTTCAGCTGAAAAACTGACAACCTGACCTGTTGCATGAACTCCCGAGTCTGTTCGACCGGATCCATGAATCGTGACATCTTGCCTGAGGATGATTTTCAAAGCGTTTTCAAGTGCATCCTGTACGCTTCGACCACTTTTCTGAGATTGAAAGCCGGTAAAGGATGCTCCATCATAGGCAACAATTGCGGCTCGGTTTTCCATTGTATGTCTATTCTATCCCGGCTTCTTCTTTCATTTTTTCGAGTTGACCTGTCATCGCTTCATAAAGATCTTTTGACAGATCAATTATGACCGAGGGTTTACTCTTGGAAGCCTTTCCCATTCCGTAAAGCTTACCAAGGTGTCTGCGTGACTTTTCCAGAAGATCCAGCTGCGTTTCCACCGTATCTGCCAGTTTACTCAAGTATTTTTTGGTGAGATATCCGTTCAGATATACAACTCCGTCAAATCCCCAGTTATTGTCCGTATCCGGACCAAGCAAATTAATAAACTGCTCATGCGGTTCGCGACCGTTACTCATAATGTCAAGTGTTGGATTGTAGTACTGCACGGCTTTCATATACATAAAGTCTGCAAGCTTATCAAAACCTTTTCCGGGAAACTCCTCGTTCATATCGGAAAAAAGCCAGGCAGCCCGAATAGAGCATATTGCCTTTTTAGGTGTTGGTGCAATTCCCATTCCTCGATTTTGATAGCTGTCAATGGCAAGAATATAAGATGCAGCACCGGTAACCAGGTTGCGGTCCTCCTGGAAATTGACAGGCCCAACAATCTTCTCAATTCCGGTTCGTCTATCCACAGTCTTCTTTTGCAGATCCATTGCCTCATCCTGAGGCAGTGGTCCAAAGTCATTTGGAAAGGAAGTAAATAGACACTGAGGACAAATTATCATTGTGTAGGCCAGCGGGTAAACCCGGCCATATTTTTTACTCACTTCGTAAGTTCGACGTAATTCAGAAGTTAATTTCCCGGCTATCAGACGACCACCACCGGAGTGCAGTTGTTCCCTGTTGAACTCATATCCACATACCGGACACCTGGTTTTTTCTTTTGCCCTGTAAGAAATGGATTTTGCTCTGGATGATCCACCTGATAATGCCATAGAACGAACCTTCTCTCCCGAATCTGGTAATGATACCAGACCAAATCTCAATGAATTACAATCAGAATTGTAAACATAGTCTGATTTGAAGACAATTTTTTTCCCAGAATCTAATTTTTCCGCTTCAATAATTAGAGCTATATACTACATTCGATCCTGAATGTACGATATTTTAATTTAATTGAACAGAGAAATTCAAAAATCAGCATCAATAACTTTTTTCAGTCATATTATAAAAAAAAATAATCACAGTGCAATCAGGTTTACAGTTCAGAAGTCCGATAGCTATAACAGCCGGTAGCCTGGCCGGAATAACCCATGTGGTCAAAACAGATCTTCAATCATAAAGAGAAGATTAAAACTGGTGACTAAAGATACAGGATGAGTAACGGCATTATGAAAACCAGAGCAATACATACAATTCTCGCAATGGCAATTGGCACTTTATCTGTGACCTCAGGGTTGCAGGCTGAATCAATTATTGAAAAGGCCAATTCCACAAACCAGGATCTCATACACTATTTGAGAGCTATGAGACCGCTTGTATTTAACTTTCCCTGCGAGCCTTTTCCAGCCTGCAAAACCGGCCTTTCAAAAGAAGATCAAAAAAAAGAGCCATGGCAGCGCATTAAAACATACAAAGAAGCAAAAAGAATCTATCAAGAAGGATTAATTTATTTTTACGAACAGGACTATATCAATGCCTACAACCGATTCCTGGACTCTCAGCTAAGAACAGACCAGCTCCTGGAAGAGGTCAGCCAGTCATTTATTGACAGAACGCAAAGAATGCTTAGAGATTCTGTTGAGAAGAAGAATCCGGAGAGTGATACAGACAAAAGTGTTGTTGATATCAGCATGGAACTGGGTCCAAAATCCAAGTATCGCCGTGACTTTACAATGACTCGTGAAGCAGGATTTGAAGAAAGGCGTTATGATTCAACCCTGTTCCATTATGCTCTCAATAAACATGAAATTGAAGAAAATATGAAAATGGGTTACTATTACCTTGGTCTGGCGAAGAAAGCAAGAATCAAAGCCATTCGCATTGAGGAGAATATTCCTGATAATCGTCATATTTTACCCAAACAACGCCGTCAGCGAATCCAGCTTTACCTGGACACAATCACTCTTTGTCGTCAGGCAAAATTCAATGCCGAACGAATTTATCATCTGAAATACCCTTACGATAACTACGCATTAATGAGCCCCTACAGTCGCAATGAAACAGGAACTGACAGACCGGATGCCGGTCAGATTCCTACAATCAACGGAGTTACTCTTAAATGGGCAGAGCACCCAAATCTTCTTCCCAAAACTCTGCACCCTATTTTCGACCTGAGTGTTCCGGAAGAGTACAGAGTGGATATAGTTGATATCAGAAATCTGCGCTATGATGATGAAGTAGATTCGTATATTAACTTCAAGCATAGAAAGACTAAACCGGATATCGCCGCACCTTGATTCCTTCTCCGCAAATCAAGCATATACATACCCTGTGTTTAGATTATATACAAACCCGGTCATTCAGCCGGGTTTTTTGTTGATTAAATGACATTTTACATCTTAAAATTAAGTTGAATGAAACAGGTGAAATATTGCCCGTATCATAAAGCTTTTCAATAAACATTAAAAAGAATTCTGTTTTTGGTTGCTAATTTGAAGCCGATAACGTCCACTATTTAAAAGATCCTCCGGGACAATTATGATATATAGAAAGAGGTAACACATGGCACTGGTTCCCATGCGAATTTTGCTAGATCACGCAGCTGAAAATGACTACGGTATACCGGCATTTAATGTTAATAACCTGGAACAGGTTCTTGCTATAATGAAAGCGGCGGATGAGACTGACAGCCCAGTAATACTACAGGTATCCCGTGGAGCCCGGAAATATGCCGGCGAGCATTTTGTAAGACACTTGATTCTTGCTGCCTCGGAAGCTTATCCACACATTCCCATTTGCCTTCACCAGGATCATGGAAATAGCCCAACAACATGTTTTTCAGCCATTCGAAATGGTTTTAGCAGTGTGATGATGGATGGTTCATTAATGGCAGATGGAAAAACTCCATCAACTTATGAATATAATGTCGAAACGACGAAGCTTGTTGCTGATGTGGCTCATTCCATCGGAGTTACTGTGGAAGGTGAACTTGGGGTACTTGGTTCTCTGGAGACAATGCAGGCGGATAAAGAAGACGGGCATGGCGCAGAGGGGACCCTGTCAAGAGAACAACTCTTAACAGATCCCGACCAGGCTGCAGATTTTGTAAATAGAACAGGTGTTGATGCCCTCGCTGTGGCTATTGGAACAAGCCATGGGGCTTATAAATTCAAAAGTAAGCCTACAGGGGAAGTTCTTGTAATAAGTAGAATCGCAGAAATTCATAAAAAAGTGCCAAATGCTCATATTGTAATGCATGGATCTTCATCAGTTCCGCAAGATCTCTTGAAGAAAATCAATGCCAATGGTGGCGCTATCCCTGAAACCTATGGTGTACCCGTTGAAGAGATTCAAAGAGGTATAAAGAATGGTGTGCGTAAAATAAATATCGATACAGACAATCGTCTCGCCTGGACGGCAGCTGTTCGTGAAATAATGTCTGGCGATCCTGCAGAGTTTGATCCGCGCAAATTTCTTGCTCCAGCAATTAAAGAGATGGAAAATGTTTGCAAAGCTCGCTATGAAGAGTTCTGGACAGCGGGAAATGCAAGTAAAATAAAACAAATCTCATTGGATGATTTCGCACAGAGATATACAAAAAAATAAAATTTTGTCTTTGATTCAATCCAGTTCAGTTTCTCGGAATTCTGAGCTGGATTGAGTGCATTGATCTCGCTCATTCTTTATGGTTATTTCAAAGATTTTTACCTGACTGGTGTTACCGATAAACCGAGAGGATGCAATTACAGTTCCCTGAAAAACATTCCTTCGTCTATGAAAATAGATAATACAATTACTATTTTACCCATTTTTTTATCATTTCAAGCAGATTTTCTGGACGAACGGGTTTTTCCAGAAAATCATTCATCCCAACTTTCTTGCATTTCTCTTCCATATCAATCCCGTCGTTCAAAGTGAGAGCTATTATGGGTACACTTGAATTATTCTTTCTAATTTTCTTGGTAGCATTAAAACCATTCAGTACGGGCATACGAAGGTCCATAAAGATAATATCATAATTATCCTGACTGATTTTCTCCAGGGCCTCTTTTCCGTCCATTGCCTGTTCTACTTCATATCCTTCAGATTCAAGCATGATCTTCGAAAGTTTTTGATTCACAGCATTATCATCTACCAGCAGTACTTTCATAAAAAAACCAAATCCATTATTTCATAAAATAAAGTAATATAATCTACTTCAAATATTTTAATCCAGGTGTCCAATCATAACTGAAATTCAGCAAAAATAAACCCTTTTCAACAAATATAAATATAATTCTCAAATACTATTAAGAGTATTCATTTCACAGCCCATCAATAGAAAATTAGTAAATATGATTGTAATTGCGAACCCTATTTTATTCTCTAATTATTTGCGAATACGATATCGTAATATAACAAATGGATTATCGTATTCAATACCTGTTAACAACGTTCTGGACTCAGGATTTAATATTGGGGACAGCAAAGCAAGTTTAGCAGCATCCGGTTTACCATCAGTAAAATATTTTTCCATGGTAGACTCACCTGATTTTCCTGCAACGGGTAAAACAATTGCAAAAGATTTAATATTATTATCAACCAGTGCATTCAAAAATATATCTCTCCGGGATAGATCGTCGATTACAACCATTTTCTTTTCTGTAAAACCAAGAAGTAGATTACGCGAAGAAGCATATTCAATAAATGCTATCACACTCTCTTTTTGATTGTGTATCACTTCTTCCGCTTTTAAGACCATTGAATCCAGGGAGCGGATCCATATGTATTTTTTTTTCCACACATTTACACTGTGTAAAACAAGAATCAAGATAATAGCTACAGCTGTAATTCGTAGTGATTTATGCCTGATCTTTACAAAATTAAGAATATCATTTGTAATATAGAAAAAAAGCAAAATACCAAATGGAAATAATCCAAATAAATAACGAGGTGCGAAATGATCTCCGTGATTGGGAGCAGTAAAGAGAATCAACAACATCCCTCCCAAAAATATTGCAGCAAGAGGAATAAGTTTTTTTACCTCCGATCTCTTATTTACAAAATAAAATATTGAAAATAATGGCAAGACAAAGAAAGGGGACTGATAGAATAAACCTCGCATTTTGCTGAAAAGAGTATTCACAATAATTCCAAATCGACTGGTATCTGCGCTCATAACATCCACAAGAACCAATCTGTCTGCGGATGATACTGAACCTACAGCATCCTTCGCTTTCATGGTCAATGCATATCGCAATCCCAGGGGATGACCATGAATTTCATTATTAAGATACAAAAGTATAAGAAACGGCACAGAAAAAGCCGCTCCAAAATACATGGCCGATTTCCAGTCAATTCGCTTATTATAAAATAATATTACAATTCCGGCAATCAGAAATAGAAAAACAACCTCGAGACGAAAAAATAATGCAAGCCCCCCGATAAATCCCGAGTAAGCAATTACCGCGTATCTTTTATCATGGTACAAGTATTTTAGCATTAAATACAACGACACAGTTACCAGAAATATCGCCAGAGTATATTCATGGAAAAATAAAGAATACAATGTTGCAGTTGTTCCAAATGAGTAAAGCAAAACCATTAAATGTCCATATACGCGCCTGAGTCCAATTAACTCGGGCAAATACGACATGACCAGAATACTCCCGACAAGAGACACGTAGTTCAATAAGTATAAACCAGTATAGGAAAACACCAAATAAAATAGTGAGTTTAACAATGGGAAATATGGAGGAAAATCAATATAATAATTATCACCCACGCGAGCCAGAAAAGGTTCCTTAAATGGAACCATTAAATAACCTGGATCAAGCATTTCCGCCGGATAGTGAAAAGCAAATGTTGAAAAATTACTATTCACTATATCATGAACCTGAAGAAACATTATCCCGGAATCACCGTATAACGCCCGTGGATCGTTTATTAAAAAGATTAAAACAAAATATATAATTGATACAAATATAACTGAAAAACGTGGATTTTCTAATTTCTTTATAAATAATGCCATAATGCCTCTTCCATAATTATATGTTATTTATAGTTATTAAGTCTTAGACTCTTGCACTCTTTCACATTCTTCTCATTCAGATAAGATGGTCTTGCGACAAACAATTCCAGTTTCCCTGCCCGGGGAAGAGTTGTTTGAGCAACAGGTTCGCCATACCTTTTCACGAATTGCTCCCTGCATCCATCTGCAATTATATCGCTGTAAAGATTAATTGCTGCGAAATCACACTTTCTAAAAAAATCATCAAAAAAATGCCACTCCCTACTACTGAAACACTTATCCTCACGCATTCGCAAACCATTATTTTTATCAGGCGGATGAAACATTTTTTCCCATCCTGCAAGTTTCAGAGGCTTGATATCATCAGGATGAAGTCGTCCAAAAAATTGCCCGATTACTTTTTTCTCGTGGAATCTTCGCAGTGCATAAGTTCCACTATTACGGTGAACATAAGGGCACATTGAATCCATCTTTCCGGCATCCCAGATACAAAAAGGCCAATCAAGGACAGCTTCACCAGGAAGTTTTTTGAGTGTATTCATATAATTATAAAAACTGGAATCCGGTCTAAAGGCATAATCCTGATGCAATCTGTAAGCAGCACGCATTTCAATAATTCCCAGAAAAAGCAATGCTATCGTCACATATCGCATTGAACGTTTCCACATAAGATTCCAGTCAATACCTGTGGCAAATATGATCAGCAGTACCGGGTACATTGTAGTAAATCGACTTGCGACTCTGGCATACCTGGACCAGGGAAAATAATTTATTACTGGAAAATAATCCGGGTTATGAATTAAAAACATAATAAATAAAATCAAAAATGGGATATAGATTTGAATTAGTTTTCGAGAATGCCATAAACCTATAACTGCAAGTAGAATCAAAAACAAACCCGGGCTTCCTGCTCCAACTCCTTCCGGGTTATCCGAAAAAACTGATTCGAAAGGAGACTTGAACGGATGAAACTGAGTGAACATTGGAACAAGCAATCTTAATGGACTCGAATACCAGGTCAAAAATGTAAATCCATCCCAATTGATAGAAAGAGCTTCGCTGGCAATTTGATATACGATCGGAATAAAAAGAAATGCAGGTACAATAGAAATTAAAAGAATAAATATAATGAATTTACTTTTCATTTTTATTTCATTTTTAACATTTTCAATCATATCGTATCGCAGCTTAGAATCACTCATTAAATAATTATATGCGAATCCAATTAAAAGCGATACCATTGTTAATGTCAAAGAAAGAAGACCGTAACCTGCTATATATCCAATGTCCAGCCCGAATGAAAATACAGTTATCAGATAGCGAAGGAATAGATACGCGACACTTAGATGCTTTCCAGAAAAGTATTTACGTATAAGAATAAAATCAACAATTACTCCCAGCATTACCCAGTGATGTATCGATTGACTTACATGACCGGGCCATTTATGGATCGTATAAAAATCGAACAGAACCAGAAGATAAGAAGAGAATAATGCTTTTTTCCACCCGAACTCTCTTCTCAGCAATAGAAAAGAGCCAGTTCCAATTATTAGTCTCGATAATAAAAAATAAAACTGTAACCATGGACCCTGACCAAACATGCCTTTGAAAACCGCATAAAAATAATCTCTTTCCGGACACCATGGCAAAAATATCTGCTTAACACCATATGGGTAAAAAACATCGTTATTATTAATATCTATATTTGGAAGAGGATTCCAGT